>CAYLOO010000068.1:0-13611 GCA_964385355.1 uncultured Anaerolineaceae bacterium
TGATGGGTGCATAGAAGACCATGCGCATGATCATGAAGATGACCATTTGAACCTGAGTGACATCATTGGTCGAGCGGGTGATCAGCGAAGCCGTTGAAAATTGATTAAATTCAGCGCTCGAGAAACTCTCCACTTTTGTAAACACGGCCTTGCGGATATCGCGCGCCGCCCCGGCAGCAGTTCTCGAAGCCAGATAGCCAACGGTAATCGTACAGGCTCCTCCTAGAAGTGAGATCAGAAGCATCGTGCCACCGGTGCGTAGAATGTAATCTGTTTGCAGCGCTCCGGTATCCATACCGAGCGCCTCGTACTCGGTCTTGACCGCACCAACCGCCATCTGGTTAATCATGTTCTTCCCCAGACTGGCGAACATCTCATTTATCGCCGAGCTTATCTCTGCGCGCTGCTCTGCTGGCATCATTCCCAGCAGGTCAAAAACATCCATGCCAGGAGGAATCTGCGATGGATCGAAGTCAAAACCCTCCCCCAGAGGTGGAGCTTTGGATGGATCCACGATCATTTGCTCGATACCGGAAACCACCACTAAAGCCTCTCCCATGATGGGATCCAGCACATCGATTTCAGCTTGATCTACTTCTTTGAGCACGTAAATCGATTCGTCTGCGAGCGCAGGGTATACCTCAAGATAGGGGAGCGCATCGGGGGAGGTTGCTTCCACCAGAATGTAATCCTCCAGCACGAGTGCCTTTTCCGCGGAACTCATAAAGAAGAACAACCTGTCCATCTCGTTCTGCCGGATCGCTTTGGGAACAGCGTTCTCCACCCCGCTCTGCTGGATGCCATTATTGACGATCTTCGACAGATAATCGGGCAACGCCAGGTCGGCGTTTGCCAGGACGAACAGCAGCACGATGGATAAGATGATCATAAGGACATACGGTTTTAAATATTTGATCAAACGTAGCATGTTGGAGCTACTCCTTAAAAGGAACCTTAACTTTCGGGCTCGATGGGGTACTCGAGAGATCTGGTTTTATCAATAAGGATTTCCAGCGCCGCCATGACGGCTTCTTTTTCACCAGAAGACAGAGTCTCCGCTAGATCATCCAGCCACTTCTGCCGGGCACGGATTCCTTCTTCAAGAATCCGGCTTCCTTTATCGGTCAAGACAATCTGTTTGCCACGCCGGTCGTTTGGATCCTCTGTGCGCAAGATTAATTCCTGCTGCACCAGACGCTCCAGCATTTGGCTGGCTGCGGCGCTCGTCACATCCAGATGATTGCCAAGTTCTGTGACACCACATATACCTTCACTATGGATATGGAACAAGGCTCCGATATGTGACATTGAGAGACCACATTTTCTTGCATAGCAGATGAAATTACGCATCGATCGGTGCATAGAAACGTTAATCCATTCCTCAAGCGTGGCAACAAACGGATCGGATGGCATAGTTCACCTCTCTAAATAGTTAAGCGAGCTAAACTATAAGGCAATCTTTGGAAAATGTCTAGGGTTATTGGTGAATCACGAGGGCAAACAAAGAGTTGAAAATTGGTCGGACACATCATCTAAAGGAGTGATTCAAACCAGATAATGGCCACACGCTTCTGGATAACCTTGAAACTACTTAGAGTCAAAAGCCAAGCCGGCCAAGAGTTAAATCGCTCAAATACGAACTCATTTCCCGGGGTTTTCCCTTCGCCGACCTTAAGATCACAATTTTCTAATTGAGCCGGGATAAGTTCTGCAATGACTAGATGGATTCATTCAAGGTGCGAACGCCTGTGGAAAATGCCGGGCAAGACATAGGCGTTCAAGGTGATCCTCGGCAGCTTTCATGCTATGCTTCTCAGGATGCCATCGTACAGCTTTTCACTGAATGAATGGGTTCTTAATCCCCCTCCAGTATGCTCTCATCTCATCACGCCGAATCGACTTTTTTGCTGGTCTTTATCACCCGATACTGGTATGGTAATTCTGTATTGGATGGACAGATACCAACAGTTCCAATACTCCAGATGTGGGAACCGAGGTTGCTCGACACTGGTCTGGTCGCAGTGATGTGGGCGTTCATTCGCCATCCCGGCATAGGAGAAATGCTTTGAATACAAAGGCTGTCACGATCCCGATCCTGTTTATTAGCTTTCTTTCCCTATCAGCCTCAAGCTGGGCGGCCTCGCAACGTTACCCAATCTTAATTTCGCGCCTCGTGCGGGGATCGCTCTAGTTAGTTTTCAGTCGGCGCCAATGCAATCCAGAGGACACCGCGAGGCAGCAAACTGGCCAGCATTCCTACATTCGGATGAACTCCCTGCCCTCAAAGTACACAGTGATATCTCCGTCGGCACTGACCTTAATCGCAAGGCCATAATATGATGCGTTGATGGCAGCCTTCGTTCTGCTCCCCTTGGCGCCATGCGCTTCATCAGTCTCTCGCGGATTCAAAACTGCTCCATACGCAAGGAGTTTACCGGAGTTTGCGATCACAATAGCACCGTCGAGGGAAGCCAGCTCAACCAAGACGGGGCGAGGAAGAGACTGAATCTTATATTTCGAGAGGACCGCATCGAAGTCGCGATCGATATGGCTTCGATCCTTGTGCTGGATTACATCACCAGTCCCCACCACCTCCCTCAATGCCTTCTTGTTGTGAAGGATGAGAAAAAGCGCTCCCGAGCGGCGAAAGGATACATCGAGGGCGGCCCTATAGATGGCCGAGACCACTCGTCCGAGGATCTTTGACGGGACCCTTTGTGCCTTCGCTCGATCGCGAAGCAGATTAAGAAGATGTCTGTGATTCCAATACTGCCACTTCCCATATCGGTAAGTGAAACGGAGGCTTCCCTCTTCAAGAACCAAGATATCGCCTTGACGATTCAGCGCGATGCCACACCGGCCGAAGCGACTTGCTCTTGCCATCCTTTCAGCCCACTCCGGGTAGAAGTGCTTCCCGGTTAATGGTCTCAAATCGATCCGGTCTAGAGAAGCAAGCGCCGTCATCCTTCCATCCGACGAGACGCGGTAGGCAGTTCTATTGCCATCTGATAAAGCCTTGTACTTCTTAGTCGCCAGGTATTCGCGTGGGAATAGCTGGAAACTTTCAGGGGAAGCCCTTTTCGGCTCAACTACGCATCCAAAGGTGAGGGCTTTGTTCTCATAGCTCTGCTCTGAAATCGTATGGAGTGATGCGAGAATTGGGGCTAGTGAAGCCTGAAATCCGTGATGTGCGTTAAGGTGGAGGGCAACTATGTACTCATCAAATGCTCGCGAGAGCGCACCTGGAAAGGGCGATTGCCAAGAACTTGCAGGAGTTTGCATGAGCCTGGAAACGTTTAGGACCACTCTCTTGCATATGTCAAATTCTCGTTTGTCAAGGGTTTGACCAGCAGCTTGGCAGACGACAGGCACATGGCGCCGGCGAACTATGGTCTCGAATGAGCGGCTCGAATCGGTATCCCCGGTACCAACCGATAGCCGTGCCCGTATTCCAGTTCGTTTTGGAGATTCCCACACGGATTCCGCCCTCGCCCAAGGACCATCATTCCAAGGGTCAACTTCAACGTGTGGGAGAATCCGCTCTATAGCCCCAGCCGCATGCTCGAGGAATTCAACTGCCTTGAGAGGAAGTGTGTTACGAAGTCGGCTATCTTCCTTGATCATCCCTATGGTTTCCTCCGATGCGCTGGCCAACAGCCTCTAGCTGAGCGGCCCGGTATGCCTACGAACGATATCAAATTTGGCCGTGCACCGGGTCCGATCCAACCCGATGTTAGATCGCCTGTATGAACCTAGTTAATCAATTCCTTGAAAAAGCTCGATGGCTTTTTCATCAATACCGTAGGCTTTATAAACTCTTCCTCGACGGAATCGGAGAATAGCATCATAGAACGCTTGAGGTGAAAGCTCTTGGCCAGTAATCGCCAAGTATAACCAACTGAAAAATCCGAATAGCACGACTATCAAATATGTTCGTGGCTCAGCAAAATCCCACCCGTGTTTGGTCGTGATTATTACAATCAAGATCGCGAACGAACCAACGACAATGGCAATTGTCGCTGTAAGAAGCCACGCTTGTCTTAATACCTTTCTCTGTAATCGCTCTAATATTGATTGAATGATCTCTGCTCCAAGCTGCTCCCTGTTGGTACGCGGAAAAAGCCGAACGCATGATTGGGAGAACAGTAAGTTAAGACTTGCAAGCCATATTGAAGCTGTCTCGATATCATTAATCTGCTCAGGCGTTGTAAGGAGACTTTCGAACAATTCTTGATACACGTTCCATTCTGGGACTGGAATATCAATAAGTGGAAATTAGCCAAGGAATTCCATCAAGTTAGGAATACATTACCAGAGAAATTGTGTTCAGCAAGTACGATAGACTTTCGTCAACCCGATCGATTTTTTCTATTTGAATCCCTTGAGTTGGAACATCAGACATCATGAAATGGGCTTGGGAGACAAGATAAGGGTTGTTATCTCCATGGAAATTTCGAAAATTCTCACTTATTTGAATAACGGCCAAATCAGGGGTTTGCGGAACCCTTTCGAGAATTCTGTTGACCGCATCTTCATATGCTTTTGGTGTTTGATTCTTGCATTCTTCATACTCGATACGCATACCAGCCAAACGATATTTGGTTACCATACCTCCTGGAAACGGATTCGGGCGCTTTTCGGTTTTCCACGAATCTTTTGGATATCCCTCTCGTAGCATATTCATGAATTGTTCGACTCTGCCACGGTGTCTTGATTCACAAATCACTGCAATTAAAGGATTATTGCGTGAGTGTTGCATGTACATATAGGGACCATGATCGACAATTCCAGGATCTGGATATGGCCCTGTCTTACGTCCTTGAGGACCAAACAAGAGAGTGGGCCTTGAGGTCGAAACGGATGTTGGGAAGTTCACACTTGAAGAACTCAGGAGAGATCCTATCTCGATAGTAACATTACCACCGATTATGATGTCGTGTTTCCTAAGACTTTCAATTGTCTGGTTAATTCGAGCATACTTGCCTGCACTTGTACTGATTGGCCTTTTAAGGTTATCCAATTTTGTCAATACTCTTATTGCATCTCTACCACAGAGTAGCTGGATGACATCTCTAAGGTTCTCTTCGCGGGGCCCAAGAAACACAACTGTTGCGCCAATTTCGGAAATCCCTTCTGAATCTGAAAGACTTAAGGAAGAGCCCTCAACCTTGCGGACGCGCCCCACCAGATCAAGTCTTGGATGGAGATATTCAGCGTCAGGATCCTCGCGCCTACAGACATACCTGCCATTCATGTTCAAACCTCGGCTGATTAATTCGCTGACAGGTATGCCAATCACATTTGACGACGAGACATCGATTACCAGCCCGAAATAATGCTAGTCATCATTAGTCCGAAAGATCCTGCAGTCAATATCATATCAGAGCACAACTTCGAGGTTTGGAATTGAGGGAAGATCGGCTTTATTGAGAGCTTTGCTTAGTAACAGCGCATTGTCAGCTTGCCCCCAGAACAGAAGACGTTTGTGTCCACGAAGTACCGTCAGCGCCAATTCATTCGCTAGCCAAACTAGGATATTCCGCTGTATGGCATTTGCGATGAGGTAGCGGTACTCCGAAGCCTTAGCTTTGGTTGGATTTCCCATCGGCTCTGACTGCCCAATTGAAAGATTGGCGATCGTTTTCTTTACATGGTCGAAACGAAAGGCATGGGTCCTCCAGTGCTCCTCACGCAACCGCTTGAACTCATCCTAATCCAAGTATGGGAGACTGCCAAGAGTGAGTTCTTCTGAACTAAGTTGGATTGGCGCAATATTGAGGGTGATTCCATTACTTAGCTTATATGACACTTGATTTGCATTCCTTGATTAGAGAAGATTGAAGATGGTGATTGAATGGAGAGATCCCATTAGACACGATAATACATCGGACAGAACATGAGCAACATTCGGTTAATGAGAGAGCCTGGATCATGGGATCCCCCAACTTAAGAAGCTACTTCATTAATATATAGGATGAAATCGAACGGCGCTATCCTACAACGGTAATGGATTCTTTACAGGGAGAGAATCCATTATCATCAATTTTCGTATCCAGACCAATTGTCCTCGAACGTCCCCAGGGGGTTTCCAAGAAAGTGTGTCCGATAATGAGTATTATCGGATGATAAGAACCTCGAACAGATCATTCCCCACGAAGAAAGAATACACCCTATTAGCGCCGCGCTCTACCTAATACAATTTACCCATACAGCGCGACGAGCACCCTGTTATAAGATTAGGATCGCGGTCAACCTGGAGGAGGAGTTGAATGTCTGTTTTTGAAGATACGACATTTAATGATCTATCCGATCAAACGCTGGCTACGAAATTATCCCAGCAGAACCCCGTTGTCATGATTCTCAATGGGGTCGATCTTGGAAAAAGATTCATCCTCGATGACGCCTCTGCCGTAATTGGACGCAACCCCGACCAAGCCAACATCGTTCTTACCGACCGCGCTGTGTCGAGCATGCATACCAGAATCGACTACAACGCTCGCAAGCGGCAGTTCTTCATCGCCGATCTCAAGAGCAGGAATGGCATCTGGGTCAACTCACAAAGAACCGATAATTCGCCGCTCTTGCCCGGTGACAAGATCTTCGTCGGAACTACGATCTTGAAATTCGCACTAGAAGACGCCTTCGAAGACAGATTTCACACAAGGGTCGATGAGCTCGTGAATATCGACGAACTCACAGGTCTTCCGATTAAAAGGGTTTTCGATCAAAGGCTCAGCATAGCATTTATGAAGGCGAAGCGACGAGGAAAAACCCTATCGCTTTCGATGATGGACATGGATGGATTGAAGCGGATCAATGATACGCACGGACATCAATTGGGATCGCATACCATCGCCGAATGTGGGAAGATCATTGGAGACATCGTAGGGAATAAGGGGACAGCCTGCCGCTACGGTGGTGATGAATTTATTGCTTACATGCGACATAGGACGCTTGCAGAGGCGGAAGCTATAGGAGAATCGATCCGACAAAGAGTAGAGCAGTATGCCTTCAAACTTAATGGACACTCCGTATCGCCAACGATAAGCATTGGCGTCGCCGAACTCTCAAACGAGATCGACTCGCCAGAAGAGCTCGTGAGAATCACCGATGAAGCACTATATCGAGCGAAAGAAGCGGGGCGCAACACGGTTTCCAGATAGAGCTCTCAGGACCCAAAGCTGAAAATTGGGGCTGCCCCTTCGGGACAGCCCCATCAGATATAGTTCTGATTACTTACCTGATAGGCCGCATATTGAATTTCTCTTCGCTCAGGTCGCTATCTCCTTGGTTAGTCGCTTTTTTCTCTCTGCTGTCGCCTACGCTTGGTTAAAAAAGAAAACCAGCTGGACGATTGTGTTCGGCTGGTTTTAAGGTGGGGGCAATCGGTCAGGTCTGGTGGGCGCGATAGTTATGCCGAGAAGGCGATGTCCGCTTGTTGCGCGGCTTTGGTTTCCGGGCAGTTTGCGGGTAATCCGGTTTAGGTACATCGTAATTAAAATCGAGCAGCGTTTGCCGCGGCAGTTTTTGCTTCATGATCTTCTCTATTTTTTGTACCAATGCGTGATCGTCCGCGGTGATCAAGGTGAAGGCTTCCCCCGTACGCTTGGCCCTCCCAGTGCGCCCGATCCGGTGAATGTAAGCATCGGCAGTGTCGGGCATATCGTAATTAATCACGTGTGATATCCGATCAATATCCAGACCGCGCGCCGCTATGTCCGTCGCCACCATAACCTGGTACCTGCCTTCTCTGAATCCCTTAAGGGCCGCACGGCGCTGACCCTGGGTGCGGTTGCTGTGTAAACTGGTTACCTTGAAGCCGGTGCCCGCTATTTGTTTTGCTAACCGCTGGGCGCGGTGTTTCGTGCGGGTGAAGATCAACACCGAATTGGTATCCGTCTGTTGGAGCAATTTGATCACCAGCCCCCTTTTCAGGTGATGCGGCACCGGGTAAAGTGTATGGGCTACTGTGTGAACTGGCCGGGCAAGCCCAATGGCGACCCGCTCAGGTTTGTGCAGAGTCTGGGCTGCAAGGCGCTCGATCTCTTTGGGGAAAGTAGCTGAAAATAGCATGGTTTGTCGCCGCACGGGAACGTGTTGGAGGATACGTTTAATATCAGGCAAGAATCCCATATCAAGCATCCGGTCGGCCTCATCTAACACCAATACTTCCAACTGCCCCAGTTTTGCATGTTTATTTTGGATATGATCGAGCAGTCGCCCCGGGCAGGCCACCACAATTTCCACGCCGCGGTGCAGCGCCTCAATTTGGGCCCCGGCCCCAACACCACCGTAAATGGCAATACTGCGGATGTTTGTCCCCCCTCTCAGGTTGCCTATGGCATGGTGAATTTGTTCAGCCAACTCACGGGTTGGTGTGATGATTAATGCCCGCGTTCGCTTGCGTGGGCCTGTGAGCAGTTTGTGTAGAATAGGCAGAACAAAGGCCGCCGTCTTGCCAGTGCCCGTTTGGGCAGTGCCGATCAAGTCGTGCCCGGCAAGGGCGAGAGGAATAGCCGCTAACTGAATCGGCGTTGGTTTATGATAACCCTCACGTTTAATCCCATCATTTAAACGGGAATCAAGATTGAACTGATTGAAGTTCATAAAAAATAAAATCCTTGGTTTCAGAAGTCAAGCGGATGTCAGGGGAATCGAGCGGAGCTCAATGGTAACAGCGGCAACGACTGCTGGTTAATTAGTAAGACGGGGCTAACGATAACCGATGGTTGTGTACCTGTCAAGCAATGCGAAGCTACCTTTAAGGATCGGCCGTCCCAAGATCCCGATTAGGACGTGGCAGCGAACGGGTAGGTTGCTCAAAAAAAGGAAACCCTATAATGTGATAAATTGGATACAGAGGCTCGCGCTCGAGAGACGAAACCTTCACTTTCCAAGACTTAATCATAGATAATTTATTTCGCTGGATGGCTAATCTTTATGCTGCTCCATGGTAAGCTCTAGATCGTCCATGGTGAACTTCTCCAGGGTGATAATTTTCGCATCCTGCCGGAAATGCGGAGGTAGAAGAGCCCTCGCTTCCTCTTTGCTATCCAGATCCACGACAAACCAGGCTTTATGCTCATCGTCGTGGCAACCCCAGTCTGCATTGGTTACGAAGCGTGAACCCGATTCCAAAAAGACTTGGATGGCTCTCTCACACGCTTCTTTCTTATTCTCATGTGGAACTTCAATCAAATACCTTGACATAAGGAACCTCCCTATCAAATTTTGAACCTATTCTCCCCAAGTTTGGTTCTCCAAGGAACTGAGCTTGGAACATACCCTGCTCCCGCACCATCTCCCACCATGCGAGACGAGCTATATGCAAAATACAATGACAACAACCCACGTATTAGACTTATAAGGTCTACATTATATATTATATTCCTCTTATTACTAGAACTGAGTTTGATTGTCGAAGTAGCTATGCGCTTGAAAACGGAGATTGCAGGAGAGCAGGGCTGATTGGTGTTGGCCCGAATAGATGTCAATATTTTTAATTATCTCACTCGGCGAAAACCGAACATCCGACAACTCGCTTAATCATCACCAGTCCTAAGGTGGGCGGTTTAGTGTTAAATCGCTTGAATACGAATACATTTTTAAGGGGTTTATCCAATCAGGTCACAATTTTCTATGTGAGTGTGGATAACATCTATCTCGACTAGATTGAGGAGGGCTTGTGAAGGGGTGATTCGAGGGATAGATACAGTCGCTTATTTCCGGAATACCCTCACAACAAACGGAAGTATCACAAGAAAAGCACCAACAATCACGACCGGAATCGCATCAGCCACCCACCCCGCCAACCCCAAACCTGTCCCGAAGATGCTGATCAGCGGATTTTCCAGATGGATTAAGATGCGCTCCAATGTCGATAAAGGGGTCAAGCCATAGCCTAAAGACTCCAGATGGGCGAAAAGGGTCTCCCGGGAGGGTTCGGTTAAGGTCGATCCATCGCCGAAGACCAGTGTAGGCACGCTCTCATTGCCAGCGTTGATCTCTTTTACGCGCAATCGGCCGGCATTATCTTTGCGAATATCGACGTAATCATACTCCACCCCACTGTGCTTGAGGGTCGCACGGACCATTCGTACCCGGGGTCAGTAATTGTGGCCGTACAGGATGAGATTCATAGCCATGCTTTGCCTCTACTTAGCTAACATCTTGCATATTCTGCTACTCGAAGCCTCTCAAACAAATTCGACAACAATCACCCCAACGGGAGGGGCTGTCTGAAGTGATTCGTCACTCGTAATTCCCTAATATGGCAAATCCGTCGATCTGGAAGGCGTGAATCCTGGTCGATCAGGCACGTGGACGCAGTTGTGAGAAGGATGGGCCTCCTTACCGGGGGTCTGCGAGCGTCATCTATCCCAGGCCATAGGGTCATTGGATCTCACCCGCCAAGGACCTGCTCGAGGCGCGCCGGGTCAAAATCGACGACAATCGTCCCATCGATGTTGAAGGTGGGCGTGACCAAGCGATTGTCAGCCCAATCCCGTACCTGCTCCAAGGCACCTGGCACATCGTAGACATCCACTTCTTTGTAGTCCAAATTGCGTTCTTTGAGCCACGCACGCGCCTGGGCGCAATCCGTACACCATTGGGTGCAGTACATAACGATCCCGCCGTAGGGCAGCGGCTGACCTTCCGGTTCAGGGGGAACCTGCTGTGCAGATTCCGGATCAATGCGGCGCAGCTCTGAAAACAAAACCTCGTTGTCTGGAAGATCGTCGACATCGTGAATATCGATATATTGGATCAGACCTTGCTTGTCTATAATGAAGATCGCCCGTTCGGATGATCCCACAGGACGAAGAACGCCGTATTTCTGGCATACCTCCCCATGCGGCCAGAAGTCACTAAGAAGTGGGTACTGAATCCCTTGGAAAGTTTCCGCCCACGCTTTCAGGGCGGGAACGTGGTCGACGCTGATGCCCAGCACCTGGGCATTTAACCCCGCGAACCTGGCGGACTGTGCCTGGTATCCCGGGATTTGCGCGCTTCAGGTCGGGGTAAAAGCCAGGGGGAAAAAGGCTAGCACCACGTTGCGGCCGCGATAATCGCTCAAGCTAACTTCCCCATCGAGATGGCTAGGTAGACAGAATTCGGGTGCTTGCTGACCAATTTGTAGCTTCATAGATAAATACCCTCCTCGCCATTATCAAACTAGATTTCACGATACTACATACTGAAGGAACCTACTGCGACATCCATTGGAACGATGCAATATGCCACCATGAAATAATGAAAATGCTCTGGCTCGTCTTTTGTTTTTCCGATTACTACCTTTATCATCCCCAACCGCCCCCTCCGCTCTGCTTCGCCCCCTTCAAGGATGATTCCTTACAGGATGTTACGCGATCGCGAGGGATGCAGGCAAGAGGTATCCGGCTGAACCACCGAATCACAGAATAAACTGGTTACGCAGCTATTTCCTTCAACTATCCTATTCATCTTTCAGCGCCCACATCTATGAAAAAGAAATGCTGATCGGATTTTTCCAATTAATCGCAATCCGAGCGGATTGGACAGAGCCCGGCTTTGGCCCTTGTGCGTATTCAGATTAACTTAAACAAAGTGCATTGATTACTTAAGGTAAAAATAACTGTATTCCGTCAGACAAGTTCCGCCTTGATGATCAGCAGTACACAAGGTGATAATCCCCACTGCTGAAATACCCGCTTTCTCAGGCGATATCGGCACGTGGATATAGCGCGTCTCACCCGGCCATAGCTCATTCCCGTGATCGGGTAGGCAAACCGGTTCAACGTTTGCCGCGAAAGGATGCCGTTCCCGGGCATTATACAAAGTGTCACCCGTCCCAAGATCCTGCACTTGGACATAGCCAGACCACAAACGCTCGCTGCCGGCGTTCCTCACAGCGAAAACGACATAACGAGCCCATCCGCAATCCCTGAAGCTCTTTACGTAGACAACGAAACCAACCTGAGGCGTTGGGCTGGGCGCCGGCGTGTACACCGGCAACACTTCGATATCCCCCTCCACTTGACCAAACTCACCCCACAACCAGCAGCCGTCCTCTGGGAGTTGTGCGTTTGTCACATACCAATAATCCGGCACGGTGCTTCTCCCGATCACCTCCGCTGCGTCCCCAACACGAAGCACTCCTTTATTGGGATAGTCAACTCCTGGACCCGATCGGCAATTCGTATTCTCATCAACGCTGATCTGCGGCACTTGCGTGGGGGTTGAAGTCGGTTCTACTGTAGCCGATGGCGTTAGCGTCTCAATATTGGTCGGCGAGGGTAGTATAGGTGTATCCGTCGCCCGAGCCAGCGCTGACTCAGGTTCAACCGTATCCGTAGATGATAAGCCCTGCCCCACCTGGCTGCAGGCACATAATAAGATTCCAAGTGCTGCGATGAGTATGAAAACTCGTTTGTTCGATTTTTCCAACACTAACTACCTCCAGGCGATATTCAAAAATAATGCTTATCCTAACCTGTATCGCCACGCGTACTCGAGGGACAGATTATAAGCGCGATGGGCTTTGAGACCCACCCGTCAATTTAGTAACTTATTCTCGATGGTGGAGTCAATTTAAGCTGCTAATGCGGCCGCTTGGATATTTAGGCCCACTTCATGCAACCCATTTCATCGAGATGAATAAGCATAAATTCCCGCTTCCCAACATATTGCTATCAACCGTACTTGAATTGTGGTTGGCAGGTATCTTGTTGGTACTCGGTCTTCTGTGGTGCATAGGCATCCTATAGCTCCCATACATCGTTCGAGTATGTGAGTTCGCCAACAAAAAGGATGTGTATTTATCTCGTGATGACCGGTAGCGATCGCTATTTCGATTATCGCCCTGATTTGAACGTCCGTTAAGCGACAGTTCCCCTAACGAACGCCTATTACGACAGATCCTCTATATCCATCCCCTTGGATGAAACCAACGCATTGAATCGGCGTACACATAAGATGATATTGTGTAGGTTCTAGAAACCTCTTGAACTATCATAATGCGGTTCAAACTAAGGATCAGCACCTCCCCATTAAGAAGTTGCGCAAGGGACTTATCCCCACCATAATGGACGTCTCTTTCGTGGTATCTGTCACAATCTTGAGCGGTTCGACGTTACAGGCTTGGGTGCGTCGCTTGATTCAAAACTGTCAATCCAATCGTCAAGGGTCCGATTGCCCCCAAGAGAGGTCTACATCATGATCCGCAAATTGCTTTATCTCTTTATTAGCATTGTCCTCGTAACAACCAGTTGCACAGGACCGCTCCTCACGGCTCCAGAAGGAAGTGAACCTTCTGAGTCCGTAGCTGAAGTTCTGGCTCCTGAAGATGCACCGGCTTCTACGCCTTCTTCAGAACTCCCTGAAAGTTCATCCGATCCGCCAACTTCCCCTCCATTGGATTCTTTCCCTCCTATTGATTACGAAAACGCAATCCCAAAGTACGCTGCTGATTCAGCGATAACCATTTCCAGCATTGAGATGTCGGACGCCATGAGTGGCTGGGCTATGGGCCAGAAAGCCGGTGATAGCGACCATATCTTTCGGTCAGAAGATGGCGGCATGACATGGTGGGATGTCACCCCACCGCAACCTGCCCCGCCGCCGGGTGAAACC
>CAYLOO010000068.1:13711-15161 GCA_964385355.1 uncultured Anaerolineaceae bacterium
TCGAGTGGAGATGTCCAGAGTTTTGCCAAAACAGGGTTGGTATTTGCGAGCCCGAAATTAGGCTGGATTACGAGAGACCCACAAGGCGTGAAACCGGGTGCGTTTGTGGACGCAACATCCGATGGTGGCTATACATGGGAGGAGGTGCCCATACCACCGCCAGTAGATGAGCCAGAGAAGTTTGATCAGGAATTCTGCGGTGTGTTCGATCCCGAGTTGTTCACGACATCCTCAGGAGCACTCGTAATCATGTGTCGACGCTTCGATGGCGGAGAAGAGATCGCCACCCACTTCCTCGCAAGAACCTCCGATGCTGGCGCAACCTGGTCTCTTTATGAGTATCCCGGGGGCGAACTGCAGTTCCTCAATCAGGATGTCGCTTATGCTCTAGGGCGCGAAATCTATAAGTCAACCGATGGGGGGTTGAGCTGGGTAAAAATCCGGGATGTATCCTGGGATGGCCAATTCAACTACGTTGACGAAAATCTAGCCTGGGCAGTTGCGCGTGCAAACGATGAAATTGCGCTTGTTTATACAACGGACGGAGGCAGTAAGTTTTCTGAGATTACACCTCAAGTCATCACCCCCCCTGCTACCTACCAGGTTGAGCCCCCGAGCTCCTCTGCTGAAATTGATCCAACGAATTTCGGTGGCGGTTCAAGACAAATTTCCTTCATCTCCTGTCGTGATAATGATGATCCACGTGCGACCGATATCTATCTAATAAATATCTCCGGATCAGATCTGACAGAGATAACGGATAGCTCGGGCAAGATCAACCACTTCTCATGGTCCCCTGATGGAAGACGGGTTGTCTTCGATTCAGATCGGAACGGCGTCTTTGATATCTTTACAATCAAGGCCGAGGGTACCGAACTGACGCAGATTACCTCAAACTCATTCGACGAAGAAGATCCTGCCTGGTCGCCCGGTGGGACCCGCATCGCTTATGTCTCTCGCGGCCCGGGCAATGACGCGATCTACCTCATGAACAGCGACGGTTCTTCTGCGGAGAAGCTTGTGGATGGAAGAAGGCCTGCCTGGTCTCCGGACGGCTCCAGGATCACCTTCAGCCGCATGCAAGATGGCATCTTTGTGATCGACGTCGATGGGGGCAATCTCACCCGTCTGACCGACAGCTCCCAGCACGATTACGATGATTACCCCGAGTGGTCTCCGGATGGTGAGTGGATTCTCTTCAGTTCAAACCGTCACGAGCCTGGCGTGGGTGGCACCGAATCCGTCTATGTTATGAGGGCAGATGGCAGCGAGATCACTCGCCTCTCAGACAAACCGGGAGCTGGACCATACGCATGGTCTCCCGATGGGCAATGGATCATCTACACCTATAGTTTTGGATGTGCCGGCGAACTCCACGTCATGGACTCACAGGGTAATAACGTGAGGCCTCTGAATGTTGGGGGCTTTGGGAATTTCCACCCCCTCTGGA
>CAYLOO010000069.1:0-11499 GCA_964385355.1 uncultured Anaerolineaceae bacterium
GATGGACAAAAACTGCGTAAGGAGGCGTGAAGCGCCGGGTGAGCTGGCACGAGACAGTGAAGCCCCAAAAGGATCAAAGCGGCTCTACGTAAACGCAGCGAGGATCAGGGGAAAGTTATCGTACCTTATCCGGGGAGATCTGCGGTGTGTCTCGGAATGAGACTGAGGAGATCGAGAGGTCTTCTGACCGCATCGCAGAAGTCAGCAGAGGCCGAAGTAGTCGATGGAGTAACGACCATCCAGGGCGAGCAGGGAAACCTGCTTACAGGGCGAAGGGCCGAACGGTCAAGAATTGGGTAGAAGGCTAGACGGGCAACAGCGAAGACAGTCGAAAACTGGCAAAGACCAGGCCAGATACGGAAGTAAACACTGAAGGTGTTAGGTAAGTATCAGGGACGAGAGGCTGTTACCAGGTCTACCGGAATGAGAAATCACCCAATGCGAAGTTCTGCTTTGCTAACTTGACCGAACCGCCGGATGCGGACCCGCACACCTGCACCCACCGCAGGTGCGGTGTGTCCGGTGGTGTGGGAGGGGGGAGCCGTGAGGTTTCCCCCTATCCCGATTTATTATGGGCGGGCCCCAATGGTTAGCGTGACGTTCATCTCCTCATTGTCGCGAATCAAGGTTAATACGACATCCTGCCCCGCTTCTGTGTGCTTGAAAAGATACGATAACATATCGTCGAACTGACGAATGATTTGCCCATCGATGGCGATGAGTAAATCGCCGCCGGCCAAGAGCCCAGGGATGGATGTCTCCTGACTGCCGGCGCGCAATCCGGCAGCGTCGGCAGGTCCACCGGGGACTACCTCTGTGATATAAGCGCCGAACACATTGGTGCCGAAGCCCAATGCTTCAATCACTTTTAAATTCCAAAGCTGATCGTTCAGGCTGGACACACCAAGGTAAGGGTAGTCGTAGTAGTGGCCGTCACCGATTATTGACGGCGCAACGCGCCGAAGGATGTTCACCGGGATGGCAAAGCCCACTCCCGAGTTAGCAGCACTGCCATCAACTGTGAAAGTCTCGGTATGGATAGCCCGGTTAATTCCTATAACCTGACCGCTGAGGTTTAAGAGTGGACCACCAGAGTTGCCGGGGTTGATCGCTGCGTCAGTCTGGATTAGGTCTCCGGCTGAGAATCGGACTCCCTCGGGTGTCAGATGCTCCGACTCAAGTGACCGCCCAATAGCAGACACAATGCCAACCGTCATCGTACCTTGCAGACCGAAAGGGTTTCCAATTGCAGCGACAAATTCCCCCACCTTTATTTCATCTGAATCCCCCAAGGGAATCGGGGCGAGATCGGCCTCGGGAACATCAACTTTCAAGATGGCAAGGTCCGAGTCGGGGTCGACGCCAACCAATTCGGCCCATACCTTCATGCCGGAAGTGAAGTCAACTTCGATCGAATTTGCTCCGGCAATAACATGCTGGTTGGTGATAATGTGTCCTTCACGATCGATTACGAACCCCGAGCCCTGCCCGCGAGGGATCGAGACTTCATGAGGAGCTTCAATCTCTCCGAAAACCAAGATCGTTACCACCCCCGGGTTAACACGTTCGTACAGTCCGGTGAGGTCACCGCTGGTGATCGACGTCCCGCCAGCTATGACCGGCTCCGTTGCTGCACCCTCTAGAGGGGCAGCAACAGGGAGTGATGTAGCAGAGATGGGCGTCGGCTTGGGTTGTAGGGGGGGGATAAGTTGAAAACTACAAGCCAAAATTGAAAGGCTAAGTGCTACCGCGACCGTCACAAGTATTCGTGTCTTCATTGCTACCTCATCATGTTTGGTCCCCTTCCACCGCTTTGTGCTGGAGGAGGAATGCAAGTCGAAATCAAGTTGATGCCCAACCAGCCTACGCGGTTGGGGAAACTATTGTAAATACTTCGAAGGCGAGCATTGCTACATTTGCATTAGGAATCCTGTGGATTGGCAAGTTCTTCGAAGAGTTTTCTTTCGCGTGGATTAAGGTCACGCGGCAGGTCGATGTCCAAGCGCACATATAGATCGCCCCGCTTCTTTTTATTCCGAAGATTGGGCAAACCGCGCCCTTTCAAGCGGAAGCTTTGATCAGGTTGGCTGCCCGATGGGACGGTTAATACGACGTTGCCGGATAGTGTGGGGACTTCGACTTCTCCACCGAGAACGGCGGTGTAAAGATCCACGTTCACCTTTGTGTAGAGATCATCTTTCTCGAGTTTGAAGCGGGGATCGGGCTCAATGTTAATCACGAGAAACAGATCGCCGGTCTTCTGTGCGCCTGCTTCGCCCAGTCCGCTCACGCGCACCTTTGTGCCTGTACGGGAGCCTGGTGGGATGGTTACCTCGATTTTTTTCTCGTTAATGGATAGAACGCGTGTTGTACCTGTGTTGGCCTCGCTGAGTGTAATTGTGACGGGCTGCTTGATGTCGCGTCCGCGTCTGCGACCCTGTGTGCGATATCCTTGCTGTTGAGCACCCATACCGCTAAAGATGGCAGAAAAGAAGTCGGAAAAACCTCCAACGTCAACGCGCACGCCACCCCCTTGTCCCCCCTGCATCCATTCAGACCAATCGAAAGAACCCGGCTGACTACCGGTCCGTTCCCATGATCGATAGGAAGAGCCCAACTGGTCATATTTCGCGCGTTTCGTAGAGTCACCCAATACTTCGTAAGCTTCGTTGATTTCTTTAAAGTGCTCTTCAGCCTGACTGTCGTCAGGGTTTTTATCGGGGTGATACTTAAGCGCGAGTTTTCGATAAACACGCTTGATCTCATCACTACTCGCAGACCGATCGACCCCTAATACTTTGTAGTAGTCCTTGTATTCCATACTTACCCATCCTAGATATCTTGATTCTAAACGGGCGCTCGAAAGTGAGTCAAGAAACTTTGGGGTTTCTAAGGTGATTCTAATTATCCTATTAGGAAGGGTGGATCCTGTTCTCTGGGACTATGCGCGTCTATAGATTTCCATGCTATCATACTTTCATGGTGACAACGGCAAAGCTTGGCAGGATACTGGTTGTTGACGAGGACCCGGATACTCTCGACCTGCTGGAGCGGCAGATATTAAGGCCGCTTGGTTATCAGGTTGAAACTGCGGGGGACGGAAGCGCAGCCATTCAGAAGTCGCTGCAGTTTGGTCCGGACCTGATCATCGCCAGTCTAACGCTGCCTGGATTGAGCGGGAAGGATCTGCTTGTCGCATTGCGTTCCCAGGGGACGGATGTTCCGATGATCGTCACTGCGCCCAAGGGGATGGAAACGGACGCGATCCAGGCATTTCGCCTGGGGGCACGCGATTACCTTGTGAAGCCGCTTCGCGAGGCGGAGTTTGTCGCCGCTCTAGAACGGGTGGTCATGGGAATCCAGCTGCGGCGCGAGCATCGGCAGCTAGCTGAGCAGTTAGCAGAGAGCAATCGTCAATTGGAACGACGGGTCCGGGAGTTGACGACTCTATTCGGCCTCGGCAAAACGGTAACTTCAACCACGCATCAGGGGCAGCTGTTTGCAAAACTGATCGAAGGGAGTCTGTATATCACCGAGGCAGACCTGGGGTGGGTATTACTCAAGAAAGAAGGGTCCGATCAGCTAGTCCTGCGGGCGGAATTGAATCTTCCCAGCGGACTTGCAAAGAAACTGCATCAAACCTGGGATGATGGCATCAGCTCGCTCGTCATGCTTTCCGGTGAAGCGCTGGCAATTCATGGAGAAGGTCTGGCGAAGTTCAAGCTGGCGCAGTTCTCGGGCGCAGCCCTGATCGCCCCCATTAGCGTCAAGGATCAACCTGTTGGAGTGATCAGTGTGGGCCGTAAAGCCTCAAGACCGTTCACAGAAAGACAACTGGTGATGCTGGAGGCGGTCGCTGACTACGCCTCGATCTCTCTCGTAAATGCCAGATTGTTCGAGGCTTTAGAAGATCGCGCCCAGCGCCTTGAGAGAGAAATTCAACGCTCAACAGAAAGGGACCAGGTTGACGCGAAGTGGTTGATGGACATTCACCGCAGCTTGCGGGCGGCACAAGCCGAGATTGCCAGTTTGATGGACAAACGCCAGGCTGGTAAATTATCAAAAGAGCTCGGCACAGTTATGCAGGACATCGAATCCGTCTTGGATGGAATTTCAGAAATTGTAGATGAGAGGTCCGTAGATCCCACTCCGTAAGATCTCGGGATAATTAAATTGCCCTCTGTGATGTTAAAAACCAAACCTTCTATCACCCTGCAATTCTAAAACAATGAAAGGGTAATCAAAGAGTGAGCGGGGAATTAATTCTTCTCGTTGAGGACAACGTAGACATACGGCGGTCCATTGAGGAGGCAATCCTCAAGCCGGCCGGTTATTCCGTGCATGCTGTTGAAGATGGTTTATCTGCCCTCACCCTGGTTGGTGAATTGCGGCCGGACTTGGTGCTGACGGACTATCGGATGCCCAAGCTCACCGGTCTTGAATTAATTAAAAGTCTACAGCACGACTTCCCTGAAGTTCCAGCTATTCTGATGACGAGTGATGCAACTAGCCAGCTTGTGCTGGATTCCATGCGTGCTGGTGCAGTGGATTTTCTAACAAAGCCCTTTAAGGCAGAGCACTTGCTTTCGGCTATAGGGCGAGCTGTTAAACGGGGTAGGCGTTTACAGGATCTTCTACGGGTTGGAGAAAAAAACCAGGGAGACGCCAAATTGCTTGAGCGGCGTCTGTATGAGTTGGAGACGCTCTCCCTCGTCGGGCGAACGGTTACCGCCCTCCTGGATATTGATACGGTTCTCACAACAGTGGTGGAAGCCGCGGTGAAACTCACGGGAGCGGAGGAGGGGAGTCTGCTTTTGTTAGATGAAGAATCCGGCGAACTCTACATGCGAGCTTCTCAGAACTTCGATGAAGATTTCGCTAGCACCTTCAGGTTACATGTGCGCGATTCGCTTGCCGGGCAGGTGATGGAAATGGGTGAGCCAATACTGCTCGATGAACGCTCTCCTCAAAAAATCAAAACGGCGTACTTGGTCCATTCGTTAATCTATGTCCCCTTGCAAGTGCGCGGGAAGACGATCGGCGTCCTTGGGGTGGATAATCGTAAGGCGGGTCGAATCCTCGGTCAGGATGATGTTACTGTAATGATGGCAATGGCGGACTATGCCGCTATCGCGATTGAGAACGCGCAACTTTACAATCGGACTGAAGCTGAACGTTCCAAACTTGAAACAATCATCACGCAAACCAAAAACGGGGTTATCGTCGTCGACAATGAGAATAAATTACTGCTTATTAATTACACAGCGAGAGAGGCATTTAACATCAATGAAGATTTCATTGGGCGCTCTGTAGTTGAAGCATTTGATGAACCCCTTCTCTTCGAGCTGCTCCGCTCGCCTGGGCTATCCACGCGTCGCGATGAGATCACTATATCTGACGGGCGAGTGTTCAACCTGCACTGCGCTCCAATCCCGGGTGTTGGCCAGTCTGTATTGATGTATGACATCACGCATCTAAAAAAGCTCGACAGAATAAAATCCGAGTTTGTGACAACTGTCTCGCATGACCTTCGGTCGCCGCTCACAGCAATCCTCGGTTATATCGAGCTTGTCGATCAAGCGGGACCCCTCACGGATCAGCAGCAGGAATTTGTGCGCCGGGTGAGATTGAGCGTTGAGCAAATCTCTCGCCTCGTGACAGACCTGCTAGATCTAGGACGGATAGAGGCGGGTTTGGACACAAGGAAAGAAGACACGCCGATTTCTGTATTGGCTCGCTATGCCTTGCAGGGTCTGGCGAGCAATGCAAAGGCTAAGAAAATAACCCTTCAGGTTGACCTGCAGGAGAAACTGCCTTTAGTCCATGGTGACCCCATACGTCTTCGGCAGGTGATAGCGAACCTGTTAGAGAACGCGCTGAAGTACACGCCGCCCGGCGGCCGGGTTGTCCTGGATGCTCATGTAGAGGATGATCAGATCATCATCTGTATTTCTGATACTGGTCCGGGGATCCCGCCGGCGGATCAGCCCTACCTATTTGATAAATTCTTCCGGGCGAGCAATGTGCCGGAGGAAGCGCGCGGAACGGGGTTAGGCCTCTCGATCGTAAAATCTATTGTTGAGCAGCACGACGGGCGGATCTGGGTAGAATCGGAGTTGGGCAAGGGGGCGACCTTCACCGTTGTATTGCCTGTATCGAGTTAATCAGCTCTGGAAGGCGTAAAAATGGGCAGCGTGTGATCCGCGGATCACACGCTGTTAATTTAAATGGCGCCTCCGCCGGAGTGGAAAGGGGTAGCCCGACGGAGGCTTTCGCCAAAGGAGGAGACAGCGATGAGCATAGGAATGCCCCGTCTCTCGTCTCCGAGCGTTATAATACTTGGGCAGTGTTGGAGGAGCCATTGAAGAAGATCATTGACGCCCCATGACTTTCTTCTTCGCGTTGTAGTCCGTTTAAATCACAAACTTGTAGGAACTGTTTGATAATGAGTTATCTTCGGTCTCAAACTCAGAAAGAGGGCAGTAAAGTAGCCGCGCTTCCCAGAGATGTTACCAATCGAGTACTCTAATTTCGTCGTATGGATGAAGGAAAAAGACTCCAGCAGCGTTTGCGGCGTATCGGTCGCAAGAAAGCAGCCCGAATTCCTCACCGTGAGAAGGCCAGGCGTGACGTCTCAAAATCACACCCTGGGGAGCCTCAGGAAACACCGCATGGCCCCGCCTATATCATAGAAACTCAATATCCAGGGACTCACGAGCACGGTTCAAGCTCATTAAACTCACTGACGCATTTCGAGTCACAGCCGGCTGCAGAGATCGCCGCTGACCCGTCCCTTGAGGCGCTCAGCTTGGATGACCTTGTCTTTCTCGACACCGAAACCACCGGGCTGGCGGGTGGGGCGGGGACGGTTGTGTTCCTTGTGGGGGTCGGGAAGTTCGTCGAAGGAGAGTTCTGGCTGCGGCAGTATTTTCTGCGGGATCTTGGCGAAGAGCAGGCTATGCTGCATGCTATTGAGGGCGATTTCGAATCCAGCGCAGGTTTTGTCACTTTTAACGGTCGGACCTTCGATGTTCCCCTTCTCGAAATGCGTTTCACCCTTGGCATGCGGAAGCGTTTTCTGCTTACGGATTGGCCGCATTTAGACTTGCTTTACCCCGCAAGACGACTATGGCGCAGAGCGCTTCCCGATTGTAGATTAAACACGATCGAACGCGAGGTTCTTGGAGTCCAACGAAGTGGGGAGGATGTCCCCGGCGAGCTGATCCCCGGCCTCTATCTGGATTATCTGCGTACGGGTGACTCCATGGAGATGGAGCGCGTCATCTACCATAACGCGATGGATATCCTCAGCCTGGTGATGCTGACTGTAGAGATCCTGGGTCGTCATGGAACGGATGCTTTCTCGAATTTATCGGCGTCGGAGGCGTTGGGGGTGGCTCGATGGCACCAGGGTGCCGGGAGGAGTGAGCCAGCGGAATTAGCTTATCGAGCAGCTATTGAGAGCGGCGATCCCATCGTGTGCCTCGAGGCTCTGCGCCATCACACAACATATTTAAAGCGTCTGGGTCTGCGCGATCAAGCACTTGAAGGATGGCAACTGTGGCATACGTTGAAACCCGACGACCCGCGCCCTTGCATCGAATTGGCCATGTATTATGAGTGGCATTTAAAAGACTTGGACATGGGGAAAACCTGGGCGGAGATCGGACTAACTTGTTTGTCCACTTGGCCAGATGACTGGCGTTCTGAGGAAATGAGCAAAGACCTTCAGCATCGTATCCGCCGACTGAAAAGGAAGCTAGCAAGCCGCTCCTGAAGGTGGATTGCGAACAAGAACCAAATATACCTATCCAGTGCTTGTGGGGAAAACTACAGCAGAGGGTATTTCTCTGCGCGAATTTCTATTTATTCCGTCAGGAAGTTCAAGATCGGGCTTTGCCGGAAACTTCATCGAGCTCTTGCTTGACGGCTTGGTAGAGATGGTCGGCCTTGAGCTCGTGCAGCGTATAACATGGGCCGCCAAGATGATCCGCCAGACCCTGGGCCAGACCCTGGTCGAACGCGGCGTGTTCCATATTGATCACGACAGACCGCACTCCCTGTTCGTGGAGGCGTTCAGCTACTCGATGCGCCTCCTCCTGAGGCGGAAGTTCGCCCATCGATACATTGCCCGCGCCGTCTGTCAGCAGGACCATTAATGGGAGTGTTTCAGAGAGTGTGTTTATCTCCTTGCGAAAGACTTCGCTTGCCAGATTCAAGCCAGCTGAAAGAGGGGTTTTACCACCGACGGGGATATCTGCCAGGGCGCGATGTGCAAGATGAACGGAATTTGTTGGCGGCATCACCGTAAGGGCGCGATCTTTTTGGAAGACGATCAGCCCTACACGATCCCTGCGTTGGTAGGCATCCGTGATTAGAGAAAGGATGGCGCCTTTAGTCGCCGACATCCGTTCAGCGACGGCCATTGACCAGGAGGCGTCCACGACGAAGAGGATCAGGTTTGGCGCGCGGCTGACGCGAACCTTGCGCTGCAGATCCGAGGGGAGAATGTTGAAGGAGACGCGTTTACGTTGCTCGCTGCGCGTGCGTTGGTATGGAGCAGCGGCGCGGATGGTCGCATCAAAAGCGATATCAGCGGTCTTTTCTTTTACCGGTCTTGCTTGGATGTATCGTCCGCGTTTGTGTTCGGTACGAGTGCGGGTCCGCCTCCCGCTCTGACGACGAGTCAGGCGATCGATGTGCCCTTCGAGTTTGCGCGGCACGAAAGATCGTCCAACCTTAATTTTATCGCCGCCCTCCCACCAACGAGCATGAATGGTTTCGGGTGTGGATTGACGAACCGGCTCAGAGGATCCTTGCTCTTTTGATGTTTCAGCATCGTCATCTGCTAGGCTTGCTGGAGGCCTTTTTTTTTATCGGCAGATTCTTCGGTGCCCTCTGATGGATCTGCGCTTTCACCGCTGCTATTGAAGTCAGACTGGATCTGCTCGATCAAGTTCTCGATGTTTTCGATATTGATATCTGCTTGCTGAAAAGGTCCACGTCGCAGGCGGTGTGGGAGGGTTAATTCTGCGGCGAGGGCGATGTCGCGCTCGTTGAGACGCGTGCGCCCCTCAAAAGCGGCATGAGCACGTGCGGCTTTGAGGATAACAAGGTCTGCCCGGTGACCGTCCACGTGAAGGGAAGATGTGAGGGCCGCAATCGATAGTAAATCGCGCTTGGTGTAGGTTACATCATTGAGTATTGTGCGCGCGGCAGCAATCTCGTTGGAGAGCGTTTTTTCCTGGTCTAGCCATTGGTCGCGAAAAGCATCTGGTTCCGCTTCGAACTCCAGATTGCGTTCCATGATAGAAACCCGATCTCGCGGGTCGGGCAAACCGCGTATCTCGACGGAGAGTGCGAATCGATCAAGGAGCTGCGGGCGCAGGTCACCTTCTTCCGGGTTCATTGTTCCGACAAGGATGTAGCGGGCGGGATGGGTAAACGAGATCCCTTCACGCTCCACGAAATTCATACCCAGGGCGGCGGAGTCTAAGAGGAGATCGACGACATGATCGTCAAGTAGGTTCACTTCGTCGATATATAGGAGACCCCGGTTGGCTGCGGCGAGGACGCCGGGTTCGAAATGACGCTCGCCTTCTTTAATCGCTCGTTCGATGTCGAGTGTTCCCACAACGCGGTCTTCAGTGGCCGAAACGGGAAGGTCAACAAAGGACGTTTTATGTATTGCTACCGGGAGTTTCTCGCCGCGAGCTACGCGCTCCCGGCATTCTGTACACAGGCTTGTCGCTCGTTGAGGATCGCAATGAAACCGGCAATCTGCGACGACTTCCACTTCCGGGAGAAGGGCGGCTAACGCACGGGCGGCGGTGGATTTTGCCGTACCACGCTCGCCGCGAATTAACACACCTCCGATGCGAGGGTTGACGGCGTTCAGAATCAGGGCGCGCCGCATGCGCTCCTGCCCAACAATCGCGGTAAAAGGATAGACAACTGTCATTTTTACACCTGAGCGCGGATTATACCCCATCCAGGCATCCAAGATAAGTTGAAGGTTTACAATAGGGATGAGTGCTTTTATAATGCGCATCAACCCATCAAAGGGAGATATGATTTATATGGAACATAATGAAGACACCTTCGGGGAAGAAATCCTTCCGGAGAAGGAGGTTGAAGGCCGGGAGGAACACCCGATGGAAGCCCTGCTTCAAGCAGAGGCATATGAGCTAAAGACACCGAAACGCGGCGAAATTAAAACGGGCACGATCGCGCGGATCACCGATTCGGACATCCTGGTAGACATTGGCGCCAAGTCAGAGGGTGTCATTCCTAGCCGAGAACTCGAGCAGCTCACAGATGAGCAGCGAGAGGAAATGGTCGTTGGGAATGAAGTGGATGTTTATATTGTCCGAACTGCTGGCCGCGATGGCTCGATGTTGCTGTCGATCTCGCGTGCCTCAGAAGAACAAGATTGGAAAGAGGTCGAAAACCTTCAAGAATCGCGCGAGATCTATGAGGGGACTATTTCGGGGTACAACAAGGGCGGCCTTATTGTTAAGTTTGGACACCTTCGAGGATTCATCCCGGCATCTCAAGTCAGTATCTCACGAAGGCGTCGTTCAGAGGGGGAAACGCCCGATCAGCGATGGGGTGAGATGGTCGGTGAGCCGATTGTGGCGAAGGTGATTGAAGTCGATCGACGCCGGAATCGCTTAATTTTATCGGAGAGAGCGGCATCGAGGGAATCGCGCGATGCGTTAAAAGAACGTCTTATTACAGAGCTGGAGCCAGGCGAGGAGCGCATAGGTACCGTAATCAGCCTGGCGGATTTCGGCGTGTTCGTGGATATCGGAGGCGCCGATGGATTGGTCCATATTTCGGAATTATCTTGGAAGCGTGTTGCGCACCCGAAGGAGCTCGTGAAGGTCGGCGAGGAAGTGAAAGTAAAAATCCTTGGCGTCGACCCAGATCGAAAACGGATCAGCCTCTCAATGCGGGAGCTGGAATCAAACCCCTGGAATGAAGTTATGGAGGGTTTCCAAGAGGGGCAGCTTGTTGAGGGCACTATTACCAAGCTTACGAAATTTGGAGCATTTGCATCTCTGGCGGGAGCGGAGGAGTTTGAGATAGAAGGCCTAATTCATATCTCGGAACTCTCTGATCAAAGAGTTGAGCACCCGCGAGAGGTGGTCCAAGAAGGGCAAATCCTCACACTACGGCTGATTAAGATTGATGGGGAGCGAAAGCGACTTGGATTAAGTTTAAAGAAAGTTGCTTCTCCAGAGTTTGCTGAAATCGACTGGCAATCAGCGGTGCAGGATATTGAATCTGAAGAAACGGTGCGGGAGGAATCTTCGCAAGAAGTCGAAGATTTCGACGCGGCACTGGAGTCGGATACCACGGATCTTCCGCCAGTAGAAACCACGGAGGTTGAGCCAGACGACACAGCAGAGGGGGCAGAAAGCGAGCCGACTGCTGACCTCGAGGAAGACGTTGAAGAGACAGAACCTGAGGAAGCTGCGGAAGAAGCGGAACCTG
>CAYLOO010000069.1:11599-14468 GCA_964385355.1 uncultured Anaerolineaceae bacterium
GAACCTGAGGGAGCCGAGGAAGAAGCAGAGCCTGAGGAAGACGTTGAAGAGGCAGAGCCCGAGGAAGACGTTGAAGAGACAGAACCTGAGGAAGCCGAGGAAGAAGCGGATTCTGATGAAGATACTCCCGAGGAGACAGAAGAGGAGTAATCCGCCGCCGACGGGTACTGAACGTTAACCACCTGAAGTCAACCGGGCGTGTGCTTGAGCGCCCGGTTTTGATATTGATGGAGATGTGGTCCCATTTCAGCAATCCCAATCCAAACTTTGGTAGAATAGGATATACATGGGGGTAATTGCACTGAAAGGCGCGGAGGATATCAAGTGGCTGACAAGATGGAACGCTTCACACAACGGGCACGACGAGTATTAAGTTTGGCCCATGAAGAAGCGGAAAGATTGCACCATAACTACATAGGTACGGAACATCTCCTCATGGGCTTGATGCGCGAGGAAGGCGGTGTTGCTGGGCGGGTCTTGCGTGAACTGGGATTGGAAACCGACCGGGTGAAGGAGATGATGGAGCGACTAACAGGTGTCGGTCGCCATACATCAGGCAGGATTGAACTAGCTCCAGCTACGGAACAGGTGCTGCAGGTAGCGATCGAAGAAGCGCGACGGATGGGACATCACTATATCGGCACCGAGCACCTGCTCCTCGGGATGGTCCGTCAAGGCGAGGGGGTTGGCGTCGAAGTATTGCGGCGTCTTGGAATCACGCCTGAGCAGATCCGACGTCAAACCCAACGAATACTTCAGGAGAGTTCATCGCGCCGGTCCGCACAGAGGGAGCGGGCGAAAAAGACAGAAACGGAAGCCAAGACTCCCCTTGTAGATCAGCTGGCAACAAACCTGACAGAGTTGGCTGAGGAGTCTAAACTTGATCCTGTAATTGGCCGCGAGATGGAAATTGAGCGCGTAATACAAATCCTTGCTCGCAGGACAAAAAACAATCCAGCTCTGATTGGCGAGCCGGGTGTAGGCAAGACAGCGATTGTAGAGGGTTTGGCGCAGCGGATTGTCGCTGGCGAGATTCCCGGTCCGCTGCTCGGCAAACGCGTGTTACAACTCGATGTCGGCTCGCTTGTTGCGGGGACGATGTACCGAGGCCAATTCGAGGAGCGCCTTAAGCGTGTTATTGATGAATTGAAATCTTCAGAGGCGATTCTCTTCATCGATGAGGTGCATATGCTTGTTGGCGCAGGTTCCGCAGGGTCATCCGTTGATGCTGCCAATATTCTAAAACCAGCGCTCTCCCGCGGCGAATTACAGGTGATTGGGGCGACTACCCTGGATGAGTATCGACGACATATTGAAAATGATGCTGCCTTGGAGCGGCGCTTCCAGCCGGTGATGGTGGAAGAACCGACGATCGAGGAGACGATCAGTATATTGCGTGGCGTTCGCAAACCTTACGAAGACCATCATAAGCTTATTATCACCGATGAGGCGTTAGAATCTGCCGCCCATCTCTCCGCTCGTTACGTATCCGACCGCTTCCTCCCCGATAAAGCGATCGATTTGATCGATGAATCCGCTTCACGCGTGAGGATGTATAAGAGCCCAGAGGCAGTCTCGTTGCGAGAGATCATTAAAAACCTGCGCGAGACGCGCGAGGCGCATGCCCTTGCAGTAGACGAGGCGCGCCAAGAGGATGCGCAAGAGTTGGTCGAACGTGAAGCGAGACTTGAAGAGAAGCTGGCGTTACTGCGAACCGCTTGGGACCACAGCGAGAGCGGACCGCGCGTGACGAAAGAAGATATCGCCGAAGTGGTATCTATGTGGACAGGCGTTCCGGTGATGCAGATCGCGGAGGCGGAATCCGAGCGATTGCTTCAAATGGAGGAAGCGCTCCATGAGCGCATCATTGGGCAAGATGAGGCGATCAGTGCAATCTCAAAAGCTGTGCGGCGATCCCGGGCTGGCTTAAAGGATCCCAAGCGACCGATTGGATCTTTCGTCTTCTTGGGACCCACTGGTGTGGGTAAAACCGAGCTGACTAAAGCGTTGGCGGAATTCATGTTCGGCACAGAAGACGCTCTTGTCCAGATCGACATGTCGGAGTTGATGGAGCGCCACTCGGTGAGCCGACTCGTCGGCGCACCTCCAGGTTATATCGGTTACGAGGACGCCGGGCAATTAACCGAGGCGATACGGCGACGACCGTACTCCATCGTTGTTTTTGATGAGGTGGAGAAAGCGCACCAAGAGGCCCACAATATACTTTTGCAGATTATGGAAGAGGGTCAACTCTCTGATGCCCGCGGCCGGAAGGTTGACTTCCGCAATGCCATCATCGTCATGACCTCAAACGTGGGTGCGGATTTGATCAAGCGTCAATCCCAATTGGGTTTCGATCTACCACAGGACGAAGAGGTCGAGGAGCGTATCGCGTATGACGAGATGCACAAGAAACTGACCGAGGCAATGAAGAAGGTATTCCGGCCGGAATTTCTAAACAGGGTCGACTCTATTATGGTTTTCCATGCCCTGAGCAAAGAGCAAATCTCGCAAATCGTAGAACTCGAGCTGGCGAAAGTATCGAAGCGTTTAGAGGAGCATGAAATCAAGCTTCTTGTTACAGGCGAGGCAAGGGTAAAGCTCGCTGAACTTGGTTACGACCCGGAAATGGGTGCGCGACCGTTACGACGTGTGATCCAAAATAAAGTAGAAGACCAGCTTTCAGATGAATTGCTGTTAGGGAAATTTGCCGCCGGAGATGAAATCGTTGTTGATGTCGAGGAAGATGAGATTATTCTTCGCCTCGCCACCGAGGAGCCGGAGGACGAAGCTCAAACAGCCGTGGCTGCGGGGTGACGGAATTCTCTGAGAATAACCCATAGGCCCGACATCATGTCGGGCCTTTTGT
>CAYLOO010000070.1:0-13947 GCA_964385355.1 uncultured Anaerolineaceae bacterium
CGTGTGTGGGACCCCCCGACTCTAACTGCAAATCCAGCGCCTGACGAAATCCTTCACTCATCGCTTGCGCGGCCATCTCCCATGATAAAGGTTTACCCAGCAGGTCCTCCACGGTAGCAGCCCGGTTGCGAAGGGCATCCGCAGCTGAGGTGCGGTCCTCCTCGCTATCGAACCGCAGCACTTTACATATACGTGTGATGTCGCCTTTCAAAGGCAGGGTCCCGTGCTGGAGGATGCCGTACCGGCGCCGAACCTGGGCGCTTCCAAGCAGCTTCCTTTGCTCGACTGTGATCTCATAGGCGCTAGGCGCTTGGAAGCAAACCGGGTTACCCCGCTCCTCCTCTGTTAGTTGTTTTTCGGACTCTATCTCCACAGACATGCCCAGGTGCTGCAATCCGGCGACGAGGCCTGCGCTCAGATGAAGGTAGCTGTCGAGAACGCCGCCAGCGAGGTGAGGGTTGTCGATGGGTGCGATTACAGCATAGGTGAGTTCGTCTGTGTGCAGGATTGCCCGCCCCCCCGTAGAGCGGCGAACGAGATCCCATTGTTTTGTGCGCAACCGTATCAAGTCTACATCACGAATAGGTTGTGCAACACCGAGTGAGATGCAAGGGGGGTCCCAGGTGTAAAAGCGCAGGGTTGGGAGCGATTCGCCGCGCCCCACGGCTTCGAGGATGGCTTCGTCAAGGGCCATGTTCCAGCTGCCTCTAGCCGGGGGAGATTGTATGAGCCGCCAGTGATTGGGGTGAAATTCTTGCATGCTGCTGATTATAGCCTGATTGCCTCACTTGTCTGCATGAATGTGAATGACGGGCATGATTTGCTTCACTCCTGTGTGTACCTTAAGGGCGATTGATGATGGTATTCACCCTAACCACATTGCAAAATCCTTTAGCGTGGTGCCCGCATTAGAGTTGGGAGGGATCTTATGTTAGACTCAGTCGGTATACACTCACGTAGAGTTCTCAAACGTATGCCAGGGTTTTGAAACCCTTATGAGAGATGACATGGTTCCATTGAAGCAATCTGATCTGCCCCGACCACGCTATCATCCTGTTCCAAAATGGATGGCGGTCTGCGTAGCGCTGCTCTTGACCTTAATTGGGCTATCGGCGTGTCAATCAGGTTCTGAAGTCGGAAACATCCCAACGGAAATGCCCGAAAGCCTCACGCCCACAGCGGCGTCCACCCCGACGCAGATAGCAGAGCCCACGCCTGCGAGTACCGGTGAGATCCTTATTTGGCTGGACTGGGCACCAAAGGAGATGGAGGCTCTCCAGGAGATCATCCGGTCGTTCTCGCGCGAGTACCCGGCGGTCGATTTCTCACTCTCCTATTATCCGTCGGACGAATTGTTGAGTGCATTCGAAGAGGCAAGCCGAGCGGGTACGCCGCCGACATTCATCTTCGGGCCCTCGCTCTGGGGTCCGCGCCTATATGATGGTGAGATGATCCTGGATCCGTCCTCGATGGTTAACGCTGAACTTGAACGAAGGATCCATCCGACGGCGTGGACACAGGTAACTTACGATAACCACATGCTCGGACTCCCGCTTGAATTTCAGGGCATGGTCCTCTTCCGGAACAGGTCTAGAGCAGCGGAGGCGCCGCGGACGTTTGAACGTTGGATCGAAGTAGGGCGCAATCAACTCGAGGGCGGTCAAACGGCTACCGTGCTGGATTTCGGGTTTGATTTTTCCGCGCCCCAGCTTTCGATTTGTGATGGGTCGTTCATTGGGACACAAGGTGAAATCGCCCTGGAATTGCCGCAGGGGATTTGCTGGCTGGAAGTGATGAGCGATCTTCGAGCAATCGGACCGGCCGTCATGAATTCGGATGAGGATCTCTCTCGATTTCTAGCCGGTGAGTCAGCCTGGCTCATTGAAGAATCGTCACGCATTGATGAACTTACTCATGCGCTAGGGATCACGAATCTGAAAGTTGATCCCTGGCCGCTCTATATGCCTGCTGACCGGCACCTGCAAAGCCTGGTCTGGACTGAAAATATCTACTTGTCGAATGGGATACCTGCGAAGAATCTCGAGGTGACATGGGCTTTTGTGGAGCACATATACAGCTCCGAGGCACAGGCTCGACTGAGCGATTTTCAAGGCGCGGCCCATATCCCGGTCGATACGACGGTTGAAATCATCGATTCGAACATGGTTGAGATCGCTTCGATGCTGCATTCCGGTGTGCCGTTGTCACTGTGGATCGATTCGGAAGACCACATTAAGGCGATTCAGGATGCTGTCGAAGATGTTGTTTTCCAGGGGGTTGAACCTGATGTGGCTGCGCAGAATCTTCTCGAACGGTTGGAGCAAGAGCAGACGCCGGATGAGGGATAATCTAGGTGGAAACGAGTGGGTTCCTCTTTCCATTAATTCTTGATCTAAACCTAGAGTCGTCCCAGGGATTTCTCCCTTCGTTAAGCTCAGGACAGGCACCCCTTTCAGGGGTTCGAAATGACAATGTTGAGCGGGATGTTCCATCTAATGTCATTGCGAGCCCATTCGGCTTCGCTCTCCACTCCCTTTGGTCGGGGACTTCGCCCCACAAACTGCGCGGGACTTCGCCCCACAAACTGCGCGGGACTTCGCCCCACTAACTGCGTGGGACTTCGCCCCACTAACTGCGTGGGACTTCGCAGGTTAAACTCCGCGATGCAATCTCCTCGTAACTCGCGCACAGATTGAGATCCTTCAGCTGCGCTCAGGACAGGCATCGCCCTGGTGGGTTCCTCGCAATGACTAGCAGGGAAAGAGTTCTGGATTCGCCAGTTGTCATTTCGAGCGAAGCGAGAAATCCCTATGATGTTGCTCGCGAGGGCTCTATCTGTAAGCATGAAAGGATACCCCTTTCCAGGAATCTGAGCGCATCAGGTATACCCCGATGTATAATCCGAACAGATATTAACGCACAATATTTGAAGACCTGGGTAGAGATTTCGGAAGGAAATCCAGCCAATGCATCTCGTTTGTACGCACGAGCAGGCCGATTTCGACGCTGTTGCCAGCTTACTCGGTGTCCATTTACTGGATCCCGAGGCGATGCCCGTTCTGCCCAGGCGTGTAAACCGCAATGTCCGGGCGTTTGTCACGCTGTATGGTGACCATCTACCTTTCGCGGAATTCGGCGAACTGCCGCGCAGCCGCGTCGAGCGGCTTACAATCGTCGATACGCAATCAACGCCATCGATCAAAGGTGTGAATGCGGATACCAAAGTTCACCTGATCGATCACCATCCACCCAGCGATGACCTGGACCCCACCTGGTCAGCTCACATTGAGGAAGTGGGGGCGACTGCGACGTTACTCGTGGAGGAGATCCAGGAAGCGGGCAGGATTCTCTCACCCGTTCAGGCAACTCTGCTGCTGCTCGGTATTTACGAGGACACCGGCAGTCTCTCTTATGCGAGTACAACACCAAGGGATGTGCGTGCCAGCGCCTGGCTGCTGGAGCGGGGGGCGGATCTCAATCTGGTTGGAGAGTTCTTGAACCATCCGTTATCGAATGGACAGCGCGATCTCTACGATCGTCTGCTGGAAAACATCGAGACCCATGAGTATCACGGCCTCACGATCATTTTAGCCTGTGGAGAAGTGCTCGGTTTAGTGGAGGAGATTTCAACGCTTGCCCATAAGCTCCGGGATGTATTTGATCCTGATGGCTTATTTGTCATGGTGGGATTGAACGGAAGCGTTCAGCTTGTCGCTCGCTCGACGACGGACGAGCTGGATGTAGGAGCAGTCGCAGAGCACTTCGGCGGCGGTGGGCATGCCCGGGCAGCCGCGGCGTTGATCCGCGAACATAATTGCGCACAAGTGCGCGATGAACTCATCGAGTTTCTTGGTTCGTCTATAGAGCCCGCACCCACAGTCGGGGAGATTATGTCGCGTGATCCTCAGTTGCTCGGTCCGGATGTGAAGATCTCAGACGTGGGTGAACGTATGCAGCGATTTGGTCACGAGGGCTACCCCATCGTGGAGAGCGGGCGGGTGTGCGGTTTGCTCACCCGTCGGGCGGTTGACAGGGCGCTCTCACATGGAATGGGCAGCCAACCCGTCTCGCGTATTATGGAAGCTGGCGATCTTGTGGTTCGCATGGATGACTCGGTTAATCATTTACAGAAAGTGATGATCGAGCACGGCTGGGGTCAGGTTCCTGTCGTCGATCCGGACTCAGGCGAGATTGTCGGGATCGTCACACGAACCGATCTATTGAACTCCCTGGGGACGGGATTGGAAAGAGAATACAAGCCCAGCCTGGCAGGAGAATTAGAAGAGGCGCTTATTGGGCCGCGGTTGGCGCTGCTCCATCTCGTCTCACGTGAGGCGGAAGAGCGCGGCGACGCGCTTTACATCGTAGGCGGTTTTGTCCGCGATCTGATCCTCAGTGTACCGAGTGTGGATTATGACCTTGTCGTGGAGGGGGATGCGATAGGTCTGGCGCGGAGTCTGGCGGCAGCCTATGGTGGCCGCGCGAGCAGCCATCAGCGGTTTGGAACGGCGAAATGGCAGCTAGATCTTGGGAACAGGCAGCTTTGCTCGGCGCTCGAAACAGAATCGCTCGAGTCCAATTCGCTTCCTAAATATTTAGACTTCGTCAGCGCCCGTACGGAGTTCTACACACACCCTACCGCGTTGCCTTCGGTTCAGCGTGGAAGCATCAAGCTCGACCTGCATCGCCGAGATTTCACGATTAATACCCTCGCGCTTCGACTTGACGGACGCTATTACGGTCAACTGCTCGACCATTGGGGTGGCGGCCGGGATTTACGGAATCAAAAGATCCGCGTCCTGCATTCCCTGAGCTTCATGGATGACCCAACACGCATATTACGGGCTGTCCGATTGGAGCAGAGGTTCGATTTTCAGATTGAAGAGCGCACATTAGAGCTGTTGAACGAGGCGATTTCATTATTGGACCGTGTGAGCGGCGAGCGTATACGCAGCGAGTTCGATACGATTTTCAATGAAACCAAATTCGCCGGCATCATGGCGCGGCTTCAAGTGCTTGGTTTGCTTGAGGCGATATACCCTGCGTTAGGGTGGGATCAATGGCTTGAAGCGCGCATTGAAGTAATTAAATGCTTTGAGCCGCCCGATACATGGTGTCTTGGGGAACCTCCTGAACGAGATTTTCTTTATTACGCCGTATGGTTTATCCGCATGACTCCTCAGGGTGTCGAGGGGGTTGGGCGCCGGCTGCGGTTTCCCGCCGCGGTCCTGCGCGATATTCTCCAAGCTGTGGAGCTCAACAGTTTCCTGAAATCTCTGGAGGAGACTACTGCGCCGAGCACGGTCGTCGCCAGACTGGATGATATACAAGAGCGAGTGCTCATCACCTCCTGCATAGCGTTGAATGATCTACCAGTGGTCTGTCAAATCCTTGAAGAATACCTCGGAAAGTGGCGCTTTATCCAGCCAGAAGCGGATGGGGAAACATTACGTGCAGCGGGATTGCCGCAAGGACCGGTCTACGGTGAGATCCTGTGGAAGCTGCGAGCCGCCTGGTTGGATGGAGAAATCCGGGATGGGGTGCAGGAGCAAGCGCTTTTGGAGAACATGGTGAAAGAAGCCCTCGCAAATGGTTGATCAAACCGTGGTTCTGATTCGGCACGCGACGGATGCCGACCTATTGGCACTTGAATGGGATGGCGAGTATACACACTATCGGCGCATGTATAGCCATGCGATGCGGGATTCCAAACGCGGAAATCGGGTTCTGCTTGTAGCAGAGGTCGAGGGTGAAATCATTGGTCAAATCTTTATCTACTTTCGCCCATCGTGGAGTCGTCACTTTCCTAACGAACAGGCTGGTTACCTTCATTCCTTCCGGGTAAAATCGCAATTCAGGAAGCAGGGGATCGGCACTTCTTTGGTCCATCGCGCGGAGTCGATCCTTCTCAAACGTGCCTATCACCGTTCGATCATCTCGGTAGCGAAAGACAACCATGACGCTGTACGGCTCTATCAAAGTTTGGGTTATTCGATCTTCACAGAGGATCCTGGCCGATGGTCATACGTCGACGATCACGGTCGGATACAGCAAGTAGAAGAGCCCGTCCATTTGATGCAGAAACGCCTTATCGTGAAATAAGGATTGGCAACCGGGCTGGCATGCTTCTTGAACCGGATAAAGCGAGTTTTATTACGGCAGCTTCGCAAATGCTCCCAACCCGGGAAGAGGATTGGTTTTCCTCTTTTGTTTAACATCAGCCCCTATGTCAAAACTTGAGTTATTTTCACTGAAAGATCGGAATATCACCGCCGCCTTGCTTTTTGTCACCGTTCTTGCGGGCTGCAGTGTATCTCCCCCCGCCACTCCTACGACGCGCTTAATCGAACCATGGCTGGGAATGCTGCCGGCTTCACAAGATGATAGCGTGCCAACCCAGCTGAGTCCAGGGGAGAATCAGGGCATGCCCTCCCTGCCAGTGGCGGTTCTCGGCACCCCCACACCGGATCCGTTTCGTGAGCCTCCGCAACTTCGAACTGAAGCGGAGAGCTACATCGTCCAACCCGGTGATTCGCTCAATTCGATAGCGATCCAGTTTGGTGTGTCTGCTAACCAGATCGTTCAGGCGAATGCGATTCTCAACCCAGATATATTGAGTGTTTGGCAGGAGTTGTATATCCCCGCGCCGCAGCCACACCCGCCGGGACCGTCCCAGAAGATACTCCCCGATTCCGAATTGGTGTTTGGTCCTGCGAATGTATATGTAGATATCTACTCGGTGGTGGACCATTGGTATGGATACTTGCGGGATTATGTGGAGGAGGTGGAGGGTGTGGAGATGAGCGGCGCGGGCATCATACATTTGGTCGCTCGGCGCTATTCGGTGAACCCGCTTCTATTGTTAGGCCTCCTGGAATATCAAGGTGGGTGGCTCACCCAACTAGAACCGTCGCCGCAAAGCCGGTTATACCCGATGGGATATATCGCCTACAGTTGGGAGGGTCTCTTCCCGCAGCTGTCATGGGCGGCCGATCAGCTAAATCTTGGGTTTTATCGCTGGAGAGCGGATTGGTCGGGGCCATTTATACTGACGGACGGTTATCTGATCAACCCCGGATTGGGGATCAATGCCGGCACGGCAGGTGTACAGCAGCTTTTCTCCCAACTCTACCCCGCGGACGTGTGGAGGCAGGTCGTGAGTGAAGCTGGGTTTGCCCTCACTTATGCCAACCTATTTGGAGATCCATTTGAACGGCGTGTAGAGCCTCTGCTGCCCGCGGATCTGAAGCAGCCGATCCTGCAGCTTCCGTTTGAAGAAGGATTTGTCTGGTCGTTCACTGGCGGACCGCACAGCGCCTGGGGGAATTATGCAGGATGGGCGGCGCTTGACTTCGCCCCGCCCGGGAACGCGTTCGGCTGCATCATTTCCAATGAGTGGGTTGTCGCGGCCGCCGATGCGTTGGTTGTGCGTGCGGAGAACGGGGAGGTATTACTCGACCTGGATGGGGATGGTTATGAGCAGACGGGGTGGGTTTTGCTGTATATGCATGTCGAATCGCGTCATCGGGTGGAAGACGGTGCGATTCTGCAAGCTGGAGATCTGATTGGGCACGCTTCGTGTGAGGGTGGGGTAACCACCGGTACGCATTTGCATCTTGCGCGGAAGTATAATGGCGAGTGGATTCCCGCTGATGGCCCGATCCCGTTTGAGATGGATGGCTGGGTTTCGTCAGGCGTTGAGTGGCCTTATGATGGGTATTTAAGCAAGGGTTCTGTCGTCTTAGAAGCGTGTGCATGCCGCAATGAATTCAATCAAATTTCGCGTTGAGGGTAAGTTTAAAGACAGTCGGACTGGCAGATGGCGGAGTCTCTGGCTGCCTCTCGCCGCGCTGATCCTGGCAACACTTGCATGCTCGCGAGCAGATGTTCCCCCACCTGGGGGAATTGGCTCAGGAGGGCTGCCCTCTCCTACATCCCCCGTACCGCCATCAGCAAAGCCTTCGGAAATAACCTTCACACCAATTCCACTGGCCACAGACACCCCGGCGCGGCCGGAGCCGCTTGCCTCTCCAACTTTCCCGGCTACGCCGACTACGATGAGTATGGAAGAGCCGGAGCTGCTGCTCTATGAAGCTCAACCGGGAGATAGCCTCCATTCCGTAGCTGTGCGTTTTGGCGTCTTGCCAGTCGAGGTCGAATCCCCGGACCCTCTCCCTGTCAATCCTGGCTTGATCGATCCCGGGCAGTTGCTGATGATCCCCCGCAGGCTGACCGTTATTGGACCTGATGAGCAGCTGATCCCTGATAGCGAACTCATTTTCTCGCCTCACGCATCGGATTTTAACACTGTAGAATTCGCGGCGGCTCAGAATGGCTATCTACACTTATACCGCCAGACCGTCGGCACACAATGGCTATCCGGTGCTGAAGTTGTGGAGCGAGTGGCGCTCAACAACTCCGTCAACCCTCGCTTGCTTCTGGCGATGGTCGAGTATATCGCTGGCTGGGTAACGGATCCGGCTGTTCCAGATGGTGATGCCTTCAACTATCCATTGGGATATGAGGAAGAGCAAATCCCCGGTTTGTATCGACAACTAACATGGTTGGCTAACGAACTCGGGAATGGCTACTACGGCTGGAGGGCTGGGACACTCACAGATGTCCACTTCTGGAATACTGGTTCGCTGCGACTGGCACCTGACCTGAACGCGGGAACGGTTGCTCTTCAGCATTTCTTCTCCATCGGACATACACAGCAGGTTTGGGAGCGAGCAATCAGCCAGGAAGGGTTCTTGCGAGTGTATGAGGATCTCTTCGGGGACCCCTGGGCGTATGAGTATCCATTGTTTGAACCAGGTGTTGAACAGCCAGACCTCATCCTGCCTTTCGAACTCGGCAAGGTTTGGGCGTATACGGGCGGACCTCATGGGGCCTGGGAGCGTGAGAGCGCTTGGGCGGCGCTGGATTTCGCCCCTGCTTCAAGTGTTTCAGGGTGCGTGCTGTCGGAAGAATGGGTGGTCGCCGCTGCGCCGGGCATCGTCGTACGATCTGATAACGGAACTGTGGTTCTCGACCTCGATGGAGATGGGCGTGCACACAGCGGGTGGGCACTGCTCTACCTGCACGTTGATCATAAGGATCGTGTTCCCGTAGGAAGTTTGCTCGACGAAGGTGACCGTATCGGACACCCATCCTGCGAGGGGGGAATCGCCACAGGGACGCACATCCATATCGCCCGCATGTACAACGGCGAGTGGATTCTGGCGGATGGTCCTCTTCCCTTTAACATGGATGGATGGATCGCGCGGGCTGGCTCCAAACCTTATCAAGGTGCTCTTGTGAAGGATGGTCAAGAGGTCTTGGCGTGCTCTTGCGCTTCCCAGGAGTCTCTGATCAGGCGATGAATAAGCATCTTTCCCTGATTCCGGTGTTGCTGGGATGCGCAGGAATGCTCATGGGGGCATGCCTTCCAGTCAATACCCCTGCCAGTACGACCGTGACGCCTGAAGAACACGCTCTGGTCGTCAAACCGACACCTTTGCCCACGCGGGAGCCGCATTCCCCAGGTAAGATATTTGAGTATTTCGCGCAGAGCGGAGACACCTTGCCGGCGATCGCCTCTCACTTCAACACAACCGAGGATGAAATCCGGGCAGAAAATCCAGACCTCCCTGAGGTGATGACTACACTCCCCAGTGGGTACCCGCTGCTTGTTCCGGCCTATTACTCGCCCCTTACAGGATCGACGTTCCATATTCTCCCCGATAGCGAAGTTGTGAACGGTCCATCCGCTGTGAGTTTCGATATACGCTCGGAGGTTCTCAAGCGCGCTGGTTTTCTCACGGACCTGGATACCTTTGCTTATAAAAGGCAGCGGGAAGCCTGGCAGGTTGTCGAAATCATCTCCCAGTATTACTCGATTAACCCCCGGCTGCTGCTGGCATTGCTTGAACACCAGAGCCAGGCTTTGAGTCTGCCATTTCCGGATGCTGATGAGCGTATATATCCTATGGGTGTACAAGACCGCAGCTACCGTGGCTTGTTCTGGCAATTGCTCTGGGCAGCGGAACGCATTAACGATGGATATTACGGCTGGCGAACGGGAGCCTTAAAAGAGATCGAACTGGCGGATGGGCTTGTCGTCCAGCCCGACCCATGGCAGAACGCCGGCACCGTTGCGCTGTACCAGTTCTTCGCAGGTTTGTATGGGAAAGAAGCGTTCGAAACGGCCGTGAGCCCGGAAGGGTTTTACCAGACCTATTTAGCATTATGGGGAGAGCCCTTTGCCATGGAAATTAATCTCATCCCTGCCAGCTTGCAGCAGCCTGAACTTGGACTGCCCTTTGTTCCCAATAGTATATGGGATTTCACCGGAGGTCCGCATCCTGCTTGGGGAACGAGCTTGCCATTCGGCGCGCTCGATTTCGCCCCGCCTTCAGAGGAGAGCGGCTGTGTGGAGTCTAAGGTGTGGTTCACAGCGCCGGCTGATGGAGTAATTGCACGCAGCGCGGAGGCGACTGTGATACTTGATCTCGATGGGGATGGGGATGAGCGTACGGGCTGGGTGCTCTTCTTTTTCCATGTGGCTACTGAAGGAAGAATCGCAGAGGGGGTTGAGGTGAAGAAGGGCGATCTTCTTGGTTTCCCATCCTGTGAGGGCGGGATTTCGACTGGAACGCACATACATGTTGCCCGTCGCTATAATGGGGAGTGGATTCCCGCCGCAGGACTGCTGGCGTTTGTGCTCGATGGCTGGGTCGCGGAGTATGGTGGAACTGCTTATGAAGGGACGCTTACAAAAGGGTCTAAGGTCGTCCCAGCCTGCAAGGGATGTGCACGCGCAGAGAACCAGATCATTTACACGCTCCCCGAGTAGCGGCTCGGCATCGCTGTCCCTCTGATGTTTCCCCGGAATGATTGACTGCCCGATGGCATGGTTCTCCCATGAGGGCACCCGTTTCCCCGATATCCTTCGCTGCTAGCTGCTATCGATGAGCTCAGGATTTTTTACTGCTTTTAGGTTTTTTCGTCCCAGCTTTCCTCGAAGGTGTAGTTTTCTTCGAAGTCTTCCCCTTAGCAGCTTTTTTCGATTTTGATTTTTGTGCTTTTGCCTTCTTGACGGGTTGCGGCGCAATCGTTGATCGAGGAAGGGGTGGTGAGATGCGTCGCACCCGGTTCTTCCCCTCCAGTTCGAAAAGGACCTTGCCAGAAGAAGAGCGCACCCGCCGGGGTGCATCGCCGAAACGCAGAGAGCGGGGGGCGCCGCGCGAGAAATGCACGATGGCGCGATCTTTGGTCTCACCGATCACTGCCCCCACGATTTTGGCGCTTTCGCCCGATTTCCAGGCGAGCACTCCCTTGCCGTTCCGGCCCTGGCGCGGGAACTGCTTGAGCGCGCTGCGTTTGGCCTGGCCTCCCTCCATAATCAAGAACAGTTCTTGATCAGGTCGAACAACCCCCATTCCAACGACCTGCACATCTGTGCCGTCAAGCCGGATGCCGAGGACGCCCGCGGCGGAGAGTCCGACCGGGCGGACCTCTTTTTCAGAGAAACGGATGGCCATCCGCGCATTACTCACGAGCAGGACGTCGTCATTCCCTGAAGTTAGCTCCGCCCACCCGAGTTCATCGCCGGCACCGACCCGGATCGCTTTAAAAGTTTTCGCCGAGGGGCCGGGCATGGCGGCGAGGCTGGTTTTTTTTACCATGCCGTTGCGTGTCGTGAGGAACAGGAAACCACCGCCATCCGTCCGACCGATCTTATCGGCAGGGATAGAAATTCCGCCGATGAGCGCGGTTTCGAGAGCGAATGCAGTCGCGCCGGAGAGCTGCTTCGCCCCACTGGGATCATCGCTCTCAGGTAGCGTGTGAACGAGAAGGGCGGATGCCTGTCCTTGAGCGTCGAAAAGATAGAGCAGATCGTGCGTGTTGGCGCCGATGACCAACTCGGGAGCGCCGCGCCCGGAGAGACTCGGCAGGCGTGCAGTTGGCGTGCGGTAGATCGTCCCGGACGGGGTGACTACCACCCAGGTGTCTTTGTCGGGGGTGATATCCGCCGCGGCCAGGACCGCCGTACGCTTCCCTTTCGTCGCCTGGGCAATCATCGTCCGCCGACGGTCGCTGAAGCTACTCTTGATCTCGATTAGTTCCTGTGCGATCAGGTTGCGCATCTTCTTCGGAGAGCGCAGGAGACTCTCCATGGTTTTTATTTGATTGAGAATCTCCTTGTACTCCTTCTCGATGTTTTTACGTTCGAGGTTGGAGAGTCTGCGCAGCGGCATGTTAAGGATCGCCTGCGCCTGGATAGCAGATAGTTTCAGGCGCTGTTGAAGGCGCTGGCTCGCCTGGTCGGGATCTCTAGAGGTCCGAATCATCTGGATGATATCGTCCAGGTTTTTCAATGCAATCCGTAAGCCAGCGAGTATGTGTTCGCGCTCCTTGGCGCGAGCCAGGTCGTACTCGCTTCGCCGTTTAACGACGTCCAAACGGTGCTCGAGGAAAACTCGCAGTGCCTGCTTCAGGCTCAACATACGCGGTTCGCCGTCTACCAACGCAAGCATGATCACGCTGAAAGTCGTCTGCATCGGCGTTCGGCGATGGAGCTCGGCGAGGACCTTCTCGGGGACACCAGTCTTGGTAAGTTCGAGGACGATGCGCATGCCGTCACGATCGGATTCATCGCGCAGGTCAGCTAGACCCTCGAGTCCCCCGCCGCGGGCGAGATCGGCGATGCGCTCGATCAGATTGGCTTTATTGACCTGATAGGGCAGCTCGGTGACGATGATACGTGAGCGACCGCGCCCCATATCCTCGACGTGGACGCGGGCTTGCAGCGTGAGTTTGCCGCGCCCGCTGCCGTAGGCAGAGGCCAGTGGATCCGCATCGTCGGATTTCCGCACGATGATCCCGCCCGTCGGAAAATCGGGTCCGGGGATGAAGTTCATCAGATCTCCGATGCTAATATTGTCCAGTTTTGACCAGTTCTCAAGCATGTGGATGAGTGCGTTGCAGACCTCGCCCATGTTGTGTGGTGGAATCGATGTGGACATCCCCACGGCGATGCCCGTGGCGCCGTTTACGAGCATGTTTGGCGCCATCGCCGGGAGCACAGTTGGCTCACGCATTGATCCGTCGAAGTTGTCGACGAAGGCGACGGTGTCCTTTCCTAGATCAGCCATGATCTCGGCCGCAATAGGTGTCAGCCGCGCTTCGGTATAGCGCATGGCAGCGGGTGGATCTCCATCGACCGAACCAAAGTTGCCCTGCCCTTCTACCAGTGGGTAGCGCATGGAGAAGGATTGCGCCATGCGCGCCATCGCTTCGTAGACAGCCATGTCACCGTGCGGGTGGAATTTCCCGAGCACCTCACCGACGATGCGCGCCGACTTGCGATGTGGGGAATCGGGCCGGAGCCCCATGGCATTCATTGCGTGCAGGATGCGCCGGTGGACAGGTTTGAGCCCATCGCGTGCATCGGGCAGGGCGCGAGAGATGATTACGCTCATGGCGTAGTCCAGATAGGACTGTTGCATCTCTTCGTCGATGTCGATCTGCTTGACCAAACCAACTTCCATACGTCACCTCGAATAGGTTTCAACTGGCGCCGGTATGATAAGTGAGCAGCAAGTGGGCGTCAAATGAAATGAGAATAGGCGGCTCATTTAGCGAGGTAATCGAATCATGGAGCATATCTGTTCGAAGGCGAGTCGAAGCCCATTCAGCCGGTCGATCCTGAGGTAGTGGTAGCATAATACACAGAGGAATCCAGAAGTGTGAATTCACAGCGATGCTGGCATAGGTTTTCGTTAATTTATATTTAACTTAATTGGGTTATTCGTCGAGGAGTACGCTCGTGGATCTGAAGTGAATAGGCGCTAGCCAATAGTAAATAAATGATAGGTGCGCCCTCTCGAAGAAGGGCGCACCTGTTATCGTGTACGCCCGGCATGGGCGATAACTAGGAGGTGGAAATCCTCTGCGGACGTT
>CAYLOO010000071.1:0-13918 GCA_964385355.1 uncultured Anaerolineaceae bacterium
CTAAAACCCATCCTTGATGGCGGCGCTATATACCATTGCGGACCAGTCGTTGCAGGCCTGGATACTGGCGACTATTCCTTTGTCGCCGCAGGTCCAACAACAAGCATTCGCGAGGAACCCTACCAAGGTGATGTGATGCAGCACTTTAACGTCAAGGCCGTGATTGGCAAAGGTGGGATGGGACCGAAAACGTTGGCAGCTTGTAGCGATGTACCGGGAGTATATTTACACGCGATTGGCGGGGCTGCTTCATTAATCGCACAGTCGGTTCAGCAGGTGCTCACTGTCCACAAACTCGATTTCGGGGTTCCCGAGGCGATATGGGTGATCGATGTCAAGGATTTCCCCGCTGTCGTAACCATGGATTCGCACGGCAGCAGCGTGCATGTAGAAGTCGAGACACACTCTAAAGCGCAGCTCGACAAACTCCTCGCATCCTAATCTTGCCGGACCAGGAATTTATGAGGTGGCTGCCCTTTTGGGCCAGCCACCTTACGCTTATATATTTTGGAACTACGCCCTTGTGTGCGTAAAATTTATTTAATGCTCGGCTAGCTTAAGCGTAGAGGCACGGCAGTGCCGTGCCTCTACAGGTCATAAAAAACAAATGGAGAACGGGCCGACACACGGGTCGGCATCTAAAGCTTATACATCAAGAGGCTGTCCAAAAAGCGTTTTTAGACAGCCTTTTGATTCTATATCCGCTGGATCTCGTGCTTAGCTATCGGGCAAGCTGTTGTCCTGGAGGAAGGTAAACTCAGCTTCTATCCCATTGACCGTCACCGTGTAATCCCCGGCGGGCAGCCCATAAACATCTAAGGGGATATTCTGCTCAAACTCCTCTATAACCTGAATACACATCACTTCCGCCTCGCGTAAGGTCGTGATGAGCACTTCGAAGTGGTTGCCCTCCCGTTTAACAGAGATCTCGTCAATGTCCGTGCATGGATCGGGGAGGTATCCGCTAGCGGCTGCATGGACTCCAAGCGGGAATGATTCAAGAAACACGGTCTCGACACTCTCCACCACGGCCTCTCCGCGGATGAACTCTCCTGAGTCCTTCGGCGCTCCCGGCGCACACCCCGTGATAAGCACCATCGCTAGAATACTCGGCAACAAATAAGTTCTATGATTCATGTGGGAGCCTCTTTTACACAGTTCTGTTACCCATATCGGTTTACACTGAAAAGACGAATCAACACTTCGGTAAGTTCCCGACTTCTATAGATGGGTATTGCATCCGGCGCGGATTACAGGCCACATAGAATGTTGTCAATTCGAGCACAAACTAACGCGGATTTGCCCCAACTTGATTGGTTTATGGATTGTGATTTTCGCCCGAGGAAAATTGGGCTTTCATCCCGCTCAGGAAGCCCGGCACCACATCTCGCGGGAACCGCGGCCATGTGAGAACAAGGGCTGCGAGGAGCCAGGCCACGAGCCACAAACCCGCCGATGGTGTGTATTTGAGGGAAACATAGATGAACCAACCGTAGATTGGAGCCTGAAAGAGCATCCCCATTATGCGGGGGATCCCTGCCCGCCAGTAGTACATCGCCCAGATCAGAATATAGATCACTCCGACAGTCAGTTGCACATAGCCGGTGCCCATTGTGTAACTCAATAAACCAAGCGCAACCGCTATATCGACCTCGAGGTCATGATCACCTATCCAGGAGTCGTAGCGTATCCGGCTTCGACGAGCGAGGGCGCCGTCGAATATATCCCCGGTCCAGTCTGCTATAAGCAGCATTACAGCCAAAGACAGACTGTCTTTGGCTCCGGTCACTGCCAGCCAAGGAAAAATAATGAGAAGCAGCCCGCGAGTGAAAGTTAGCATATCTGCAACTTGTTTGGCGACCACCTGGCTCACTCCTTATCCACAATGGATTAGCCGCGGCAGATCTACCTAAATACTACATCTGTTTTCATGGATTTCCTGATAATATCCCGACTTTTTTGCTCCAATCCCTTTGCTGAGAGCGTCGCGGCGGCAGCAACCACGAACGACTCGTATCAATGACGAGATTTTATTTTTGCCCAACCGGATGAAATATGTATAATTCCAGCGAAATTAAGCACCTAGATCCATTATCCCTTTAGGAGAGTGACATATGACATTGCTAGACCGAATCATATTATTGGTGACGGGATTGGCTGCTCTGTATCTGACCTGGCGTTTCTACACTCGCTACTCGAAAGAGAAGAAGCTCTATGACATTTACTATATGATGGGCTTTCTCGTTCTGCTCGTATCCGGTCTTCTTCTCATCTGGCAGGGCTGGGGAATCTTAGCCTCTCCCTATGTGCTAACCGTAGCTACCCTGATTCCGTTGGGTATTTCAATGGGCCTGATGAACCAGTATTTCGTTCAATATAAGAAAGTCTACGCCTGGTTCGCCCTGCTCGGCCTTCTGGCGATCGCATATACCAGTATCACCGGGTCCGACCTGAAAAGATTCGCCGTACCCATATTCCATGGCGTTGCCGGCTTGATCATCTTCTTGGGACCTTTCCTGGTGAAGGAAAAAACGGCGAAGGGATTCTGGTGGGTTGGGATCGGTGGCGCGCTCATCGGCATCGGTGGGATTGCCCTGGCCTTCCTTACATCTGGCAATCAGTTGCTGTTCTTCAGCCAGGAAGTTGTCCTGATGATCCTGGCGCCGCTGCTGCTTCTGATGACACTGGCGTTTACCTGGGGATTCGTCAAGCAGATCACCGCCGACTGAACAACATAGAGGACACAGTATTTTATAGGTGTAACTGTTACCGCTACCACTGAGCTCTTGAGACATTTACAGTCAAATAGGTATGGTGAATGAATCGAAGGATGCCTTCTTCTAGTGAACGGCATCCTTCGCTATTATCATTCCTTCCAGCTTCTTTGGTTGGACCATAGAGCTGCTATGAATGCCATTACAGCCATGAGGATCTCGGGTTTCACGAAGCCATTCCCAACTCCACCTGCCAAGCAGCTTCTACCCTTCCATAAAAAGCCCCCTTTGTTGAAAATGAGCTCATGCAATGGTAACCGTTTAAAACCCCGTGTTATGATTGCGGTGGGGAAGTTACAAAGGACACAAATGGAAAAGTACGCCAAGCTGCTTAGAAATGTTGAGCATTTTCGAAAGCTGACCATAGCAGATCTGCGCTTCGTTATCAACGCCGGTCAACTGAAGCGTTTTCGGTCAGGGTCGGTAATATTCCAAGAAACTGAGCCCAGCGCGGGCATGTTTGTGCTTTTCTCAGGGAAGGTACACTTGTGCAAACTCAGCCCATCGGGGCAGGTGCAAATCATTTCCATCATTGAGCCGGTGATCATGTTCAATGAATTGACGGCAATAGACGGTGGGCCCAATCCATTCACAGCAATCGCTGAAGAACCGTGTCTAACCTGGAATATTGGGTATGAAGCCTTCCAATCTTTGGTCACGCGCTACCCCGACCCGGCTATTGGCTTAGCGCTGCTGCGGGTGCTTGCGAGACGCACCAGGCTGCTCATCGACCGCTGCGAGGATCTATCGTTCCGATCCGTGCTGGCGCGAACGGCCAAGGTGCTCCTGGAGATGAGCGATAACGGTACCAAAACAATCGATCGCGGCAAGCATCCGATTAAAGATGTGGCTGCAAATATTGCCACCGTGCCGGAGACGCTCAGCCGCTCCTTCAGCGTCCTCAGCGAGCGCGGCTTGATAGACTGCACTCGAAGGAAAATCACAATCTTACAGCCAATTGAATTATCGGTTGCCGCGCAGCTAGAACCTTACCCTTTTAATAATTGCGCCCCTTCGGTGGAACCGTAGCCTACCTGAAACTTTCTCCTGCAGACCGGTAAACCATGAATTCAGCGGTCAAAGCACCCTTTTTCCGTGACGCATGCAATTTGCCCATTGTTAAAGACTATCGGCCCAAAATGTGGCAGACTTATTGTGAGTGTTATCACAAGCTGACTTGTCACTCAATATAACATCATCCTTGGAGTAGTGCTAATGAAGGCAATAACGAAGCGATTTCAATATTTATTCACGTCGACCAAAGGTTTGGCTCTTGTTGCCATTGCTATGATTGCCCTCACCACCGCCATTTGGGGCATGCTCTCTGGCCCGATGGTCGAGTGGGGAATCAAGGATGTCGTTGTCCGGGTGACGGGGATGACCCTCTTGGAAGCAGAGCGCGAGGGTCGCATCATCATGCTCTACCATTCGATTGCCATGGCTGTGGTTGCCCTTCTGGTTTACTTTATCACCGACGTGGTACCGATGAAGAAGCATGAACAAACCACCATCAACGCCACAATTACGGTCGGGTATCTTACGGCGATGATCTTCGGTTTGTGGTTCGCCTACTTCGGCCACAATTTTATATTTCATGGCTTATTCTTAGTCGGCCAATCCCTGGTTTTCTTCAGCGGAATATTACTGGCAGTTGCACTCTGGCCCTGGAGAAAGAGGTACTACGTCACAGACCCGGACTACTCCCATTCAAAGAAAGGTGTAGATATCGAACGGGTGGCTTTCTTTACCATGGCTGTCGCCACGCTGGGCTCTGCACTTTTTGGTGCAGTAACGGGCTCGTATTGGGGCAATGGTCACGAGACATTCCTGGCCGAAGATTTGATCCGCGAGCCACACAAAAAAGCATTGGAACTGGCGATCATTGGCCATCTCCACATCATGCTCACCCTGATCGGCATTGCAACAACGCTGATCATCGGAAAATGGTTGGACTTCAAACGCATCCTGCATAAGATTGCCATGCCATTGATGATCCTGGGGACGGTTGTTATCACACTGGCAGTTTGGGCGGTTGTGCCTTACGAACCGTATGCTCACATATTCATCTATGTAGGTGCCGTCCCGGCAATGTTCGCTGCGTTGTTGCTGGTGATTTTCACCTGGGGGAAGCTTCCCAGAGAAAGGCTGGAAGAGCTAGGGATCGAAAAAGCGACTTTTTGGCAGAAGTTAATGGCGCTCTTCCACGACCCGCTTAAGTTCGGCGCTACTTGGCAGATGGTCTTTATGAATTTCACCGTCAGCGGCGTCGGAATCTTCATGGCGGTGACGCTGGAAGAAACCATGCGCGTGATGCCCTCTCGCGAAGAACGTATCACGCTTACAGGCCACTGGCACATCCTCGCCACGATAATTGCCACAATAATCCTCTTCTACTTTGCCGACAAAATCGGCCTGAAAGGCAAAGTCCGCCAATGGTTCGGCTGGTTGGTCATCATCTTCTCGGACCTGGCTTTCGCCTCCGTTACGGTCTTTTCATTGAAGCGTCTTTTTATCTCTGAATCAGCCCAACAGCCGTTGGTAAACACTACTATGCTGTTGGCAGATATCGGGCTGGCTACAGTGCTGGTAGTCTTGGCTGCGTTTATGTTATGGCGGCTTTTTGACCTTTTAAAGGCGAGGGGCCTCTGGGCATCTGAGCTAGCCGAGGTGGAGCAAAAACTGACTACAGCTGAGACTGAGTTGCAAGTAAAGAACTTAAAAAAGTTGGCTGCCTCTCTTGATCTGAGTGAAACCGAAAAAGAAGTACTGGAAACCCTCACATCCAGTTTGGGACAGGAGGTGCCACAGTGAAACATAGAATAATAGTCCTGTTGTTGATCGCGATAATCACCGCCGGGTGCTCGTCAGCAGCCGTAACAGATACCGCCCCTCCTCTCGTTGAAACGGGCATAGATCCAGATACATGGGCGCTTGTACCCGCCGGAGAGTTCCTCATGGGGTTGCATGCTCATGAGACCTTAGTGGATTACGATTACAAAGTCATGGTCACCGACGTGACCAATGTCCAATATGCGAATTACCTCAATCAAGCTCTTGCAGAAGGAACGATCAAAATCACAGACACCGAAATCACGGGCTTCTATCCGGGCGATATTTTTCATGGGTATAACCACGAGGAAGAAATCAGCTCCGGTGAGTATCAGCACGTCCCGCTCACGGACGATGGGCTGAGAATTGCATATGACGGTGATACTTTCCGCGCTAAGGCAGGCTACGAGAATCATCCCATGGTGATGGTCACCTGGTTTGGAGCAAAAGCCTACTGCGACTTTTATGACTGGAGGCTCCCTACGGAGATTGAATGGGAGAAAGCCGCCCGAGGCACCGACGGTAGACCCTTCCCCTGGGGCTCCGAACTTGAGCGCAACAATGCCAACTTCTACAGCAGCCACGACCTTTTTGAGAAGATCATGGACGGATTGAACGACACTACTCCCGTGGGTTTCTTCAATGGCAATACCTACGAAGACTATCAGACGCTTGATTCTCCAAGCCCATATGGTATCTACGATATGGCCGGAAATGTCTGGCAGTGGACCGGTGACGTCTATGAAAACCAGCACTATCGCTACATGCGCGGCGGCAGCAAAGCCGATTACGGGTATAACCTGCGCGTTTGGACCCGCAATAACGCCGGCCCGGAATATTTTGGTCCCAGCGTCGGTTTCCGCTGCGCAAAGGACTAGTGCTCGTGATCTGAGGAACGTGGATTGCTGACGGGTGAGATCAACATCCGTTCGCAATCCCTAGATGAGAAACAAAATAACACAAGAAGAGACAATGACCTTACAAATTACTGTTCAATCAATATTAAAAACACTGACCGTGAAAACCCGCCTTTACTGGCAGATGACCAAAAGCCTTCAAACCGGTCTGCTGCTCTCAACCGGGTTGGCGGGATACATGAGCGCTCGCTGCCCGATCCAGGCCTGGCAAACGCTGCTCGCGTTGGCTGGCAGCCTCTTCCTGGCGATCAGCGGCAGCACGGTCATCAATATGGTCTACGATCGAGATATCGACGCCAGGATGCCGCGCACTCAAAAACGGCCGCTTCCCAGCGGCCAGGTCGGCGTGGTAGAGGCGCTTGTTTTGGGCGGTGTGTTAAGTGTCATCGGCATTGGGTGGGCCGCCATTCTCTCCCCACTTTATGGTTTGATCGTTTTCGCTGGTCTAATCTTCGATGTCGTTGTGTATACAATTTGGCTCAAGCGCCGCACTCCATGGTCGATCATCTGGGGGGGAATCGCCGGGGGGATGCCGGCTCTCGCCGGCCGCGCTCTTGGCTTAGGAGCAATCGATTGGGTAGGGCTAATATTTGCGATGGCTGTGCTGTTATGGATCCCCACCCACATCATGACCTTCAGCCTGCGGTACCGTGAGGACTATGCAAAAGCCGGCGTGCCCACTTTCCCTTCAACCTACGGGGAGCGCACTACAAGTATAATCATTGCCCTGTCGAGCATCGCCACCGCGATCGCCATGGCTTTCGCCGCGTACGGGATTGGGATAACATGGGGCTACATGAGATTACTCATCATCCTCAGCTGCGGTTTGCTCGCCTTAGCCATCAGCAGCATGGTACGTCCCTCGTTTAAAATGAATTTTAGCCTCTTTAAATTCGCATCGCTCTATATGCTCAGCTCGATGCTGCTTGTCGTCCTGGGGGTGTTGTGAAGCGGAAGATCTCCCCGTTTGACCGTATCCTTCTTCTCATTACAGGCCTGCTCGCTGCATATCTGGTCGTGATGGGAGTCGAGGGGCTGCCCATCCTGGCCACATGGGCATATAGCACCGCGTTCGGCGTGCTACTGATTGCCGGGCTGCTCATGATCATCAACGGCTTCGATATTCTCGACAGCCCTCTGGTCGTCATTATCGCCGCCATCATCCCCCTGGGTCTGTCGCTCGGCATGGTTATCGAGAACCTGCCCCCGGACTGGCCTCTGCCTTATCTCGCCTTCGTTGTGATCGGCTTCCTCGCCATCCTGCTCACGCGCTTTCTCGTCGCTGACCGTGCAGCGACGATCGTGCTCGCCGCCGTGCATGGGGTCGCTGGCTTGTTGATTTTCGGCCTGCCCATTGCCCTTGTGCTTCAGGGCATAAAAGCACCGATGTATCTCTTCATGAGCGCGGGTGGCGCACTGATTGGGATCGGTGGCATGCTGCTCGCCTTTTTGAAGTCCGGCAGACCCATCCTCTCCGCCGAGCGGATCTTTATGCTTCTTCCTTGGATACTGCTTCTTATGAGCGCATCCTTCGTGCTCGGCTTGGGCGCATAAGCTTTGTCTCGCCTCGAACGCTTTAAGCCAGCCGCGGAGAAACCGTGGCTTATCGGGACAGCCGGCATCATGTGGAGCAGTGTGGGTTTGATGCTGTGCAACCTGGCCTATGGCTGGCTGCTACCCGTAGCATTTCCTCAGGTTTTATGGATGACGTTTGCTGGTGTCTTACTCGCTTCGGCCATCTTCTACTTCGGTTTCAGCAAGCTCGCCAAGAAAAATATTCAGCGCATCACCGACATGGCTGGAGACAAAATCTGCCTGTTCGCCTTCCAGGAATGGACGAGCTATCCCCTCGTTGTCGTGATGATTGGGATGGGAATCTCACTCCGCAATTTTTTACCCATACCCAAACCCTATCTGGCGATCGCATATATCGGCATTGGCGGCGGTTTATTCCTATCAAGTTTGTGTTACTACAAATATCTTCTGCGCCCCCCACACCACATTAGCTCCTCCTAGCAGTATATTTTCCCGCTTTCCCCCACCTTATTCGGGTGACAAAGCCGAATTAAGTCACACGGCTACACCCGGCTCCCCCTTGGGTGATCAATGCTTGATGCTCGGCAATTACACACAATGTCATTTGTGATAGGCTGAACTAATCGATTCACAATGGAGGAAAAAGATGAGAACTTCAACCGGAAAAACCCTTAGGATCATTGGCATCATCTTCATGGGTCTCACCGCGGCGATGAACACCCTTAGCGGCGTCGGCACCAGCTGCGCCGCGTTCTTAACCAAGCAATACCCAATGTTCTGGGACATATTGAGAGCGGAACTCCTGTGGTTATGGCAGTCCTTTGTTGTGGTAACCCTTCTGGTCGGACTCGCCGGGATCTGGTCGGTTGTCCAACTCGTGCGTGGCAAGAGCAACGCCTACCGCAACGCCATAATCCTATTAATCCTGGGAACGATAGTGAACGGAATCCACGTATATTACTCCCAAATCGTACTCGGAAGCGTTATCCCCATAGCCATAACCCTCCTGGCCAACGTCATCACCCTGGTGCTTTTTATCATTTTTGGGACACCCGGGTTGCGTGAGCAAATCAAGTTCGACAGCGAGGGCGATCCCATTTCTGGGGCGACCGCCAGCGGATTAACGGCTATCCTCGTCGGGATGATCCTCCTATCGACTTCGTCCTGGGCCGGACCCTCGCATACATTTGACGGGGTGAACCTGGTCCATGTCCTGCGAACACCCCTCCTCGCCGGAGGCTCCATTTTAACGATGGGCGGCCTCGCTCTATTGCTGTGGACCGCGCTGGATATTTCTTTCCCAAGGGCGATACGGCGCTCTGCTGAGGATAAAAAGAGATAACGTCAGATCGAAACCACGTTCTGACACAGCTACGCTTTCGCAAGGACCAACCCCCGCCCGTGCTTGACGATATTAAACAGCAAAGGGTGGGGGTTGCTTTATTCTTATGACCCCAAGAGACAGACTCCGGAGGCATTTGTCAAGCGCTGGCGATTAGAGTAGCGGTCCAGAAAAACCAGTGGCATCTGCGCCGGCTGCCCGGCTGGACCCCATTGCCGCCACGTGGTAGCAGCGACAGTGTATTCGATTGCAGGTCTGTTGGATAGAAGTTGAAGCTGGCTCTCGAGTGATCTGTCAATCAGTTTTCGATGGTCGTCCACCTCCCAGATTGAATAAACTCAGCAACGCGAAGGCCCCCGCACCGAAAAAACCAATCAGCGCTGGTCCCATCAATCCCATCTGCAGCGCGGCCAGCGTGTTTCCGGCCACCGAGCCGGCATAAAAACCGGATGCGAGCATCAGGAAGCTTCGATCGTATGCATCACGCACCTTATGCGCCTGACGCCCCGTGAGCCATTGATAAAGGATGAAAATGGTGAATGTCGTGATCAACCAGCCCAGATAATTATGAAGCGGCACACCAAAATATGCGCCATCGACCTCCCACACCCAGTGTCCCATCTTCACCATGATGGGATCTATCACCAGGTCCCAGGCCGTCATGACCACCGCGGCCAGAGCAGCAACGCGCAAGCCGCGCCATTGGTCTTCTGCTGATCGGTGACCCAGGATGGTTTCGGCGATCACAAGCGACGGATAACTTACCATGAACCACGCAAACGGGATTAAGTAGGGAACCAAGCCCAGGAAGCGGGGGCCAAGCTGCTCCGTGTAGTGATAGGGACCATAAATCCACCCTGTGGCAACCCCGACGCACTCGAAAACCAGGCTCACGGTGTAGGTCAAGGCTAACAGGATTAAAGTATTGCGCCCGCCTATGTAGGTCAATGCATGGGTGATGGCAAAAGCCGTTGCGATCAGTGTGAGCAAGGGAACGGAGTGCCCATGCACTCTCGGAAAGCCGAGCAGTGGTCCGAAGCTGGCGTATGCAGTAAATCCAACGTAGAGAGCAAGCAGGCTTATCGCCGCGATTCGTAGTGGGCGCATTCTCAAACCGCTCTTTCTATAGCTTTTCAACCCATCTAATTACGTTCGTTTACCAACCAATCACGCCTGCTCGGCTTCGATCTCATCGAGCAGCGCCTCATCTTGCCGCAGGCTGCGAAAGCGCATGATGATGTTGACGATGTAAAGACCGATAGTTCCGAGGATTACGGCATAACCGGCGATCATATAATTCAAGGTGTCAGCTGGGGTTTCCTGAAACATCATGGTTTCTACTCCTGTTACCTTCCCTGCTCAAAGCGGGTTACGCCTGGATGGGTATACACGTGGGCTTCAGATTTTCTCAGGCTGAGATGGCGGTTAACTTGCGCTCCTCGATCTTCTCCTTCTGCTGCTGCAGCCGCAGGCGATGCCAGAGCAAGGTGATATAGATCAGCGTGAATGTGAATAGACTGAAGAAGAATGCCACCCGCATATCCGCGGTCATATTAAAGGCGCCCAGTGCCGTGGGATCTGAACCGCCAACGACAATGGGGTGGATCGTACGAAAGATGCGGATCGAGAGAAAAGTCAGAGGTACGCTGATGAAGCCCACGATGCCATATACGGCACCAAAGCGGGCGCGCCGATCGGGGTCTTCAATCCCCTGCCGCAGCATCATATAGGCGGTATAGATCAACAGCATGATCGTCGCCGTTACGAGGCGTGGATCCCAGGTCCACCAGGTATTCCAGATCGGCCGGGCCCAAATTGAGCCTGTCACGATATTAATCAATGTGAAGACAATGCCAATTTCGACCGACGCTACAGCGATCCGATCCCAGCGCTGTTCTCCGCGAGCTAGAAATATCCCCCCGACGATAGCTGTTACGAGAAATGCAAGCGCTCCCACCCACCCTGCGGCGACGTGAAAATAGAACACACGCTGTACATCGCCCATGATCGCCTCTTGAGGCGCCCAGAAGAGCACGAGGTACAAGGCGACGACGAACACTGCGCTGGTTAACCAGGTCAACACTGTTAGAGCTTTAGGTATGCGTACCACGATATTCCTCCGCTGATGTTATTTCACCATCCAGCGAGCTGGACATAAAATCCATCGGTGTTTCACAACATTCTCCACTCAGGAATGTTTTCTTATTCCTCGACGACGAAGTCAAAGACCATGAAGGCAACGGCAATGAAGATCACGTTGTAGGCAATCATCACATTTATCCAGGGCACAATCTCAGCCATCTCAAAACCCTGGAGGAAGCCGTTGCTCGCCTTCACAGCCGCGAGCAGAAGCGGAATCAGCACCGGGAAAAGCAATATTGGCAACAGCACATCCCGCGTGCGCGCCTGGACAGCCATCGATGCTAGCAGCGTGCCAACCGCAGTATAGCCTATCGATCCAAGAAGGATCACGAGGATCAGGCCCGGTTGAAAGAGATTAACATTGTAAAGCACGCTATACATCGGCAAGATGATCGCTTCGACAATGAGCATGAAGAATAAGTTGCCGATCGCTTTTCCAAAGAATATTGCACTGCGGTCCACCGGTGCAAGCAGCAACCCGTCGAGACAGCCGCGGTCCTTCTCAATCGCCATCGAGCGGTTGAGCCCCAGGGTGCCCGCAAAAGCGAAGGTGACCCACAGGACGCCCGAGGTGACGGTCTCACGGGTGCGGATATCCAATTCGAGGGCGAAGTTGAAGATCAGGATCACCAGGGCCGCGAAAACCAGCATCGCCCCAATCAATTCGCGGCTGCGGAATTCAGCGGTGAGGTCCTTCCAGACGATGGCAGCAATCGAGCGGAGATACGCTCGAAGCGCACCGTCCGCTCTTGTCTCGGTCTCCTGCTCAACAACATCCGTCCCGGGTGGCGTTTCAGACACGGGTCACCGCTCGATAAAGTTCTGTGAGTTGTATGAGATCAAAAGCGTCCGTGGATTCGGAGACAGTGATGACACCTTTCGAGAGAATGTCCACCCGATCTGCGAGATCGGCAGCCCGGGAGATGTCGTGGGAGGTCATGACCACCGTTCGGCCGGCGGAGGCGATCTCTCGCAGGACCCCATCCAGCATCGCCGCTGCTTCCTGGTCGAGCCCGGTATGCGGCTCATCGAACAGGAGGATATCGGGTCGGTGAAGGATTGCGCGACCGATCGCCAGGCGCTGCTGCATCCCGCGTGAGAATTCACGCACCAGATCACGCCGGCGAGGATAGAGGCCGACGAGATGCAGCACCTCATCGATACGCCGCTCGAGATCACCAACGCCATACATCCAACTGTAAAAACGCAGGTTCTGCTCAGCGGAAAGATCGCCGTACAGTAAAGGTTGATGGGACACAACACCCAGCCGTCGTCGGACAGCCGCCGCCTCGACTGGCAAATGATGGCCCGCCACAATCACCTCGCCCATTTTGGGGCGGGAGAGGGTGGCAAGGATGCGCAGAAAAGTCGTCTTCCCTGCTCCATTAGGACCCAACAGAGCGACAAACTCGCCCTGCACAACTTGAAAATCCAAGCCGCGCAGAACGGGTTTTGAACCGAACGTCTTTACCAGGCGCCTGACCTTAATCATGTTCAGACTCAATGATCACCTTTAAGGTGCGCTTTAGCTCCTCACGGCGTTCCTTGTAGACCTTGTCTGCGACCTCTCCTGCCTCAAATCTGTCATCTAGCGCGGCGATTGCGCGTATCAGCGCTTCGCGATCGCGGGGTTTATCGGGCGCGGTTTCATCGTCGTATTCAACGGTTGACTCCTGTCCTTGCGACCACCTCCACCAAATAAAGAAGATGGCGATTAACGTTAACCCCAATGCGACGGCGCCGATGATCAAGTTGGTCGTTGAAGAAGAATCTACCCCAGCAGGGTGCCTGCCCGAGAGGCGCAATTCCAGTATTTCACCCCTTTCAAGCGGGTCCCTCCTGTAACTTTCCATGACCATCCCGCCCATATCGCGCGCGCCCAGTTCGGTCAGTCCCTCACCAGTAATCGAGGGAGACCCTGACGTCTTCAATATGACGATCGCTTCAACTGGGTAGTCTACGGGCTGCTGGTACTCCAGGCTGCGTTCATAGGGAAGCGTGAAACTAAAGTAGGCCTCTACCGCCTCCCCGGGAATGAACGCCTCGTGCATCACAAAGCCATTTCCGTCTTCTGTGAAGCGCATTAGCTCGGGCGAGTCAGCGAAATACAGATTGCCGAAATCCTCCGGCAACATAACCCGAATGTCATTAAACCTACCTTGTCCAGCAATCGTCTGGTCGCCGGTATTCGTCATGAGCAGCAATTCAGAAACTTCAACTACACCTTCGATAGAGTAATCGAAGATCAGATGCAATCGCTCTACAACGAGTAGGCTGTCGTCCGTTGTGGTTTCGAAAACCGTCAAGGGAAGTTCAAGTGAGAGGCTGTCCTCCAGTATATGTCCTGCCGTGTTGAAATACCGCACCCCTTGATACTC
>CAYLOO010000072.1:0-13894 GCA_964385355.1 uncultured Anaerolineaceae bacterium
GCCGTTCATAATGGAAACCATGAGGGTCTCCAGGGTGAGACTATTCTCGTCGTACACAAGGCGGACTTTAGGTCCGCGATGGTAAAGAAAGATGGTCTTTAAAATAGCAATGAGGAAGCTCAAGAAGCCGCCGAGACGCGGCAACTTAGCAGTTTCTATCGTAGCCACTGCATCGAATCCCACGCCGACGCAGTTTCCAAAGTAGCGACCTAGCGGAAAATTGCCGCCGTAAACCCGACCCAGGTCAATGCAGCGTCGATGATCCGTGCAGAGCGCCAGAACGGCTTGTTCAAGATCCACAGGAACGCCAAGTGTATGGGCGAAGTCGTTCCCGCGGCCGAGGCTCAGTACACCGAATGCAGGACTGTTCCCCCCCTTTTCACGCGCTTCCATCAATCCGTTGATCACTTCGTTCGATGTTCCATCACCACCGGCGGCGACCACAACCTTATAACCTGCACAAGCTGCCGCGTAGGCAAGCTCAGCGGCATGCCAAGGGTTCTCAGTACAAGTTAAGTCATAGTCCAGGTTGTGGAGATGTAGAAGATGGTGGATCTTTGGGAGTTCTCGTTGACCGCGTCCCGATCCAGCATAAGGATTGAGTATGATCTTATATTGATGCGTCATTTGCACTCTCAACTAGTTATACGGTCGGTAACCATGCTCATCACCCTGGTTCTAGGGCATCCCTACAACGTTGATTGTGCTTTCTCAAGGTCATCGACGCCGATGACGAGATCCAAGTTAGCGGTCAGATAAAGTAGGTTAAGGTTTATCCCAGCGTTGGCTAGCTTTCGGGCGATATTGCCCAACTCTCCTGGTCGGTCGACGATGCTTACAACGAGGACGTCTCGCTCAGCTTGAATTTCAAAGCCTGCTTGCTCGACTGCGCTGCGTGCGGCTGCAGCGTCTTCAACCAGGATATGGATGACTCCCACTCCCTCACAGGTAACTCCGCAGATGCCATCGATGTTCACAACGGACTTTCCCAGCGCCTCGCCCATTTCGGCCAATGCGCCTGGATGGTCATCTAAATGGATGGTTAAATTTATCGCCATGGTCTCCTCCTAGGGTTCTAACACACAGGGTGATCCATTACAAAACCGTGAATCCATTGTTGCACAATTATCTCCGATCACCAATATCCAGATTTCTTGTCAATTTCAGGGTTGTGTGAAAAATCGAGCTTGTATTGACGGCTTCGTTCATGCCAAGTCACACTTTTTGCATCGTTCAACATATTACTCACATCAAGCAGAGGGCGAATCTTGGCGGAAGGGATCATAAGATCACAATCTCCTATGCAACCTCTACCTAAGCCACGGTGTATTTCGTGATAGGAGAATCGAACCCCACGAAGAACAGGCATCCAATTATACGATGGATGAAGTTAAGGGAATTTTGGATTATTGATTCTGTGGGATGCTTAGGAGGTTGTATATGAGAAAGGTATTTGCTTTGACCATCTGCCTCGGCGCTCTCCTGCTCGGCTCGTTAGCTTGCGGCGGAAGTGTTCGCTCACCACAACCCGAAGATGGTGGTATAGCTGGAGGCCTACTACAATCTACTCCGCAATCCACACCAACTGCATTTCCCACACCTCCACCGCTGGAATTCATGCCGCAAGCTCCTCCGAAGGATGGCGATCTTGCAGCCATCGTCTTGTATGCCAATTCAATGCAGACTCTGTTCGTTGATGCTGGAGCAATATTGGAGCGGGATGGCGAGATCCTCAAGGCATCTGAGGATGGGAACGACGCCGTATTGTGCGATGGGAGGTTGGCTGCAGATAACGTGTCGATGCAGAAGATTATCAATGAGGTACGTGCGATTCAACCTCCGCAAGATGCAAGCGTGGTTCACGACCTGGTTCTTCAAAGTGGAGATGCCTGGATTGAGGCACTAGATAATGTGGAAGAGTTCTGCCAGACAGGCAAGCAGCTGTACAAGATACCCGCAGCGCTGAAGTTCTGGGAAGCTGCCGTAACCCTCCAGGACGCGGGAAATCGTTTCTGGATATTGATTCTCGCAAAAGGAGCGGAAGATTGGGTCCAGCGTTGAAGGTGGGCATCTGAAGCTGTTGGAGGAGGGCATGATCATTCTTCGGCGGATAGCCCCGCTATTAATACTCGCAATGATCAGTGGGTGCAACGAACCCGTTGATGTTCAAACTGAAGAGGAAATACTTTTATGGCACCTGCAGCCAAACCCTGTCCTCGTGTTTATGTCGAAATCTGATTCCCCCGAGGGCGAGTTATACCTCCTGGAGAAAGATAACTCGATCACACGCCTAACCCACAATGACCGCCATGAAAACAACCCGGCGTTATCCCCGGATAGCACAAGAGTCGCTTTTCATGCGGGTGATCCATTGGATGTGCTTTCATGGGAAATTGTTGTGCTCGATCTGGTAACTGGTGAAGAGATTCAAATAACCGATAACCGCGTCCTGGACGGCCATCCTGATTGGTCTCCGGATGGCAGCATGCTTGTCTATGGGTCTTTCAGTGACGCGGCGGGTAACCCTGCGGGCGCCGCCGATATCGTGGTCGCATCGCTTGACGGCACTGGATTCACATGCCTGACCGATTCTCCGTGGGAGGATAACGATCCCGAGTGGTCACCGGACGGGACGAAGATCGCCTTCAAATCCACACGACTGACGCAGGAACACGCACGTGAGGAGATTTTCGTGATGAATGCAGATGGGTCGCAGATTCAAAGGCTCACAACCACAAAGGACTGGCAGTCGGACCACGATCCTAGTTGGAGCCCGGATAGTCAAACGATCGCCTTCAGCAGGTTCGAGGGTGAACGGCGATGGACTGACATCGCCAATGTGTATATTCTTCTCAAGCACTGGCCGGAGCTCATGCCCTGGAATGTTTACACGGTGGATTTGTCCGGGAAGATCGAAGCCATTACAGATAGTGCTGGAGCTGCGGGCCTTCCTGTCTTTGCAGACGATGGCTCGGGTATCCTCTATCTTTATTTTGAATTCATCACCGATGGCGACCGTATCACCGGTGCAGACCACCGATTGCTTCTTTTTGACGTTTTAGGTGGGGATGTTCAGCCTTTGATCCCTCTTTCAGATCACGCCCCGACGCTGGAGTATTACGATTGGTAGTTTTTATTGCCGAGGGATCGCTTCGCATTCTTTCTGGTCCCAACAGCTGTCATTTCGAGCCCTTCAGTTTCACTCCCCACTCCCTTCGGTCGGGGACTTCGCAAGATTAACTCCGTAAGAAATCCCTGTGATGATTCTCTTGTAAGCTCCCTCTATAGAATGAGCACTATCCATGTGCGTCAAGGTCTACCTCTTAATGTCATTGCGAGCCGCAGGCGAAGCAATCTCCTCCTTCCTTGCGCGTAGATTGAGATCCTTCGGTCCCGCTCAGGACAGGCGTCGCCCTTGCGGGCTCCTCGCAATGACAGATATGGGAAGAGTTCGGGTCCCAAAATTTGTCATTTCGAGAGAACCGATAAACAGCGACCGGATAAATCACCTATCGAACCACCTTGTTTGGGGGATGACGAATCCTATACATTCACGCTAAAGTAGCGACAATACAGCACCTGGCCTACTCTCAGGCATTCCGTTTGAATAGGTCAGCATTTACGGTATTAAGTACGATTGGTTCACAGAGCTTGGTTTTCATCATCGGGTTGCTGTCAGGTAATTTTCATGAACCTGGCGTGGCCCTGAGCTAACATAAGTCGTGATAGTGGGTGAGTGAGGGCCGCGCATTTACCGTCGGTACGGTTTTTCGTTTTCAGCTTTGGCAAATACGGGAAAGGTTTGTAACATCCCTGAACGAAGGAAGTTGATTACTAGTATCCGTAATCGATTCTTAATAAAATTCTCGTATTGCTATTTTGCGTAATGAAAGGAAAAGAAAAAGTGAACACAGTTGAGGTCATTAACCTGGCTAAATCCTTCGGTGAGGTAAAAGCCGTGAGGGATGTTACCTTCTCAGTGGGAAAAGGAGAGATATTTGGCTTGCTGGGGCCCAACGGTGCTGGCAAGACGACGACGATTCGAATTATGCTCGATCTGTTTAGAGCGGATGCGGGGGATGTTGCGGTGCTCGGCGGTCCGATGACCGAAGAGAAGAAACACCGCATCGGCTATATGCCCGAGGAGAGAGGCTTATACCAGGATGTGCCACTCATGCGCTGTCTTGTTTACCTCGCTTCACTCAAGGGGCTCTCACCCGCAGAAGCGCGTCAAGCGTTGGATACCTACCTGGAACGCTTCGATCTGGCTGACCATACACAGAAGAAAGTGAGCGAGCTCAGCAAGGGCATGCAGCAGAAGGCACAGATCATCCTCACCATCCTGCATAAACCCGAGTTGGTGATCATTGATGAACCCTTCGCCGCCTTGGATCCGATTAACACAAGGCTGGTCAAGGATGTGATTAGAGAGTTGCGTGATGGAGGGACGACGATCCTGATGTCCACCCATCAAATGCACCAGGTCGAGGAGCTCTGTGATCGCATCGTTCTCATTGACGAAGGCGTCGACGTGCTGTATGGGACCCTGACCGCGATCCGTGAACGATTCTCGGGGCATGCAATCGTTGTACAGGCTGATGGCGATTTGCCTGACCTTTCGGGCGTTCTACAGACCGATCGGACCAACCATGAGGTTAAGCTTCTCTTGGAGGAGAAGACCGATCCACAATCGGTTCTACAAGAACTGCTCGCCCATGGTTTGCGCTTGAGCAAATTTGAAATTGCCGTTCCTACGCTGGACGAGATTTTTATTAAGGTTGTTCAGGAAGGAGTGGAGCGATGACGTCTAATGTCTGGCGTATCGCCCGCGAGGAATTCAGGCGCAATGTGCTCCGTAAAAGCTTCATCATGGTGCTGCTCAGTCTTCCTCTGATGATTGGGCTGAACATCGGCATAGTTTTGCTGATGAACTATTTAGAGAAAGACATACGACCTATCGGGTACGTCGACCACGCCGGTGTCATGTTGGTAGACGTGCTGCCTCCTGATTTATACGATGACCCTGTCCAGTTAATTGCTTTCAATACAGAAGACGGAGCCCAAGAAGCGCTCTTGGCGGAGGAGTTACAGGCTTTCTACGTTCTATCGCCAGAATATCTGCAAACGAGAGAAATCAGGCTAATCTACGTCGAGGAGCCGGCATCGAAGGCCACCCGACAATTTTACGATTTGCTGCGGGTCAACTTGCTAAGTGATGTCGAGCCTGAGATCCAGGAGCGGATTGCTGACGGAACTGAGTTCCTGACGCGCACACCGGACGGCCGGCGTTCGTTTCCCTCATCCGGACCTACATTCCAGTCTGTGTTGCCTTTCTTCGTGGGATTGGCCTTGATGATGATGCTTCTCATGAGCGCGGGGTTCCTTTTGGAGGGGATGATCAAGGAGCGGGAAAACCGCACGCTGGAAGTGATCGTAACATCGACCTCTCCCGGGCAGTTGGTCACGGGCAAGGTATTGGGGATCTTGGGTATCAGTTTCACGCAGTTCTTGACCTGGACTCTCTTCGGTCTTGCGGTGGTCTGGCTCGGGAGCGACACCCTCGGTTTTGCCTGGTTTCAGAGTGCGAGCCTGGAGTGGGAGCCGGTGATCAAGGTAGTAGCCATCGGTGTGCCGACCTATGTAATGGCTGCTGCGCTCCTATTTGCACTTGGCGTTATTATGACCAATGGGCAAGAGGCGCAGCAGATCGGGGGTCTGTCGGTCTTGATCTCGATGCTCCCCCTCCTGGCGATCGTGAAGATCGGAAACGAGCCGAACGGTGTATTGGCGGTGATCTTAAGCATGGTGCCATTCTTTTCGATGATGACCGTTGCTCTTCGAGAGGTGTTCGTCGTCGTACCCCTATGGCAGATCATCCTGAGCGTTGGAATCCAGATATTGTTTGCCATAGCGGCAATTTGGTTTGCAGGGCGAGTATTCCGTTTGGGCTTGCTGCGACACGGAAAGCGCTTGGGCATAAGGGATATATTCGTAAGGGTGGAAACGGTGACACCGGCAGGGGTGCAATCATGAAGAAAATATTTCTTGTCCTGCGTTATGAGTTGAGTAAGGCTTTCAGCCGTCGTTCGTACGTGTTTGTCGGGTTCGGAATCCCGTTGATAGCGGTCTTAATTGTGGCAGTGGTTGCGGTCTGGCGGCGCGATTCGGTAGAGGAAACCTTGCCCGTGGTAGAGGAAGTGAAGGAATTTGAGATCGAGGGATATGTAGACCTTATTGGACTCATTTCAGCCATCCCTGAGGATCTGCCGCAGGATATCTTTGTAGCCTACCCCAGTGAAGACGCTGCTGCGCAGGCGTTAAATGAAGGTGAAATCTACGCATATTACATCATCCCTGAGGAGTACCTGGAGCAGGGGACGGTGACCTATGTTAATACGGGAGCGAACCCCTTCGAGTCGGATAGTCAGGAATGGATGATGCGCTGGACTTTGTTGGTTGAGATGCTTGGAGGAGATCTGGAGTTCGCCAGCCTGGTGCTTAACCCTGTGGATCTAACAGTGGAGCGCCGGGGCGAGGAGACGAGTCCGGACCGCTACAGCGAGGAGGATTGCTCGCGACCTGGTCCAGCATGTCGTTCAAATCCCCTTGTTGCGATGCTTCCCATGTTCATGGTGGTCATGTTTTTCATGTTCCTCACGATGAACTCAGGTATGCTATTGAGCAATATAAGTGGGGAGAAGCAGAACCGGACGATGGAGATTCTGATGCTTTCCATCACCCCTCAGCAATTGCTCACCGGTAAGATGCTTGGGCTGGGAACAGCCGGTTTGATGCAAAGTGGAGTATGGATCGCGGCGATGTGGACAATGCTGCGCATTGGCGGCGGGGTGCTGAGCCTCCCCCCAGAATTCCATCTCCCGGCGTGGCTGATCGCAATCTCGCTGATCTATTTCCTGCTCGGTTACGCGCTGTACGCCAGCCTGCTGGCCGGGATCGGGGCGCTGGTACCGGACGTCAAAGCGGGATCTCAAGCCAGCGGTTTGGTTTTGAGCCCTCTGATCATCGGCTATATGCTCAGCGTGATGCCGTTCACACTTAATGTCCCCAATGGGGTTCTAGCCACAACCCTCAGTCTGTTCCCGCTAACCAGTCCGGTGTCGATGATCATGCGCATGACGGTTGGCGCCGTACCTTTCTGGCAATTGGCACTCTCCCTGGGGCTGCTGGTGGTTACGGTGGCCCTTGCCCTACGCGCAGTGGGGAAAGTATTCCGGACGCAGATGATCCTTTCGGGTCAGCCGTTCACGGTTCGGCGTTATCTCAGAGCGCTCCTTGCGTAGTCGTGTAATCGCACCTACCTGTTAGGTCCCATCCAGATTCTATTGCAGTTTTTCGCTCTCACGCGCTTAGAGATTGTGATGGGAACTTTTAATCGATGGAGAAAGTCATATATATAGGTAAGGAGGCGATTATGAGCAAACGTCTTATCACGAAACTCTTTCTACTTCTCGCTGCTTCTTCTTTTCTTGCAGGTTGCAGCATCCTTGCACCGTTTAGCCGATCGGTGGAATTCGTGACTTTCAGCGTGCCCATAAACAAAGAGACCTTCAGCCCTGAGGCCATCCTGCGAGTCAGGATTTGGAATGCCGAAACGTTGAAGGTCGCCGAGAGTAATGCGAACTGTGCGGTTTCCTACAACCAGGAGACGCAAACCGAAGAGGTACATTGCCCGGAAGGTGTGGTGTATCGCCAAGCTTCCCCAGAGGAGTTAGAATTCCTCGTGCAGGACATCGGCGCGGAGATCGAGATCAGGAGCGCAACCATCACGGTGGGGGAGAAGTACAGGCTGCAGATTTCTGGATTGGCCAACGACGACTGCAACATGGCTTCGGCGACTGTCGAGGGTAAAGCACATTCTGCGCAGGTTCTTATTGACGATCTGATGTGGGCGACGACTTTGATGGCTTGTCCGTAAATCCGGCGGGCTTAGCCAACGTATGCAGCACGGGCTCTTGTGCCATGATTCAGTCATAGCTAAGCCGTCAGCTTCACCGACTTGTTGGGCACCACCTCAACAAAGATTTTGTCTTGCTCAGGTGCCAATCTAATGCGGCTCGATGATGAAGTCCTTGAAATACCAAGTTCCAGCAAATCCTGCCGGTGGTTTCACCCACGGCTTGCACAAGAGATGGTACTTGCCATAGGCCATGGGCATGATCACCGCATCTCCAATCAGTATCTTATCTGCTGCCTGGTATAAATCTATCCGATCATTCTGCTCTATTGCTTGCCGGGCACTCTCCAACAATTGATCGTAAGCCTCATTTTGCCAGTTGGGAAAGTGACTCTGAATACTCACCCTGAGAAAACTATCAGGATCGGGATAATCTGCCTCCCATCCCATAAAAAATGCATTCCTGCTGAGATACGTACGAAGGACGTTTTCCCAATCCGTAAACTCTAGATCGACATCTACATTCAAATTAACCAACCATTGCGCTTTCAGGCGCACCACCAGATTTTTCCCTTGACTAATAAAGATGATTCCTAAATGTGGGAATCCCTGGCCATCAGGATAACCGGCCTGTATCATCAGCTGGCGAGCCTGGATTGGATCATAGGGCAGGCCGATCCCCGGCGAATGTCCTGGTATGGTCGGCGGAACGAAACCTCCCATGGCTGGATACATATACCCGTCTAGTACTTCATCAGGCAGCTTCTCCCTGTCCACAGCCATGATAAAAGCCTGCCGAACCCTCACATCATCGAAGGGAGGGCGACTCGCATCGAAGCCCACAAAATATGTGCCCTGCGTAGGCCCAGTTAAGTATTCCTCAGCTAATCTGTGACGCTCGTGGTAGGTCTCGTTGGTTAATTCCGTGATGTCAACTTTATCTCTTTCGTACAGTTCTATCGCCTCAGGTGATCCCGAAATTGTGCTCAACTTCACCTCAACCCTCTCCACGTTCCCAGAAAACTCACCATGATAGGTCGGATTCCTCACCAAATACATGGACTCCGCGGGCTGGTAGGATTCGATTTGAAACGGACCGTTGGTGACGATGTGTTCCAGGTCTGTCCAGGCGTCACCATAGGTTTCCACGACATGGCGAGGGACAGGGTATAAGGTGAAAAGCATATGAAGAAAATAACTGGCGGCTCGCTCTAATTCCACCTCCAGGGTCATCTTGTCGACTGCGATCACGCCTACTCGATCTAGTTTCGAGAGCTCCCCTTTATTGTATGCTCGGGCATTCTTGATGTCATAAAATAGGCGGGCTTTGCCACTTGGGGCTTCGACAGCAGGATTCAAGGAGCGAATCCAGGAGTAAACAAAATCCCTTGCGGTGACTTGCGTGCCATCGCTCCAAAAGACGTCGTCCCTCAGGTGAAAGACGTACCTGCGCCCATCTTCAGAAATCTCCCAACGCAGGGCCACATCAGGCATGATTTCCCACCCCATGCCAATCTCCACCAGCCCACTGAAAATCTGCGTAATATAGGCTCCTGAAGTCGAGTCAGTAGCAATAGATGGGTCCAGGGTGGGGGGTTCCGTATTAACCAGCCTAATTGGATGAGGAGCAGGTTCCAGAGTTGCTTGTTTGGTTGTCGATTCTCGCTGCCGCATGGCGAAAGCTTCATCGTAGGCACCCCGTGATCGCTTAAAGTCAAACGCGGTGTGATAGGTCAGCCCCAACTTCATGAGCGTTCGAGCAGCTCGATCATATTCTGCCTGTGCTCTCAAGATCACTAGCGCCCGTTCGTAGAAATCGATGGCCTCCTGGTGTGCATAGGTCTGGCGCGCCTGGTCGCCGGCTCGCTGCAGGTAGCCCAGCGCTTTCTCGTAGGCCTCTGCCGCCTCAAAATGGTAGGCCATCAATCCCGAGAACTCATTTACACGGTCGGGAAACAGTCCCTCCAACGCCTCACCCACCTTCAGGTGGAAACCCTTCCTGCGCTCGTGCAGGAGGGAGTTGTAGGCGGCCTCCTGCGTCAAAGCATGCTTGAAAATGTACTCCAGTTCAGGAAGGCGCGTTTTCTCTCGCACAAGGTCGACCCGCTGGAGTTGGGATAGGTGTGAGTCCAGCTGCATCTCGGCTTCGGCAATCGTCTCCAGGATCCGGTACAGGAAGCTCTTGCCGATGACCGCGGCCATCTGCAAGGTTCGGCGCACATCTTCCTCCAGTCGATCGATGCGCGCCAGCAAGACTCCCTGCAGGGTATCAGGGATACTCATATCCTTGATCTCTGCCGTCGCTCGCCAACCCTGCTCGTCCTGGACGATCAAGCCCTGCTCCATCAGGTGGCGAACGACCTCCTCGAGATAGAAGGGATTGCCTTCCGACCGCTCCATGATCGCACGCCAGATCTCCTCGGGCAGTTTTGTTTCTCCCAAGAGCTGTGCCAACAAATTGGATGAATCGTCTGCGGACAAATTGCGTAGTTGAATCTCTGTGGTTCGATGGGGGAAGTCGGTCTCAGCTTTGAGTTTGACCCCCCAGGAGCCGTGATCGCGATCGATGCGCATCAGCATGAGGATCATGAGCGGCAAGCGATCTGTGAGTGGGAGCAAGTTCGCAACCGCCTCCAGACTGGAGGGATCCGACCAGTGCATGTCCTCGAAGACCAGGACTGTTGGTCCTTCATTTGCAACTTGACCGAAATAGTCGCTCAGCGACGCCAACATTCGCTGTTTCATCGTCTCTCCGTCGAGGGACAGCATATGCCCCTCAACCTCACTGTCTTCTTTTAAACCCAGGAGATGACCGAGGTGAAGCAATACACTATCGGCGTTTTCGACCCCAGACAACTCCTTCACCCGCCGCCGCAGTGCAACGATGATCTCCACCTGCGGAGCGCCGTCGGAGAGGCCAAGATCGGCCAGCAAGAGCTGGGTGATCGTCCAGTAGGAGAGCGATCCGCCGTAGGACAGGGCGCGCCCCTCCAGCCAGCGGATCGAAGTGGGTGAAATCGGGGCAGCTTCGCGGTCACCTTCAGCTTCGCCAGTGATCGCCTTCACTTCTTCCAACAAACGCGTCTTGCCGATGCCGGCATCGCCCATGACGGCCACGATCTGACCATGGCCAGCACAGAGTGCGAGCAAGGATGCTTGGAGTTTCTCCACCTCACCCGCTCGTCCGACATGGGGCGTTGGCAAGCCTGTGAGGCCGCGCCCGGTCTCGGGTTCTGTTTTTAGGCTTATCACCTGGTATGCCAGGAGCGGCTCCGCTTTGCCTTTGACTGTAATTTCACCGAGGTCTTTCAAGTCAAACTTGGCGCTGACCAGCCGGGCGCATGGTTCAGACACAACCACCTTCCCGGGCTCGGCAGCCGATTGCAGTCGTGCGGCCACGTTCACGGCATCGCCGATGGCCAGGTACTCCACATGCATGTCTGTGCCGATCTCGCCGATGACTACAGTTCCGGTGTTGATGCCGATGCGCATCTGGAAGTCGTCAACAGTTCCTACCAACTCGCGGCCGTATTCCTCGACGCTCTCCTGGATGTCCATCGCCGCGCGCACGGCGCGAATCGGATCATCTTCGTGGGTGATGGGCGCGCCGAAGAAGGCCAGCACACCGTCACCCAGGAGCTGGGCGATGGTCCCTTCGTAGCGGTAGACGGCCTCGCCCACGCGCTTGTGAGCGCCGACAACGATCTCCTTCCACACTTCGGGATCGAGTTTCTCGGCGATGGCGGTGGAACCGACGATGTCGGTGAAGAGGATGGTTACGGGCTTGCGCTCGCCCTCGATCTCCGTCTGGGCCGTTTTTATCTTCTCACGTAACGCGTGGGGTGCCGTTTCTTGCAGCGATCTGAGCTTTGATTCGCTGCCTGGGTCGGAGACATCGTCCAGTATGGTGCCGCAATGCTTGCAAAATAAAGCGTCGTTCGTATTTGACGTTCCGCAAGTCGCGCAGTCACGCATGAGCGGTTGGCCGCATTTCTGGCAGTATTCAGCATCAGAGGGGTTCTCATGCGAGCAATCAGCACAGATCAAGGTCATGTTGTGGATCTCCATAAAAAGGGAAAACGGTTGATACCACTCCTGTTTCACATTAGCATGAAAGCTGCATCACCTGCAAGATCGATGTCGCGGACAAGGTATGCAATGCCCGAATCTTAACGACTTACATTCGCATCCAATCGATCGTGGCAAAGAAGTATTAAATTGACCATAGAAGCGATCATGGGCTTCCCCCCACGTAAACAGATGATTGGAATGCGATCCGCAAATTCGAGCCTTTGATGTCGATGCCTCACGGAATCTCAGAGTGAGAAAACAACTATCTTGCCATTTTAGACTTACTCACTCATGTATCAGGTCCAGGAATAACGGGTCTTGAACCTAAGCTGGCGCTCTGCGTGTATTACTCGCGCAGGCGAAAAGGATAGTCTTGATCTGGAACGGCGTCAGGTTTGGATGCTTGGCACGGATCAGCGCGACAATGCCGGCGATATGAGGAGCGGCAAAACTGTTTCCTGTGGTGACACAGGAGCTGCCATTCAACCACGACACCTCAACGTTTATCCCCAGCGCTCCGAATTCGACCGGAGGGGAGGGATTGTAATAGTACGTCATCGGCTCAGGACAATCATGTGCGGCGACAGATATGACCGAGGAATAAAGCGAAGGGTAGCTGGGCACAGAGATATTATTAACCGCTGAAACCAGGACGACATTGTTAAAGTAGGCCTGATCGGCTAATTCATGAAATAAAGCATAATATTCCGCTCGCGAAGTGCTGAGGCTGAGATTGACGACCTGCATCTCGTTCTCAATTGCCCAACGCAAGCCGCCGGCAAATTGAAGGGCTTTTGCCGTCATGTCCCTCCCCAGTACGCGCACACTGAATAATTCGGCGTTGGGAGCGATGGCGTGTATGATGCCTGCACAAGCGGTTCCATGTCCCGACAGGTCGATAAGTTCGTTGTCCTCGACGTAGCGCACCTTATTCCGCTCTTCGGCATCCCATTCAACAATTACGCCTCCCTTCACGCTCCTTTCCAGGGCAGGGTGGTCTTTTTCGATCCCGCTGTCAATGATGGCAACGCTCACGCCCTTCCCGGTGCTGCTTTCCCAAGCCCACTCCCTCGTCAGCTCGCCGATAGGTCCCAGGGCTTGAAGTTCGCGAATCGCATCAGAAGTAAATTGCGATGACCACGCGGGGCGAAATGGCTTATCGCTCATTGATGTTGACCTCGCTTCAACCGGTCACTGTTGGCAGCATGTTGTCATGGAGTAAGACGCGGCTTCGAGTGGAGATATTCTGAAAACGCGCCAAGGATATGCAAGCAAACCCGGCGCTCCGAATCACCAAATTCACTGATTGCATAAAAATGATTGGCCAGGGCATACAATTCCTTGAGCCGCTCATCCTCACCGCTTTTCTCTTCAAGTGCATGGAATAGATCCGATAATTCCGAGGTGGTATCCGCGTTGGATAAATCCTTAATACTTTGAACGAGCGCAGAACTGAGGTTTTCAAACTGCTGGGATTGAAAAATGGCGATCGCAGCTTGCTGGGCGAAGATGCCGAGAAGCTCCATGTCTTTTAGACCGAATGACGGTTCATCGATTTTATCTAGAACCTCCATGACACCGATCACCCGGTCATTACGGATTAGCGGCATGGCCAGTATTGATTTGGGCACATAACCGGTGCTCTCGGCGAAATCCAGGTTAAAACGCGGGTCCTGTTGCACATCAGAGATCGCAATCGGTTGACCTGTCATGACCACGTAGCCGGCAATACCCGAATCAAGAGGAATGCGCATGCCGACGACATCTTCATTCCCAACACCGTAGGCTACTTTGAACTCTAAAACCTGTTGTTTTTCATCTACAAGAGCGATTGAGGCAGCTGCGGCGCCAAATATACGTGCAGCCGTACCCACGATGGATTGAAGCAATTCCTGGTTTGAAGTTGGC
>CAYLOO010000073.1:0-13841 GCA_964385355.1 uncultured Anaerolineaceae bacterium
CGGATAAGGGTCGATGTGGACCGACTGTATCCGCACCTCCTCAGGAGGGACGGGTTCGCCTTCTGAATCTTCAATCTGAATGAACATCGAACAACAATCCCAGTATAAAGTATTATTTACGGATAACAAACGGCAATTTTGTTCAATTTACTCCCTACCTAACATAACCAGTAGCATGTTTCGTACCTTTCCATATGAAACCGGCAGCTTCCATGCAGGACAACCCCCAGATGGTGAAACCGATACGGCGGTGATGCCAATTCAACAAAGATACACCAAAAAGCACCCAGACCACCCTTGATGGCTTCAATTCACGCTACGCTGGATCATCCTAAACAATCCAGCATCTCCTACCGAGCATAATCAAGGCTTCCGCCCTCCATACTGCAGCTCCTCAGGTATGGTGATGCGGTGGTAGAATAATCACTTGTGAGGGCGCTTTTGGATTATCATTGAGTAAACAATGCTAATCATAATCCTAGAAGACCATTCACCAATTTTCTTACAAACGTATCATTACGCGAAAGGGAGTCTTCCATGTCTGTAGTTCAACCCGCACTCGAGTATGCCCAAAATAACAAGGACGCCGCTCTCGATGATCTAAAAGCGATCCTGCGAATAGCATCCATCTCTACCCTTCCAGAGCATGAGGGGGACATCAGCCACGCGGCGGAATGGCTATCGGGTAAATTACAGGGTTTAGGTTTCGATTCTGTCGAAATCATGCCCACTGCGAAACACCCAATCGTATACGGCGAATGGTTGAAAGCCGGGCCTGATGCCCCCACCGTTCTCGTCTATGGTCATTACGACGTCCAGCCCGTGGATCCGCTCGATGAATGGGAGAGTCAACCTTTCGAGCCTGAAATCCGGGGTGATAATCTCTATGCCCGCGGTGCTTCAGATATGAAAGGTCAGCTTGTCGCCATTCTCAAAGCGCTGGAGGCCATGGTGCACACCTCGCACCTGCCGCTGAATTTGAAATTCATGTTTGAGGGCGAAGAAGAGATCGGCTCCCCAAGCCTGCCAGCTTTCATCGAAGAGCATAGAGACCTGCTGGCAAGCGATGTATGTTTAAATACCGATGCCGGGATACTCACTCCCGATCAGCCCGCGCTCACAATCGCTTTGCGTGGTTTGACATACTTCGAGATCCGGCTTCAAGGGCAGAATTCGGACCTCCACAGCGGAACATTCGGCGGCGTGATCGACAACCCAGCGATTGTGCTCTGCCAGCTTGTATCAGGCATGCGCGATCGACAGGGTAAAATCCTGCTGCCAGGTTTTTACGATGATGTGCATGATCTGACACAGGAGGAACGAGACATGCTTCCTTCCCTTTCAGATGAGTGGTGGTTGGAAAGCGCCGGTACGCAAACCCTTTTTGGAGAAGACGGATACCCTCCGACGGAACGGGCGACAACCCGCCCTACCCTCGACGTCAATGGATTGCTCAGTGGTTTTACAGGCGAGGGTTCAAAGACAGTATTGCCAGCAAAAGCGATGGCGAAAGTCTCAATGCGCCTCGTTCCAGATCAGGTCCCCGCACGAATTCAAGAGAGCCTGATCAAGTACATGGAGGAGAACACCCCGCCTACGATGACCTGGGAGATCGAGGATTTATCCAGCGCGACACCGGCGATCATCGAACGCGATTCCGAAGCTGTTAAAGCTGCATCCCAGGCGCTGGAAACTGTCTGGGGCATCGCGCCCGTCTACACTCGTGCCGGCGGGACCGTCCCTGTCGTCTCGCTGATCAAAGAGATTCTAGGCATCGACAGCCTCATGCTGGGCTTTGGCCTTCCAAACGACAATATCCACGGACCTAACGAGAAACAGCACCTGCCCAGCTTCTACCGCGGGATCGAGACCTTCATTCATTTCATTGAAATATTCTCAGGAACTTAATCGTCAAAGGAATAAGGTGTTGTTTATGGAAGAAAGTCTCCCCAACTACGGCGGCCAAGCGGTAATCGAAGGTGTAATGATGCGCGGCCGAAAGACCTGTACCGTCGCTGTTCGCGCTCCTGACCAATCCATTCAGGTTGAGATGCAGCCGCTTGGCTCTCTCTACCAGGGCCGCCTTTTCCAGACGCCCTTCATCCGCGGGCTTTTCATTCTCTGGGATGCGTTGGTTTTAGGCATGCGGGCGCTGACCTTTTCTGCCAACATACAATCGGATGAGGATGAACAACTCGATGGCTTCGCGATCACCTTGAGTCTGGTATTTTCGCTGGTTATAGGGGTGGGTTTATTCTTCCTCCTGCCAACAGGGGCAGCATATTTACTCGAGCGATTGTTGAATTGGTCGCCTTTCTGGTCAAATGCAGCAGAAGGGTTCTTCCGTCTCCTCTTGCTCGTAGGGTATATCTGGATAATCGGATTCATCCCCGAAATCCGCAGGGTCTACGGCTATCACGGAGCTGAGCACAAGACCATCAACACGTTTGAGGCCGGCGTCCCTCTCGAGGTGGATAAGATACAAGGCTTCTCAAGGGAGCACACGCGCTGTGGTACGGCTTTCCTGCTTACAGTCGTAGTTTTCTCCATCGTGCTCTTCAGTGCACTCGGACCCCTTTCGCTAATCCCGCGGTTGTTAAGCCGGATTCTGCTTCTCCCGCTTCTCGCCTCGCTGGCGTACGAATACATACGATTCTCGTCTAACTTGTTACGCTACTCTTGGGCGAAACCTTTGGTCGCCCCAAATCTTTGGCTCCAGCGCTTGACCACCCGTGAACCTGACGCGGATATGATTGAGGTCGCTATTGCTGCTTTCGAGGCGATGAGGGCAGAAGAACAAACTTTGGAAGAAGCGATTATCTAACTGACGCTGCCGATCCTTAATCACCAAAAACACCCCGCTATTCTCGCAATCTTCATCTTCTTATTGCGAGTTTGGCGCCTGCCAATACGTGATATTTGTAAAACTCCGACAGCGAAAAATCCCCTTCCGATGCATCTTTTATTGACGCCCTCCTGCGCGCTGGGTACAATCCATTTATTGAAAGGACAACTCGTGACAGTGCGTATTCGCCTTCGAGATCAAGAGTTCAAGGTACGGTCGGGGATGACAATTCACTCCGCTCTCCTGCGGCTGGATATCCAGCCAGAAGCCGTTCTTCCGACACGTGATGGCGAGCTCCTAACCGATGATGAGATTCTTCAGGAACGTGATGAAATTCGCCTTATCGCCGTCATTTCTGGAGGCGCATATTAATCTCTCACCGACACTCAGCAACAGACGATGAAATGCCGGAAATGCGGTGAGAGAGCCGTGATCCATATGCGCCAGCACAAACTGGCCCTGTGCAAGAATCACTACCTCGATTGGATTCCTGAGCAAACCGAGCGATTCATCCACGATTACAAGATGTTCAGCCATGAGAATCGAGTCCTCATTGCAGTCTCCGGCGGTAAAGACTCGCTAGTTCTCTGGGACGTACTATCCCGCTTGGGCTATCAAGTTGACGGACTCTACATCGGGCTAGGGATCGATGGCGGCAGCGGGTACTCGGCCAAATCCAGACGGATAACCGAGGATTTCGCCGCCGAGCACAAACTGGATCTGGTCACCTATGATATTGAAGAGCATGAAGGGTCGGATATCCCAACCGCAGCGTCCATGACACGCCGTGGTAGGGAAAGGCCATGCTCGATTTGTGGGCTCTCCAAACGGCATATAATGAACCGCTTCGCCATCGAAAATGACTATGACATTCTGGTGACTGGGCATAATTTAGATGATGAAGCCGCTGTCCTCTTCGGAAACACCTTAAACTGGCTGACTGCTTACCTCCAACGTCAGGGACCGGTTCTTCCGAATCGCTCGGGGTTAGTTAAAAAAGCAAAACCGTTCTTCCGTTTCTATGAGCGCGAGACAGCAGCTTATGCTCTATTACGGGGAATCGAATACATGTATGATGAGTGCCCCCATGCTGTCGGCGCAAAGAGCATCTACTACAAAGTACTGCTGAACAAGCTTGAGGCAGACCGACCTGGTGCAAAGCTATCTTTTTTCTTATCCTTTTTGCGAGCGAAGGAAACGATGGTTTTTAATTCTGGGGGTGATGATGTGGAGCGGATGCTTCACCCATGTACATCATGCGGACAACCGACATCGGCTCCCGATCTCTGCACGTATTGTCGCACTTGGAAAGAAGTTCGTGATAGGATGGAAATGATGCAAGAACAAGGGATAGAATCATGACGGAATCTTCAGATTTAGACGGCCTCACTATTCTCGGAGGAAAAGTAGAACCGGACCGGAAACTCGAGACGTTCCCCAATCATCATCCTGATCGTCCGTATGTTGTACGCTTCGAGACGGATGAATTCACATGCATCTGTCCAGCTACTGGGCAGCCTGACTTTGCCCATATCACCGTTGAATACATCCCTGCGGAGAAGATTCTCGAGTCAAAATCGTTCAAATTTTACTTGTGGTCCTTCCGTAATGAAGGTGTATTCCACGAGCATGTTTCGAACCTGATCCTGGACGACCTGGTGAAAGCGCTCGAGCCACACTGGTGCCGGGTATCAGGCAGGTTCAACGTCCGCGGTGGCATCGTGATTACAGTCGAAGCGGAACACGGCGAAAGAGAAGAATAGCTAGATGATCGGTTATCGTTGGTACCACATTGTCCTTTCTGTTTTTGTTACAACACTCATTGTGTCGAATATTATCGCCGTGAAGGTTGTCACGATCTTCGGACTCATCCTTCCGGCCGCAGTGATTTTGTTCCCGGTCGCTTATATTATTGGCGATGTTCTCACCGAGGTTTATGGGTATGGACGAGCGCGCCAAGCGATCTGGATAGCCTTCGGCTGCAACCTTCTAGCTGTCGCTGCGATCTGGATTGCGGGGCTCCTACCGCCTGCATCAAGCTGGACAGTCGGAACACTCAATGGACCAGAAGAGGCGGCACAAGCGTTCCAGGCGATCCTTGGATTCACCCCCCGGCTGCTGTTAGCATCCTTCGTCGCTTATCTGGTCGGAGAGTTCGTGAATGCTTTCTTACTGGCGAAGATGAAGATTCTCACACAGGGTCGATACCTCTGGACACGAACGATCGGTTCTACTTTGTTCGGGCAAGGCATAGATTCTCTGCTTTTCATCTCCATCGCCTTCTACGGTGTGCTTCCTTCATCAGTACTTGTCTCTGCCATTCTGGCTCAGTGGCTCGTTAAAAGCGCCTATGAGGTACTCGCCACCCCACTGACCTATCTGGTTGTGAACGCTCTGAAACACTCCGAGAGCATTGACGCGTTTGACACCAACACTGACTTCAGCCCCCTTCGCGTAGGCTGACCCGTATGCCAGTCCGACACCCTCAAGCAATCAGATATCTAATAACCTATCACTGGCGTGGGGAAAAACATTCGCCAGCACATACTTCATAGGAATCAATAGTTTTATTAACGGGTACGCCAACTCTGACGGAGGAGTGCCACTTTGAATAGGCCAGCTCAAGGTGAATTGAATTTCGGGCGCACACAAAGGCGCGCCCCTACAGCTTACGAACAGGCGGGTCGGTCATTCCATTGTGAGTGCATAGAAAATCACAGGGGGCAGGCCTTTTGGGATAACCCTAAAACGATGGTTAATTGGAACAGAAGCTTGGCAAGCCCTGTAAGTCGGACTGCCCCCTTGCGCTAAACTCATTCTTTAAGTAAGCCTTATCAGACATCCAGCTTATGCGGTTTCAAGATAGTACTCGACTTCCCAATCCATGACACGGGTGCGATATTCATCCCACTCTGCCTGTTTCGCCCTAGTGAAGGCTGTGTAGGCTTCCTCACCAAGCGTATCTTTAATAACAGAATTACCCTCCAGTTCTTGAAGCGCCTCTGCTAACGATCCGGGGAGTTGGCTGATTCCGATTTTCTGAAGGTCACGCTCATCCATCTCGTAAATATTGAGATTATTCACTGGCGGTGGGCACGGCAGGTCTCGATCAACTCCATCTAAGCCTGCAGCGAGCATCGCTGCGAATGCGAGATAAGGATTGCAGGCAGGGTCAGGGAACCTCAGTTCAACACGGATCGAGGTTTCCCGCCCTTCTGAATAGCTTGGAATGCGGATCATCGCCGAACGATTAATCTGCGCCCAACACACATACACCGGTGCCTCATACCCCGGCACAATCCGCTTGTAGGAGTTAACCGTAGGGGCGACGATTGCCGCTAAAGCCCGCGCATGTTCGATCTGACCGGCGATGAACCCATAAGCTAACGAAGAAAGATAATGATCGTCCTCTGCGTTAAAGAAGAGGTTCTTCCCCTCCAAATCGAAAATCGACTGATGAGTGTGCATCCCGGAGCCGTTCATCCCGAAGATCGGCTTGGGCATGAATGTCGCAATTAACCCTTCCTGCGCGGCCAAGGCGCGGATTGTGTATTTCAAAGTCACTACATTATCCGCAGCCTCTAAGGCGTCGGAGAAGCGAAAATCAATCTCATGTTGGCCGAGCGCTACCTCATGATGCCCCATTTCGATCTCTAACCCCATGCTCGCAAGAGCCGCCATTAGCGACGCCCGAACCCGCTGCGCTTCGTCACTCGCGGAGAAGTCGAAGTATCCACCAACATCATGCGGAACAGGGTGAATTGCATCCGGTCCATTCCTGCGCAGCAGGAAGAATTCAGGTTCTGGTCCAATATTGAACTGCCAGCCCCGGTCAGCGACCCGCGCGAGAGCACGCTTAAGCACCCCGCGTGGATCCCCGGGAAACGGTGTTCCATCGGGTAAGTAAATATCACAGAATATCCGCGCTCTTCTGCGTTCCGGCTGAGACCAAGGAAGAATGCAATAGGTGCCGACATCCGGCATCAGGCGCATATCGCTTTCCTGTATCCGCGCAAACCCTTCTACGGAGGATCCATCGAACCAAATCCCCTCCTCAATCGCAACTTCCAGGCGATTAACCGGAATGTCTACACTCTTAACAACGCCAGTTACATCTGTGAACTGCAAACAGATGAACTTCACATCATCTTCATGTGCCCGCTTGATGATTTCTTTAGACATTTGACTCCTCCTGAAGGTCAAGCGCTGGCCGGATAACGAAAAAAGGCACGCAGGGCGTGCCTTAGGTTCAACCCGACATCAACGCCCTTCCGATATTGTGCAGTTCAAGGATGGAAAAAATCCTTGTCCTGGCCACCGCACTCCTTTTGTCCCGCTTGTCACCGAGCGGATTTATAAGAGCGCTATCTCGGAAGGGAGAGAGGAGTTTGTGGCAAACTCCGGAGGCATCCGCTGATCTGATCGATTTTCCCTTTGGAATTTACCCAAAGGTTAACCCCTCCTCGCAGAGAGGAACCTCCACCTCGTTGTCTCACACCAAGGTGTGAGACCCATACGCTGATCTCCCGTTATTCAATTGTCACCCCGCAGCGGGGAGTATCGTGATTCTAGCAGACAGGTGTTTAGGCGTCAACTCGACATGGCGCTTCGGCAAGCGTGATGTGAGCGGAGCTGGTCTCAAGCCTCATGAGGTGGGGATAAACGGATGACGATTACCCGGCTCGTCCCCGCGGTGAGTCGGAATGCATGCGACATGCGAATCCCGGCAACCCACACGATCTCATCTCCGGAAACAACAATCGGCCAGCGTGCCCGCGCTAAATCAGGAATGTGATTATTGATCATGATGTCAGAGACCTTCGTTGTCCCTTCAAACCCCAGAGGTTGGATCCGATCGCCTGGCACCCGGGATCTCACACTGAGTAGCGCGGATAAACTCGACTCGTCAATCGCGGCGAAATCCCCTTCTTGCGCGTTCAAGTATGTTTGATAACTCCCGGGGGAGATAGTCTCACTCGTTGCACTCAGACTCCATCCTCCAGCGAGTTCCACTTCTCCAGGGATCGTTACTACCACTTGAGCATCTTCAATGAGTTGCGGCAGACGATCAAAAACAAAGGGTGAGTCTGTGTGGTAAAGGAGAATTTCCTCACCCAAATCTCTCAATATCAGACCGGCAATCAGTGGGCACGATGCCGGTCTGATCGGGTCAGATACGAACTGAATCGCTCGCTCAATCGTATCGAAACTGACATCTCGAGCGGAGGGTTGGAGTTTCTTAATCGCCGATCGGAGCAATGCCCGCTGCAGGGCAAGTGGTTTCCTCTCCATGGGCTCTACTCGTAATAAGAGCGCAGATTCCCCCAGAGACTCAAACACGGACTCCCATTCACTCGTGACTATCTCCGCTAAAAGATCCACTTCGGCTGTCATAATGCATGCAAGGCGCAGAAGGATTTGGCGGATGCCAGGGTTGTAAGTCTCTAGCAGGGGAAGGAGCTCATGCCGGATACGGTTCCGAAAAAAAGTGTAATCCATATTGCTCGAGTCGATGACTGGCTCCAAGCCCAAGGCTTGGCAATGCTCCTCAGTCTGGCGCCGGTCCAAGGTTAGCAAGGGGCGGATAAGGCGGATCCCCTGGGCATCTGGAAACCCAACCCATGAATCGAGCGACGTATCAGGCAGCATGCCTCGCAACCCAGAAGGACCTGTCCCGCGCAGGAAATGCATTAGCACCGTCTCGACCTGGTCATCTGCAGTATGACCTGTCGCGATCATGTGCACATCGTTTTTCCTGGCCACGCGCAAAAGAAAATTATAGCGGGCAAGCCGAGCTGCTTCTTCCAGCGAAACGCCGGATCCCGCCTTCAAAGCGATGTCTTGCTTCTCAATCTCAAAAGGAAGATTGTAGGATTGTGCGATACCCTTTACATAGGCTGCTTCAGCGGAACTTTCTTGCCGTAATCCGTGATCGAGGTGGGCACAGATAAGCGGATACCCAAGGTGGTGCAAAGTGTCCAAAAGACAGAGGCTATCCGGTCCACCTGAAACACCGATCACGACCCGTTCGCCGCGGTGTAAGAGTTGCTGCCTCTCAATAAAATCGCTAACCTGCTTGTAACTCTGCATAGTAATTGAGATTATAGCATTTGGACGCACGACAGCCCGATAAACCTAACATAACGTTCTAGAAAGAATGTATCTTCTACCCTGCATGGTATAATCGCAACTTAGCCCCAATGGAGGATTTCCGCTTTGGCGTTCAATCCACTTAACTGGCTCCTGGGCCTCTTCTCTCTAGACATCGGAATTGACCTCGGCACTGCGAACACTCTGGTTAACGTGCGCGGGAAGGGGATCGTGATTAACGAGCCATCTTGGGTTGCTATTGAGAAAAAGACCAAACGCACCCTGGCTGTTGGAGCGGAAGCGAAGCAGATGGTGGGGCGAACACCTGCAAATGTCGTCGCCATTCGCCCATTGCGTGATGGCGTCATCTCTGAATTCGATATCACTGAAAGCATGCTCGAATACTTCATCGCCAAGGCCCATGAACAGAGTCTTGTGCCAGTCCCCCGCCCGCGCATCGTTGTTGGCATCCCCAGCGGCGCAACAGAAGTGGAGAAACGCGCTGTATACGATGCCGCAATGGCAGCGGGAGCGCGCGAGACCTACCTGATCGAAGAACCGACCGCAGCCGCATTAGGCGCGGACCTCCCCATCGGTGAAGTCCGTGGTTCCATGATCGTGGATATCGGCGGAGGGACGACAGAAATGGCAGTGTTTTCGATGGGTGGGATCGTTGTTTCCCGCTCGCTTCGTGTCGCTGGCGATGAGCTGGATCAGGACATCATCAATTACATCCGAAATAAATACAACCTGCTAATCGGTGAACGTATGGCAGAGAGAGTCAAAATTACAATTGGGTCGGCATATCCACTTAAAGAAGAACAAACAATTGGCGTACGCGGCCGAAACCTTGTGAGCGGCTTGCCGGAGGCGATCGAAGTTTCATCCGTTGAAATTCGCGAAGCCCTGGCCGGGTCGGTGAAGATCATCGTAGATACACTTCGGGACGCGATCGATGAGGTTCCACCTGAGCTTATCGCCGATCTCATGGAAGAAGGAATTGCTCTGGCAGGCGGTGGATCTCAGTTGCAGGGATTGGGTGATCGGCTCTCTAATGAACTTCGCATGCGTGTATGGCTCACGGATGACCCTATGACCTGTGTAGCCCGCGGGGCTGGTTTAATCCTTGACGACTTCGACACCCTTGGCCGCTTTCTTGTCGGCCTTGAGCGAACCCCCGGTTACTAATCAGCATTAGGATTGGTCCCTGGCTCATACGGGATCTGACTTATGAGACGTATACCTTCAAGAGTCTTAATTATATCTATCCTGCTCATGATCGCGCTCAGCTTGGTGGTCCTGAATCTGAGCGGGTTCCTCCAACCTGTTCAAAACCTCGGCGCTCGTCCAATTATCACAATCCAAACCTGGTTCGCTCTCCGCTTCTCAGCCCTCCGGGACGTTCTCGCCTCCCCTCGTGACATGGCAACTCTGCGCAGCGAGGTCAACCGGCTTGAGGCGGAGAACGCGCTCCTCCAACAAGAGATCATCTCCCTCCGCGAGCAAGCTGCGGAAGTTGATGTACTTGCAGCACTGCTCAACTATGCCCGCTCCCAACCGGAAAGCCGATACCTTGCCACGAATGTCATCGGACGAGATGTGAGCCCCTTCATACGTTCAATCTTGATCGGCGGAGGATCCGACGCAGGAATCTCAAAAGGAATGCCGGTCGTAACTTCACGCGGTCTTGTTGGCCGGGTTGTGGAGGTTTTCGCAACCTACGCCAGGGTGCAGCTGATAATCGACCCAGAGAATGCCGTCAATATTAAGTTTCAGGAATCCCGAACTGAGGGGGTTCTCACCGCGCAGTTGAACGGCGAGCTCGTCGTCGATCTCATCGACTTGAACGCTGAACTCAGTCAAGGAGAACTCGTCCTAACCTCAGGATTGGGTGGAAAATATCCAGCGGATATTCCCGTTGGAAGTATATTAAGCATCCACCATAGAGACTATGATCTTTTTCAGCAGGCGACCATTCAGTCCAGCGTTGAATTCGACCAGTTGGATATCGTCCTGATTATCACTAATTTCAGCCCCTTGATTTTTGAACAACCAAACCCGTGATAAGGTGAAACTTGGCTTACATCCTTGGAATCCCACTCCTGATCCTGCTCGCCATCTTCCAATCAACCCTGCTTGGAACGTTCCAGTTTCTTGAGGGTCGACCCGATCTCGTTCTGCTGGCTGTCATTGGGTGGGGATTAGCAGGAGGATCCGAGGAAGCGATGGTTTGGGGATTGTTTGGAGGCGTCGTTTTAGACATGCTCTCAGGTGTTCCAATCGGAACCACGAGCATCACGCTCATCCTCATCGCCATGCTTGTATCGCTGTATGAAGACCGGATCTGGGAGGGCAATATCCTGATGCCGTTAGGAATCACTCTCGCAGGTTCGTTGATATTTCACATCATAAGTCTGGCGGTAATCATACTCATGGGAAGAGAGATCGATTGGTCGTATACGTTCTCGCGTGTGATCTTGCCTAGCACTTTCTTCAATCTCCTCCTGGCCATTCCATCCGCGCAAGCGTTTAAGGTACTCCGTAATCGGCTCTATCCACCAGAAGTTGAGATTTAAGGTTCTGATAGGATGAATGAAAATCTAAGTTTGCGTATCCCGGCCACACGGATCAGGATGACATATCTCATTGTCATCGTGATATTGCTGGTTTTCATCGGCCGCTTGTTCAGCCTGCAAATCATCCAGGGAGAATCGTATCGCGAAATAGCAGATGAGAACCGCTTCGATGAAGTCAGCCTCCCAGCGCAGAGAGGTGTGATCTATGATCGAAACGACTTCCAGTTGGTCAGGAACATACCGGAGTATCGGATTATGGTCACACCTGCGCTGCTTCCGGATAGTAACGCCGAGAAAGAGTTGATTTATAAGCGAATCTCCGACTTAACCGGTGTACCTTTGGATCAGGATGGACCTCCAGCCGCCCCCTGCGTTCCCGGCCGCGGTGTTCTACAGTTGGTCAACGAGGGCGACACAAACCGACCTTATGACGCCTGGCCAATTGCCTGCGACGTTGACGAAACGATTGCGAGAGTGCTGCGTGAGGAACAGATCGACCTCCCGGGAGTGAGCGTGATCGCAGTGCCTGTCCGCGACTACACGACTGGTGAGCTCACCGCCGCTACTATCGGTTACTTGGGTCCGATCCCTGCTGGTCTGGCGGACTATTACGAGGAACGGGGTTTCCTGAAGGAACGCGATAAGATCGGTTATGCCGGCATCGAGGTTGGTTACCTCGGGACGTATCAGGAAATCCTCGCCGGTCAGAATGGACTCAAACTCGTAGAACGCGATGTCGCTGGTCAGTACCTGCGCGATGTTGGGACATTTACTCAACCCATTCCCGGCAACAACATGCGTTTGACTATCGATACTCGGCTGCAGGCAGCGGCAGAAACAGCGTTGCGGAATCGAATGGATTTTATCAATCGTGTCTCCGGGGAAGAACGGACTCCACTCGGGGTTGTCATCGCCATGAACCCCCAAACCGGAGAAATCCTAGCGATGGTCTCTCTACCAACGTACGAGAACAATCGTTTCGCCCGCTTCATCCCTCAGGATTACTACCAACAACTGGAAGACGATACACGCGGCAGCCCGCTGACGAACCATGCCATCGCCAGCGAGTTTCCACCCGGCTCGACGTTTAAGATGGTCACAGCCATCGGTGCCCTCAATGAAGAAGTGATCACACCCGATCGGACATTATTCGATCCAGGCAAAATCACGATCGAGAATAAATATTTCCCGCAAGACCCGGGCAAGGCCAAGGATTTCGTTTGCTGGAACCGCGAGGGGCATGGGGACGTCGACTTCGTACACGGGATTGCCTGGTCCTGCAATGTTTACTTCTATAAGATCGGCGGGGGCTATCCTGGTGATATCGAGCCGCCTGGGCTTGGGGTGACCGGGATCAATAAATATGCTCCAGCTTTAGGTTACGGTGCTCCTCTGGGGATCGATCTCCCCGGCGAGGAGGACGGACTCATTCCGAACGAGGATTGGAAGCGTATCAATTTAGGCGAGAACTGGTCAACAGGGGATACCTACAACACCGTGGTTGGGCAGGGCTTCGTAGCCGCAACACCGCTGCAGGTGCTCACTTCAATCGCCACACTTGCAAATGGCGGTCGTGTTATGTGGCCGCACATCGTGGAGGAGATACTCGACGGGGAAGGCAATATCATCCAGCGCTACGAACCATGCGTGCTCTGGGATATTGGTGACGGGGTACTCACCCCGTTGGAAGAGATCGGGGCAAACTGTCCAACAATGCCCCCTGAACTTCGAGAGCTCGTCCAGAACAGCCGCTCCGAAAGCCCAGACGTGCTTGTCGATCCAGCTGTGATCGAGTTTGCCCAAACAGGAATGCACCTGGTCGTCACCGATCCAGACGGAACTGCACATGGTCGCGCCGACCTGGACACCATCTCCTCCGCCGGGAAAACCGGCACGGGCGAATTTTGCGACCAGGTGGTTTACCAGCAAGGGCTATGTAAACCTGGTGAATGGCCCACCCACTCCTGGTACGTCGCCTATGCACCCTTCGAAAACCCTGAGATTGCTGTGGTTGCCTTCGTTTACTATGGCGGTGAAGGATCTATTACCTCCGGCCCTATCGTAAGACAGGTGCTGGAAGCTTACTTCGAAATCAAATCGATTGATGCCGCCCGCGCCCAATGAATGCCTCTCGGTTTAGAAGCTAATCAATCCTGGACTTCTGCAGCGTGAACTCATAAACCCAAGCCAAAGGAACTACATAGGTCCAATAGCGAATACGCTCGAGGTCATTATCGGCACCCTTAACCATACAGGAGCCGTGCAACCATGGATCTTTCAGGTTCCTATCCAGTCCCCTCGTGGCTATTTCATTCTGATGAGCCCTAGAA
>CAYLOO010000074.1:0-13506 GCA_964385355.1 uncultured Anaerolineaceae bacterium
AAGTTGGCATGATTGCGCTGCCGCTTGTTTCGATAGCCATAACGAGTTGTCGAAGCTGCTCCGCAAGCTTGCTTTCTTGTGACGATTTCTCGCTCATGATCGTGCCAGCCTTTCAAACGGATCGTATTCGATTTGCCTCACTCTAATTCCGAGTACACAAACTTAACTAACCGATACCCAGAAGAGCCTCCGCCCTTCTGGGTACGGTTATGTCTTACGTTGAGTGGTCATCAGGCTATGGTATGACTACCCTGTACTTGTCATCATCGAGCGTAACCCTGGGTTGCACTTTCTGAACATCACCCGTTACTGCATGGGCAATAACCTCTGGCCCGCCAATGATCATCTCGTCAAGTACAACGCGCTCTTCTGCGTTCATGCTCATGCGCATTTCGGTGAGTCGACCGACCACTTTTTCGATAACTTTTTCGTTCGCTAGTGCCATTTTCCTTCCTCCAATTTCTACAAGGCTTCCACTACAGGCGAATGGTGATTATTTTTAGCCTTGGGCACCTCCTCTTCGCACAACCCCGTTCTTCTTTTCCGGCAGCTGCTTGTTAATATACTAGACCCTTTATCAAGAATTGTCTGTCATTAAAGTGACAGAGGGGCGAATGATCTTTACTGTGAAGCTCAGCCCTCAATTGCGATGGCCAGCCTCTCCAGGGCCTCTCTATTCTTGACCACAATCCTGACCCTTCCGGTTTCAACCCATCCAACCCGGCGCCATTCACCGAGCGTTTGGGCGACTGTCTGTCTGGCCAAGCCAACATACTGAGCGAGGTCTTCCTGGGTGACGTTGATCACTCCTTCGTCATCTGCCTGTTGGTCTAATTGCAGAAGCACTTTCGCAATTCGAGCTGAGGAATCAAGAAACGCTAACGCGCTCTCACGTTCACTGCTCACGCGCAAGCGCAGAGCTGTTGTCTCCAGAACGCGACGCATCAGCTCCGGTTCCGCCTCAAGCCCTTTTAGAAAAACATCGCGAGGAATTGAGATAACTTCACTGCTCTCGCGCGCCAGTGCCCCTGTTGAGCGTGGTTGATCGGTGATAAGTGACAATTCGCCGAAGCAATCACCCCGGTGCATTTCATTAATGACCAACTCGCGTCCCTCAAGCGTAGCAAGGAAAATAGCAATACATCCGGATCGAACAATGTAAACCGTGTCTGCTGGATCGGTTTGACTGAAAAGAATTTCACCTTTTTCCAGTACCCGGATTCGGCTTGAGATGGTGAAATCGGAAAGTATTCTATCGCTCACCCCTTCAAAGATTGGAGCGTCGCGGAGGGCGTGCATAGTTTCCGACATAAGGCAGTTCACTTCTCTTTCTAGATCATCGAATCTTAACGGCGACCAATGTGACGTCATCGTATGGGTCTTCTTCACCGCGGAACGCATCCATGATCTTCAGGACCTGGGTGCATAGTTCCTGCGCGGGTTGGTCCTTTTCTTCTGAAATAGCGGCGAGGAAATTCTCCAAGCCGAACATTTGAATTTGCTTATCCAATGCATTAGGAACACCGTCGGTATACAGGACAAGCAGGCTATCCCTCGGCAAGTTAAGAGTTTGCTCATCGATTAACGGTTCATCGAACAAGCCCAGAGGTTGTCCCACGGTTTGACCTACATTCTCCCACTTGCCAAGAGGGTTCATGACGATGGGCAGCTCGTGTCCGGCGCGAGCATAGTGGAAGGTATTTTTCTTGCAGTCCAGGATGCCGTAGAGGAGCGTGACAAACATGCCCGCTTCATTCATGCCCAATAAAAGTCGATTGACTTCAGTCAACACATCCTTTGGAGAAACGGTTCGTCGGGCTTCCACACGCAGCAAGGTTGCCGTAAGCGCCATGAAGAGCGCCGCAGGAACCCCATGATCGGTCACGTCACCTACGGCGACGCCGAATCTGTCATCGTCTATTGCGATAAAATCGTAAAAGTCTCCCCCAACAGCGGCCATGGGTACGATGCGAGCGCCGAAGTCAAGCCTAGAACATTGTGGAAATTCCTGGGGGAGAATGCTCAGTTGGATTTGCCGTGCTACTTCCAGCTCTTTCTCGAGTTTTTCTTTCTCAATGATCTCGGCTTGGGCTGCTTTCAAGTCATCATAAGCTTGCTGCAATTCAATGTTCTTCTGGCGAAGATCGAAGATCGTGAGATCCTCGGATTCATCAAGCCGCTGGCTGATCGTGCGGATCATTTCGTAAGCGAATCGTGGCTGGCGATGCAGCAATGAGTCAAGGTCGGCAGGATTCATTTCAAGGAGCCGAAGGGGAACTTTCGCGCGAACACTGGCGGTGTGTCGACCAGCTTCGCTGAAGAGGGACATTTCTCCGATGATTGAACCAGGTCCGCGCACGCCCAACAAGCGCTCGTCGGATGTTCCCAGGGCTTTGATGACCTCCACTTCCCCATCGACGAGTATGTAGTAGCCATCCCCCAGGGCATCCTCTTCCAAGAGCAACGTTCCTAGGGGAAGCTCCTTCAGGTCGAGAGTCTCAGCGAGACGCTCGACCTCCTCGTCGGGCAGCGAGGAGAAGATGGAAACGGAGCGGATGATGTCTTCGTCCATAATATTTGATCTCTACCAATCCGAAATTAAAACCAGAAACGGCCACAATCAACGGGGAAAAGGTATGCCAATGACCTAATTGGAGGGGCTTTGGTGAAGGGTGTATGTTCGAAAAATATACAGGCTGCGATTAAACCCCCGGCGATGTGCGCTGCGATGTGTGCGAGCCTGTAACTCGATAGCTCTATTATTGCACAAAAACCGCCTTCGGACGAAGGCGGTTATGAAGGACAGTGCATAGTCGATCGCTGAATTCGGACATTTTGAGGCTGATCCTGCTCAACCCCAAGGATTCTCGCCCGGGCTGTTGCGCTGACGCCCAACCTTCACAATCTTTCCGGGGATATCAGGATCATCCATAGCTTCAAGCTGCGTAATAAAACCATCTGCGAGGTGAGATGGTTTCGGGTATTCATTAATGACTTCATACACTTCCATCGTTGCGTTCTTCGTCAAATCATTAATATCAACGACGACCTCATTGAACTCATCACCGGAGGCTGCATCAACAGGGACGATAAGATTAAAAGCTCCGCCATGGTGAGCCTGCACTTCGTCTGCCCTGATGACCACTCGGTCGTCCCTTGGTTTATACAGCGCCATTATCGCAACTGCCACGGCGCTCGGATCCTCAACTTGGAGAAGCATCCAGGCCCGAAATCTTTTATCTGGGTATGGATTTTGTGTCATCTACTCACCCTCCATTCGGCGTGTACAAATCTGATTATTGATCTTGAATATAACTATCCCTATTGTTCCTCGATCATCACCTCCTTTAATTGGAGCATTGACGGTGGAACTCCTGGTCTTCGTATCCAGGGTTTAATTAGCGCTCGTCCTTGCGTGTAGTACAGCGGGAAAACTGCCGTCTCCTCATTTACCAGTATATGATCCGCAGCCTGATAGAGTTTCAATCGTTCATGGGGATCGATAATCTCTGTAGCTTTCTTTACCAGTGAATCGAATTGAGGATGATGCCACCTTTGTGGATTAATTCCATCCTGGCTATGAAAGGTGACTCGTAACATGTTGTCGGGATCAGGGTAATCAGCAGAATATCCACTCACTGCAAGATGAGAGGGGTCAGTTTCGCGTCGTTCCAAGAATTCGTTCCATGTTACCTTTATTGTCTGTGTTTGTATCCCAAGCACGTTGGACCAAGTATCTTGGAGACATGGAACAACCAGATTATCCGCCTCTCCGCCGGTATGGAACCAGGTGATATTCGGAAATCCTTTTGCGTCGGGATATCCAGCTTGTGCTAAAAGCTCTCGAGCATATTCAGGATTGAAAGGCAGACCAATTTCTGGAGAGTGAGCTGGCATGCCCGGCGGGATGAAACCTCCAGATGCCGGAAGATACATCCCGTCCGTTATCTCATCTACCATCCTCTCCAGGTCAATCGAATGAGAGAATGCTTGACGGACCCGGACATCACTAAATGGAGGTACATCATTCCTAAAGGTTAGATAAAAGGTGGACAACTGAGGGATGAGTAAGAATTGATCTGGAAACCTCTCTCTTGCAAGCGCCATCGTACCTAGATCCGAGGCAATCATATCAACTGCATCGAGGTGTCCGTTTTCGTACTTATTGAGTATCGGGTTATATTCCGTTATCAGTGGACATTCTACTCGGTAGACATTTCCCGGGAAACGCCCCTGATAATAAGGGTTCCGTTGAAGTACAATACGGTTCTTCGATTCATAATCTTTTAAAAGAAATGGACCATTTGTGACAATGTTTTCAAAATTTGTCCACGGTCCATTTTCGCTTTCGACTGTCTGCCTATGAAGAGGCGCAGCCACAGGATGTGCAAGAAGGTGCGGGAGAAATGCCGTCGGTGTTTCTAATAACACTTCAAGGGTGTATTCATTCAACGCCCTTACCCCTACTTGTCCCTCATCAAAGGTTCCATCCTCTCCATAAGCTTTAGCATTCTTGACCACATAGAGAAGATGAGACATAGATGGATATTCTCGGAGCGCTATATTTCTCTTCCATGCGAACTCAAAATCCGGCGCTGTAAGATCCGAGCCGTCGCTCCACTTCAACCCTTTTCGAATATGGAAAATGTATCGAAGACCGTTATTAGATACTTCCCAACTTGACGCAACAGCAGGAAGCACATTGTATTCTGCATCAATGGTGACTAATCCTTCGAATAGTTGATTTGCTAGAAATATCGAAAGATCGTCTCGCAATTTGCCGGGGTCTAAACTGTGAGGCTCTGATACAGCTAGACGCAGAATATTGAATGTCTTTTTAGGTGCGGCACTTAAATCGGTTTGAAAGCTTGAATCCCAATTTTCGAACGCTTCATTAAACGCCTCCGTTGCTAATTCCGGCTCAAAATTCGCCGTATAGACCAGTCCTAATTTCAGTAAGATTCTTGCACGTTCCTCATCCTGCATACTGCTTCCAACAAATTTAAGCGCTTGTCGATAAAAACGAATTGCCTCAACGTTGGCATACACCATCCGCGCTTGATCCCCCGCTTGGATGAGATACTCGAGCGCTCGTTCAGAATCGCCCGCCTCGGTAAAGTGATACGCAAGCTGAGGGGCGATTTCTCTCGCTCGATCCCCGTAGACATCCTCGAGAATCGAACCCACTTCTCGATGCAGCTCACTTCGCTCGAAGTCACCCAAGCCGTTATATAGATGCTGCTGGAACAATTGATGACGAAACCGGTACTGGTAAAGGCGATGTTTTAATATTTCCAGGATGCCATACTCCTGCACGAGGCGGTGCACCTTATCCAATTCCTGGCTCAATTGACGCACGAGCGCTCGCTCTTTAACCTCCCGCACCCGGGCGACGATCTGCGCCGTGAAATCCACGCCCTCCACACTCGCCACTGTGAGAGTCTCTTTCAGCTCATCCTCTAATCTGCCGATGCGCTCCTCGATCACACCTTCGATTCGGGCGGGTAGCACGGACCAGTCTAGTTCACCCGTCTCCACCCATACGCCGTCCGAATCCTGGACGATGTCGCCCCGTTCCTGGAGATCCCTCAGCAGTTCCACCGTGAAGAGCGGATGCCCTTCTGTATGCGCGAACAACGCCGCTCGGAATTCGTGGGACAAGCGATTGCGTTCGCTGTCGATAAAGGCATCGACAAAATGACGTGCCTCGTCCGACCCGGTCTTTCCCAGATCGATCTCAATATCACCGAACTGACGCTTGAACTCGGCAAGGACCTTCTCTAACGGATGAGGGCCATCCCCGTGACCCAGGGCGACCTCCTCCGGACGGTATGCTCCGAGGATTAATATCCGTGCATTCTCTAATCGTCGCCCAAGATGGAAAAGCAGATTGAGAGAAGCGTCATCTGCCCACTGCATGTCGTCTAGGATTATGACGAGAGGGTGCTCAACCGCAACCGATTTAAGCACACGCACATACTGTTCAAAGAGATTGCGCTGCTCGATATCGGGCGTCTCTGATCGATCGCGCTCCACCAGTTTGCCCAGGCGTTCCTGCCAACTGGATGAAACATCAACAGCAGTATTTACCCGTGCCATCAGGTCTCTACCGGAGACGAACACGTTGATCAAATCGGGTCCGTACTCTACAGTCGTCCTTGCGATGGCGGGCATCGTATCCCATAGGCGGAGGGCATCCTCGCGGTTGATCGCTCCGGAGGTCCATTCGGCCTCCACATCGCCGGTCAGCATCGCCATCACCCTTCGGAAAGGCAGGTAAGGATCGCCGATTCCCCTATAGGCGCTGCACTCACCTCCCACAACAAGGAGGTCGGGATGGCGGTCTATCGCCTGTCGGCCGAACTCTTCCAGGAGCGCTGTCTTGCCCCGTCCCGGTCCACCGCTTGCAAAAACCACGCTCCCCATTCCTTCCACCGCATTTTGGAGATAAGAATTCAACACCTCTAAGTCTCGCTCGCGGGCGACGAAAACAGGGGGCTGGGGTTCTGCTTCGGCTTCTTCGAGGAAGGCGGGGAGATGTGCTGACTTCAAAGATAGAGGATCATCGGAGGGTAGGGCTTCGAGTGAGGTGAGGGGAGGAAATTCGGAGGGGAGGTCATCGATCACAAGTTGGGTAATCCGCTCCGGGTATTTCATGTCCTTCAAACGGTGTCGACCCAGTGTAAGAAGGGCAACGCCCTCGGGCAGCTCCCCGCGCACGAGTGGTGCGGTTGTTTCGGATAACAGCACCTGCCCACCGTGACCCACGTGGGCGATGCGGGCGGCGCGATGCACGTCCATGCCCACGTAGCCTTCTTCCCACGTCAGCGGTTCGCCGGTATGTAAACCAATGCGCACCCGCACTTCCACACCATCTGGCCAAGCGTGAGAAGTTAAAGCCTCTTGTGCATCAACTGCGGCGGAAACAGCCTGTATGGCTCTCGGGAAGGAATAGAAAAAAGCATCCCCCTGCGTGTCGACTTCCCGGCCGCTCCAACGGGAGAAGGTATCACGCAGGATGTCGCGCTGTTCCGAGAGCAGCGTCACGTATTCATCGCCGAGCTGTTTCAGCAGTTTTGTAGAGCCCTCGATGTCCGTAAACAGGAAGGTGACTGTGCCTTCGGGAAGATCGGTGAAGGGTAGCTTGGGTTTCATGCCGTGATTCCTTCAATTGAGACGTTCATGATGGTCAATGCAGATCGATGATGACATCCTTCCAGTGCATTAAGTTAATCGCCGATGTTGGACATTTACTCACCCAGGGCTTTACAAGCTCGTACCACTTTCCATAGGTGAGGGGCATGATCATTGCCTCCTCGACTAGGATTTTATCTGCCGCATTGTATAGCTTCATTCGCTCTTTCTGAGCCGTGAGGCTTCTTGCTTTCTCAAGTAATGTACTGAAACGCTCATTCTGCCACTTGTCCATCTCCAGCGTTAAGAGACAATCGCTCAGGAAAGAATACGGGTCTGGATAGTCCGCTGCCCACCCATGCCAACAAATTTCTGGTCTCCCCTTGGTGTTAAGATAGTCTCCCCAGTCCATGCTGTCCCATGTAATCTCAACCCCCAGGTTATCACGCCATTGGACTAACAAGTACTCTCTAATGGAATCAACGGTAGTAGGCGCCAGGCAGTGTATCGAAGGGAAATCACGACCGCCTGGGTAGCCAGCTTCCGCAAGGAGTTTGCGGGCCCTCTCGGGATCGTAGGGCAGGGCAATCCCTGCCGAATGCCCGGGCATCCCCGGCGGTACAAGGCCGCCTGAGGCTGTGGATATGTAACCTCCCAAGACTACATTCGCCAGCATATCCCTGTCCGTGGCGAGCACAAAAGCCTGGCGAACGCGGATGTCATGGAAGGGTGTTTTTAATGCGTTGAACCTAAGGAAATACGTGTCCAGCGCCGGAATCAACACATAGTCCCCGGCATGGTACTGGCGTGCCCGATCTATGATATGTGGTAACAGAGCAAAAATGCCGTATATGTCCAGGCGATCCGCCTTGTACATCTCCAGTTGTGAAGTTGCGTCTGAGGGATCCTCTTGGAAGTGGAGTTCAACACGCTGCAAGTTGCCGCTGAAGCGGCCATGGTAATCAGGATTCCGAATCAAAGCCATCGGCTCACCCTTCTGCCAGGATTCCAGCCGGAAGGGACCATTGGTTACAATCTTTCCCACGTCCGTCCATTCTTCCCCCAGTGCTTCCACCACGTGTTGGGGAAGGGGATACGTGGTGCTAATCGCCATCAGGTAAAGAAAGTGTCCGGTTGGCTCTTCTAACTCAACCGACAACGTGACATCATCGAGAGCGCGCACACCCACGATGTCTGGATCCGATGTTTCACCTTTATGGAAAGCTCTGGCCCCTTTAACATCGTATAGAATATTGGCCGTCTGCGCCCCGGTTTTTGGATCCAGTGCACGCTTCCAGGCGAACTCAAAGTCCCCCGCAGTCACCGCTGTCCCATCGGACCAGCGCACGTCGTCCCGCATATAGAATACGTATTTGCGACCTCCTTCTGACACATCCCAACTCCGGGCTACGTCGGGCACGATGTCCATCTCGGGACTCAGATCCACCAGTCCGCTGAAGAGATGGTCAATCACATCACCCGAAAAGGTGTCGATGGGTAGATGGGGGTCCAGTGTCATTACCTGCGGCCAATTCAACCGAAGCGCGTGCGGCGCAGGTGGCGGGGGTAGAGCAGGCTCCATCGTGCCAACCCGCTGCCATAGAATAAAACCCTCATCATAAGCCAGGTGCGCCAGTTTGAAATCAAAGTTAGAGTGATGCGTTAGCCCCAACTTCATCAGCGTATGTGCCGCTTCGTAGTCGTACCCCTGTTCTTTTTGAAGCGCCAGGGCGCGATTGTAGTAGTCAATCGCTTCCTGATGGGCGTAGGCCAGGCGAGCCCTATCTCCCGCCAACTGCAAGTAGTGGATGGCCTTATCCACTTCCTGCGCATTGGCAAAATGATAGGCAAGCTGCACGGCGATGGTGTCCTTTTCCTCGCCGTACAAATTCTCCAGGGTGTTTGCAACCTCACCGTGAAGGAGTCGCCGTTCCCCGGCGCCTAAGTCGTTGTACAGGAAGCGCTGGAAGAGGACGTGACTGAATTGGAACTGGGAAAGGATGTTGGTTCCCACTTTCGACTCGCCTCTCGCTCTCACAAGCCGGTGCTGCTTTTCCAATTCCCTGGAAAGCCTCTTGAGCAGCTTGCGTTCTCCAACTTGCTGCACGCCGGCTACGACCTGTGATGTGAAATCCTCCCCCTCCACACTGGCAATCGTCAGGGTCTCTCTCAATTCCTCCTTCAGCCGTCCGATACGCTCCTCGATTACACCCTCCACACGGGCGGGCAGCACATCCCAATCCAGCTCTGGTCCCTCGATCCATAGACCCTCAGCATCCTTCACCAGGTCTCCCCTCTCCTGCAAGTTCCGCAGAAGCTCCACAGTGAATAAGGGATGACCGCCCGTGTGATCGTAAAGTGCGTGTCGGAAACCCTCCGAAAGACGGTTTGGTTCGCTGTCAAGGTATGCTTTGACAAAGTGCTGTTCCTCGGTCTCTGCAATAGCACTCAAGTCGATCCATACGTCTCCGTGCAGCCGTTTGAATTCTGCCAGCACCGGCTCTAGCGGGTGTTTCTCATCCCCGCGGCCGAGGGTGATTTCCTCTGGCCGGTACGCACCCACGAGCAGAATACGTCTCCCAAGCAGCCGCCGCCCAAGGTGAAACAGCAGGTTGATCGAGGCGCTATCTGACCATTGCAGGTCATCAAGCACCACCAAAAGCGGGTGCTTTTCCGCGGTTTCAGCGAACACATCCTCAACCTGCTCGAACAAGTTGCGCTGCTCGAGTTCCCCCGGCAGGGGTCGCTCGCGCTCGGTGAGCGTCGCCAGCCGTTCAAGCCAGTCTGCAGAGCCTTCCAGCGCAGAGCGGACTCGTGCCAGAAGCTCCCTCCCGCTCACGAAAACGTCAACTAGGTCCTGCCCTTGCTCCACCAGAGCTCGCGAAACACCGGGCATCCCCTCCCATAGGCGGGTCGCTTGTCCCCGGGTGAGCCTTCCCGCAGCCCAGTGTGTCTCCAGATCCCCTGTCAGCATTCCCAGTACGCCGCGGAATGGGTGATACGGATCCCCGACTCCCGTGTATGTGCTGCATTCCCCGCTGGCGACCAACAAGTCGGGATGTCTTTCCATTGCCCCCCGTGCAAACGCATCCAATAAGGCCGTCTTCCCTCGTCCCGGACCTCCGGTCAGGAAGACCACCTGTCCGCGACCTTCGAGCGCCTGGTCGAGAAAACCCTCCAGCAGCTCCAGTTCACGCTCCCGTCCCACAAAGACAGGGGTAGGAACCTCCTTCATATCATCCAAGAACGTAGGCAGCTTCACAGGTCCAGGGTCGACGGGACCTTCTGGTGGCAGCGCCTCTAGCGATTTGAGCGGTGGGAACTCAGAGAGGAGACCTTCGATTACGATCTGATGAATTCGTTCCGGTCGACGCAAATCCTTCAGACGGTGCCGACCGAGGTCGAGGGTACTCACCCCCTCAGGTAGGTCATCGAGTACTAATGGTGTCGTCGTGGCTGAGAGCAGTATCTGCCCTCCGTGGCCTACGTGGGCGATGCGCGCCGCCCGGTGTACGTCGATGCCCACGTATCCCTCATCCCAACTCAGCGGCTCACCGGTGTGAAGGCCCATTCGCAGGTGTACGTTAACCCCGTCAGGCCAAAGGTGATCATGGAGCGTCCGTAGAATTTCGACAGCTGCAGATACGGCTTGTGTTGCCCGTGGAAAAGAAACGAAGAACGAATCACCTTGCGTGTCGACCTCCTGCCCGTCCCAACGGGAGAAGGTATCACGCAGGATCTCGCGCTGTTCCGACAACAGTGTGGCATACTCCTCGCCGAGCTGCTTCAGCAGCTTTGTAGAGCCCTCGATGTCCGTGAACAGAAAGGTAACGGTGCCTTCGGGGAGCTCTTTAAAAGGTAGTTCGGGCTTCATCCTGTGATTCCTTCAAGCGCTGGGTTCTGACGATTCGATCGTAGTTAGCCGCAGCTCTCGTAAGTTATCCTGATCGAAGCCCGCAAGCCGCGGTAGATCGGTCACGTGTGTGCGACTTAGGCGTTCCGTCAATTTGGATAACAGTAGATAGCGCAGTTGAGGGTGATCCAATAAGCGCTTGAGATTATCGGCTGGGACCGTCAAGAGCGTCATCTCTTCTTCGGCTACAACATCCGCCGTACGTTCGACTCCCATCAACGCTGCAATCTCACCAAAGAAATCTCCTGCAGCCATGACGGATAAAGATCGATAAACGCCTGCCGATGATGAGATTCCGGCGACGGCTCTACCAGAGAGAATAAAGAACGCCTCCTCTCCGGGTTCTCCTCGCCGAATGAGTGAGGAACCTGCCGGTGCTGACCGAATTTGCGCACCCTCTATGAACTGGGTCCGTTCTGCCATGCTTAATTGTTTGAACACAGGTAATTGAATTAACAGCGCATCGAAATCAGCTATGGTTGCCGCTCGCCCTGCGGATAAGGAAGGTATCGCCGGTGCAACCCGCAGGAGCCTCACTGCACGCCTCCATTCCTCAGCGGATTGGCGTAAACCAGGCAAGGATAAGGAGAATACTCCCGTGACGAAGATGATCAATGCGCTGATGAGCATCATTGCACGGATGTCCACCAAGTCTGCGAATCCAGCGGCAGCCATACCAAGCAGAAAGGCAATATTTTTAACGACCGAAAAAACGCTTGTCACCCGACCGCGGATCCCTCGTTCTGTATGACGTTGAATTAGGAGTCGTCCGGAGATCATCGCCGGGGCATTCATAAAACCAACGATCATCACGATGCCGATCGCTAGCGGGATAGATGTGGTTCGGGAATATAAAATCGCGGCTAAGCCCATTCCTAAGTAGCTAATCGCAATCCATTGCCCTTCCCTGAGCCGATCCCCCACCTTAGCGATGAGCAGGCTTGCCATAACGAAACCGACAGAAGTTAAAGCCTCTTGCACACCGTATTCAAACTCAGATGCATGCAGCGCTCTTTCGGCGAAGGGAAGCAGCAGCGAATTCCACAGCCCGAACCCAATCAACACTGGAACATAAACCATCAATAACGAGCGTAGCAATGCGTGGTTTACAAGGAACCTCATGCCAGATTGTAGATTCTTGCCGATCGTGCGGACGGTCGTTTCGCCTTCGACCTCCAACGGAGCTACACGCACCGCGAGAATGCAGAGCGCTGAGATGATGAATGTGAGTCCATCCAGGTAAAAAGCCCATTCGATGGGGAATTTTGAAGCGATTAAACCTGCGGCCGCAAATCCTACCGCCGTCGAGCCAAAGGCGCTGATGGCCATGAATGAATTTGCGGCTGTCAATTCCTCATCAGAAGCGACTTCGGGCACCACGCTCGCATGAGCGGGTTCGAAAAACTGGCCTATCACACTTGTCAACATGATGATGATATACAGCCATGCGATTCCGTGAGGAATTAGGAAGGGGATTAGAATGACTACTACAGCCCGGGATACGTCGGCGATGATCATGATCCGTTTCCGATCATAGCGGTCGACAAATACACCGGCGATGAGACCAACCAACAGCGTCGGCGCGGAGGTTGCAATGAGCATCAAGCCTACGCTTAGCGCTGAACCCGTCAGGCGAAACACAACAATGGAAGCAGCTAGGGAGGTTAGCGCGCTTCCTATCGTCGAGACCAATTGGCCAAGCCATAGGAATGTGAAACTTCGGTTGCGAAAAACCGCAAATGGGGATGGTCTTTCCCTCGCCTGTATTGTCGTCATTCTGTCGCCCTCCTCTGTGCAATCTCGACCGCGGAGTGAACTAAATCTTGAAGATTAATTCGGGTTACGGATGCTCATGTGCATACGCATGCTTGTTCAGAATGAGTATTCACCGACGAACCCGACCGCCTGACCTCCTGGCGAAGATAGCCAGGAAGTAAAGTGACAAAGCCATCGGAGTCGAGGAGTGTCTGCTATGATTTGCACAAGTAAGCTGCATGCCGGCTGCCATCCAATTCCAAAGGTCGGATAGCGCGGTTTAGTGGGGAAGTTGGAGGGGTACGATGTTTGCCAGTCTACCCGATCGGTAACAAGCGTAAATGTATCCTGCTGTATAACAAAACGAGAGCTATCGATACTTCTATGTACTATTAAATTGTGACGACAAATGGGGATTCTACTGAGACATCACAATGATGTTCCTAGTTCCCCCAGTACCCATAGTACAGGATTAGGTTCTCAATAACAATTCAATCTTGCGCTTGAACAGAACCCTCATTCCCGCTATCACGAAAGAGACTGATCCTGCCGACCCTTCTCCTTCATGATATTCGCATACGTAGTCCACTTAAGTAGGAGAACAGACGGATAGAGCTATCCTGGGCTTCAACGGTGTTCGGATTGGCTCGTACGAATAAGCTGTTCGAGTTCAGTTTCCGAGCCCTTGGCTAAACCTCGCTGGA
>CAYLOO010000075.1:0-13378 GCA_964385355.1 uncultured Anaerolineaceae bacterium
TTCACATTCTGTTAGCCAATATCAATTATTTTTAATTACGCTTGTCGCGATCGGACGAGAAACAATGGGCGGTCCACTCGCTGCAAAACACCAGCCGCGACGCTGCCGTAGAACACGCGCGAAACTCCCCCACGGCCATGACTCGCCATGGCAATTAAATCGGCTTCTTCTCGCTCTGCCACATTGATTATAGTCGCCACGACGGGACCATATTCAAGCCGCGTTCGAGCCGTAATTCCCTTCTCACGAAATTCTCCCTGCCATGAGGCTAGATATAATTCAGCCTCCTTCTTTCGTTTGCTGACTACTTCCTCACTCATGTTAACCTCAGAGCCATTCGGACCAACGATTCCATTATTGGGCTCCAGAACATAGAGGAAGATTACTTTTGCCTCGTACCTGCGAGCTAAATCCTCAACATGAGGCAGTATTCTCTCGGCTCTTGCTGACATATCTAGTGGGACTAGAATAATCTGATACATGGTTGTTTCTCCCTGGATGCCTTGCATCAAACACCTTTTGGCTGTTTCTGGTTTTAGTCGATGAGTGTTGTAGTTTCATGATAACTGGTGGCTCCCCCTTGCGCATCACCAAAACCAAGTATCCGAATTACCCCAAACGGTGTATATCAAGCGGGACTATTATTGTCAAATCGTGCAACCTTATAAAGACTTTCTGCGAATAACTAATGGTTCGTATGTTTGCTGTTTTTTCAAATATTTGACACTGCACTTTTCCGGCATGTCCCAAGATACTTAATCTGCGATCGGATTGCTACGCAGCCTTTGCAGATGACTCCCGCAGAGTGATTGTGGGAATTGCGTGACGACCCGCAGGGATCTGGACGTTCAATCCAGGATCGATCGCGTTCACCATGCTCTTGCAGAGAACGGCGATCCCATGGCGGAATAAATCTATCTCTCGGTGGCTTCCGGTGCCCTCAGACGCATCGCAAAGTGGGCAACGATTAAGCTCAAAGCGTATCTCCTTATTCTTCTTGACCGTGGTGAACTGCGCATCCATCGAATTCAGAACAGAAGCCATCGCTTGCGCAGCGCGTTGTAGAGTGCCGGCCACAACCGAATTTTTGATTACGTAAACCCCAAGCGCGATACCAACCCGCATTGCAAAGGCGCTAATGCCCAGATATCCGTTAGCCAATCTTCCTGGTCGATCCAAACTCCTTGCATAATCTAGAAGGATCTGAGCCAGGTTTACGACGCCCTCCTCATCCTCGTTCGATTCTGAAATCTCGCCTTGGATAGTAAAGCCGCCATGCGAATCTGGCCAGATCCATATCGACCATTCGGCTTCCTCAACGTTGCGCATATCTGCATTGGCCATTTGATAATTGAGGATTTGCGTGACTTTTTCTGTTTTAGGTACCTTGGTATTCATTCTGAGACTCTTCCGATCCGTCAATCCTGCTATTCCAATAATGGGTATCCGGATTTTTTGGTGATCCGTTGAAAAGGTACTTCATTTTTAAGATACCGTTTTATAAGCTTTTCTGCATCACCCACATCAAGTAACCACATATACCCTATTCAAAGTAATCCGTTCTATCCTTCGTGCTTGATCAAATCCATTGGCATAGGCACACCAACTACCGACGTCCATGGAAAGCTCGTAAGCTGATGCGACCAGCGTACTCTACCCTTGGTGTAAGGGTACGGTGGGCGCCATGACGGTGGTGCAGTTGGATATTCTTCTTGCTCGAATGCTGGATATTCAGCCACCTCTCGCAAAGAATTAGAGAGGAACACACTTGACCCTTTAGCGCGCTTGATGGTTTCGGCTTGGATGATGAATTCCTTGATCACGAGGCGTCCATTCAGGTCAAAGCGAGCATCAGCCGCTATATGGGTTACAAGCCGGTTGCGCGGGCTGAAGACAACTTGACTCACCTTGCCTACCTGACCGTCGCTTGCGTACACCTTTGCACCTAGCTTGGGTTGCAGCCTGCGTTGTACCTGGCCATTTGGTTCACCCGCAATTCGTGGGAGGGTCACCACCCCGCGCACATGCTGAACACTGGCAGCTACCTCTTCCGCAGCCGCGCAGACCTGCGGCAAAGGTACGTCACCTTGCAGATGGATCCATCCATGGAATGCACCAACTCGAATGATTGAAGCACGGGTCAGGGGATTATTGGCAAGTGCTTGAGCCACCTCAATTGTTAAATCGCGATCTGCAATAAGCTCATTTCGAACTGCAGATACGCCGGGCACCTCCTCTACCAAATCCTGAATTCGTCCTTGGTGGAACAACTTGGCCACGTGCCCGATCAGAACCACAACTCCATCATGCAGTTCTATGTGTATGTTGTATATATCCAGGTGACGTATGGAATCTTCGCGCCAAAGCTTAGTCCTTATGTCCGTACGGACGTCCTTCTCCGAGCGGCATTTTGAGATATGTTCTTTATTTCTATGGTTATTCATACCACCACCTCAAAGAGCCTTTGTGTTCTTACGTTATGTATCTTGCAGTCGAGTGGATTACCTCTAAAATCAAGAGATCCTCTCAAGCCTCACTATAAGATGAGGGGTGGAGCTTCACATCCCCTAGATCGAGTAATCACAAATACTGCAAATGTGGTATTCATAAACCTCCTAAGCGGCAGAAAGCAAATTGACTTTTATGACGTAAGTTATCAAAAGTGTGTTGTAAGATAAGACAGGAAAAGTTGCTTAGTGTTATCAGGTTGTTACTTACCTTTATTAATTCGGGCGAGGACGGAGCTTTCGATAGATTTCGAATAGCTTGCAAAGTACCCATTTGGATAAATATCGTCCCATGGTCGTCAGGACGATGCTCAACCATTAGAAGTTAATTGAGAGGCAAGATCCTTTATCCAGGGAGGCGTTAGGGAATGGATCCAGTAAGGATCGTGCTAGTTGAGGATCACAAGATCGTCCGCGAGGGAACCCGGCAACTGCTGGAAAAGGATTCCGACCTGATGGTTGTTGGGGAAGCCGGTGATGGTGAGGAGGCGGTCCAGCTCGTCGGCATACTTAATCCAGACATCGTTATCATGGACATCCATCTGCCAAAACTCAGTGGTATCGATGCTACGCGTGCCATCAAGGAAAGTCACCCTGAGATAAGAATCCTCATCCTCTCGGCCTATGAAAAAGACCATTATGTGTTCCCACTTCTGGAAGCCGGCGCCGACGGCTACCTACTCAAGACAGCGAGCGGAGAGGAGTTATCTCGCGCCGTGCGAATGGTATTGCGAGGCGAGACTGCGTTGGACCCAAAGATCGCACATAAGGTGATCGATAGACTCAGCAGCCATCAACGATACCGCAATGGAGAGATGGCAGAAGGCCTCACCGAACGGGAGATCGAGGTTCTGAAGCACGTGGCACTTGGAAAAAGCAATAAAGATATCGGTGACACCTTATCCATAAGCCCGCACACAGTTCAGGTCCATTTACGCAATATCTTCGGCAAACTGGGGGTACATAACCGGACCAAGGCGGTGGCGTTTGCCATGGATAAAGGCTGGATTAGCTTTAACGGAGAGGGTTAAACTATTTCAGATCTCTGAAATTCCCGCCTGGAACTCACTGCAAATAACGCCCATACGAACAGGGGAGATTGCTTACAGGCTTCCACTAACACGGATCAGGAAACTGCTATGAATAAACTGCCTATTAACTACGCAATCCGCATTGCATTCATCTATGCTCTAGTCGCCGGGGTTTGGATCCTCTTCTCCGACTATTTTCTATACGCGCTAACCCAAGACACACACAATCTGACGCAACTGCAGAACATCAAGGGGTGGGGCTTTGTCGCCGTCACTGCCGTCCTGCTCTATCTCGAGCGCAGACATGCAGATGAGAAGTTCGAGCAGTTAGGCAATGTCGTAAAATCATCGGACGATGCCATCATCGGTCTCAGCTTGGATGGCGAGATTACCAGTTGGAACGCAGGCGCAAAAAGGATGTATGGATACATAGAAGAGGAGGTCCTAGGTCGAAGCGCTTCGATTCTAATTCCCTTCGAGCGACAAGATGAAATGGCACGATACCTTGATCGAATCCGAGCAGGTAAATACCTCGATCATTATGAGACAGATCGTGTAAGAAAGGACGGTAGGAGGATTCAAGTGTCCTTGAACGTCTCTCCGATAATGAATGCGCGCGGCAGAATTGTCGGGGTATCGACGATCGCTCGCAATGTCACATCGCAGAAACAAATGGCAATCCGATTGGCACAACAACGTTCCGCATTACGAAGCTTCGCTATCCAGATCCTGAAAAGTCAGGAAGAGGAACGCAAGCGGATATCGCGCGAACTTCACGACCAGACGGTCCAGGATCTTATTGGACTCAAGCAACGCCTGGAGCTATCACGCAGGGAAATGGACCGAGATCCAGATCAAGCCAAGGTCTATCTAGATCAACTTGAATCACTTATTAACGAATCCCTTATTGACGTGCGGCGCATGAGCAACGAACTGCGCCCCGTTATTCTCGAAGATCTTGGCTTGCAGGCTGCAATTAAGGCATTATGTGATGATTTATCTGAGCAGATCTCTGTCTCTGAAATTCGCCTAGGGGTAAAGGGTGTCAAACGACAGCTTCCCTCCGAAATGGAATTGACGATCTATCGTGTCATCCAAGAAGCGTTGATGAACATCCGCAAACATGCGGAAAAGGCTAACAATGTCAGCGTGAATCTGTATTACGAAGACTGGGGCATGCTGATTTCCATCGAGGATGACGGACCCGGTTTCCAGAACCCAGACACTGATGAACTGGCGCGTGCAGGTCATCTAGGTCTGGCTGGTATGCGTGAGCGAGTGCGTTTGTTCGAAGGAGAGATGGACATCGAAACTTCCCCGGGCAAAGGGACATCCATCGTGCTCCGGTTGCCTTTCCCCGAGGCGGAGAAATGAGGCTGCTCAAATACCCAAACTTCTGTGCTATCTTGGAACTCTGAGGATGAAAAGTATTACCGGAAGCTTAAATAAGGAAGCCTGGAGACGTTTTTCTAAACTTCGATTTTCGTGCTATGCAGCGTTTGCAGCGAACTCGTTGCTGTCTTTCATCTTGTGCCAAATGATGGGAAATGGCTATGCGAGCCGTGCGTGTAATAAAAGGTTGCCATTCCATCAGAGGAGGGATGATAATAGGTGTCATCGATGCAACGAGACGATCGAAGAGGGAGAAGATATGGAATTCCACAGTCAAATATTCTGTGAAGAGTGCTACATGGAAGCGCTTTCTCCTAGTCGTAGCTGCGACCCATGGGCGGTACGTAGCGCGACATCATTATCCAGCCGGGTGAGCGGAGATGTTCAGGTCAACGAACTCCAGACCAAAATCCTTGAGATACTGAGGGAAACTGGAGGTCTCGAACAAAATGAGCTTGCCAAGAAATCAGGCATCGGGGCACCGAGTTGATGCGGGAACTCGTCGTCCTTCGGCTTATGGAGAAGATTAGATGTGAGTCAAGGGGCGAGAAGAATGTCTATGTGCCCTGGCAACCAGGGTTCTATCTGAGATTTGTTTGGAATGAGGAAGCTCGGTTATTGATTCCTGGATCACTAATAGCAACCCATCATTGAGGTTTCGCAGATGTGAGTTGAAGTGAGAAAGAGGAAGATACTACTCTTATGTTTATGGATCATCGGGATGATTAATCCGTCGGCCAATCGAGGCGTTCAGAAAGGAACGATGCACAAATGCAAGATCGACAATCAAGACAATATCTAATCACAGGGAGCGCAGGATTTTTAGGAATTAACCTTGCTCGTTACTTGTTGATGCGGAAGCAACGAGTGGTTTCGCTCGATATCGCCCCCTTCGATTATCCAGACGTCAAGGATCAGGTGAAAATCGTCACAGGCGACATTCGTGATAAGACTGTTGTTGATGAATCGATGGAAAATATCGATATCGTGATCCATGCGGCAGCTGCCTTACCGCTATATGAGCGGGAAGATATCTATTCAACCAACGTTGAAGGCACTTGGAATGTTCTCGAGTCTGCATACCAGCATAAGGTGGAGCGGGTTATTCATATCTCAACGACAGCCGTCTATGGTATCCCTGACCACCATCCCCTGGTTGAAGATGATAAGCTCAGCGGCGTCGGGCCCTACGGTGAGTCAAAGGTGCTCGCTGAACAAGCATGCGAGCACTACCTCAAGCGAGGGATGTGTATTCCAATCTTGAGACCTAAATCGTTCATCGGACCTGAACGATTAGGTATATTTGCATTGCTGTATGAGTGGGCAAAAGATGGCAAGAACTTTCCAGTGCTGGGTAGGGGAGATAACCTATACCAATACCTCGACGTAGAAGACCTTTGTGACGCAATCTGGCTAACAGCTACTTTACCATGCCAAAAAATCAACGATATCTTTAACTTAGGTGCAGAGAAATATGGCACCCCAAAGACTGACTTTCAGGCTGTGCTTGATTTCGCCGGTCATAGTAAGCGAATAATTCCAATCCCGGCTGCCCCTGCCATCCTTGTACTGCGGTTATTGGAGCGGATGGGACTCTCTCCGCTCTATCAGTGGATCTACGAGACAGTGGGCAAGGATTCATACGTTTCGATCGAGAAAGCAAAGCGGGTGCTGGGTTTCCAACCCAATTACTCAAATCGCGCAGCCTTGATCCGCAACTTTCAGTGGTACCTAGACCATCAGGATGAGTTCGAGCATACTGCCGGCGTGACACATCGAGTACCCTGGCGAAGAGGTGTACTGGCGTTGGTCAAGAGGTTTTTCTAGTATCCCTTTGGGATTCTTCAACCTGTATTTAGCAGCCTTCCTTTTTACCGAGAAATGGAAGTGTGCAATACCGCTATGTTGAGTGACACTAGACAGCAACAATGAGGCAATTGCGGCATTATCTGGTATCCCAGAAACGAACTGAATAGGGCTCCAGTTATGGGATGCACACTGTACTCAGAGGCGATTTAAGCAATCGTTCTTTCTTCCTTGAGAATTTCTAGCACGATTTGGGCTTTCTGTTTGGCGGAAAAGCGTCTTCTCATGGCTCTTAGCCTAACTTATTTCGGTCGCTTTTCGTGCCCAAATTTCCTTAGCCACTTAAATCTTTGAAAATGTACGTTATCTTGACGAGTTCGGGGTCAGGAATCTGTATCCACCTAGTATCTGGATGGAATCATTGAGTGCCCGCCCAAACACCGGATCTTCAAAGAAGAAAACACCCTCACGAGCGCTTCGATCTCAAACAGCAGGCCTTAAGCTTCCCCTGACCTGAGCTTGGTCGAAGAGAGTCAATCAATGATCGGAAAGCTAGCAGCTCGCCCTTAATGCTGATCTTCCGCGGTAAACCTGTGTGTTGAATCAACCCTAAATACGAATCGTTTATAGACTTATATCGACTAACGTTATCTTGGTACTTGACAGACCGTTTCCTGTGGTTGATAATGTGTGCAAGTATGTGCTTGCATACATAAGATATCTATGATGGCTTCCCAAAAAACACCCCCCTCCCCAGATGAAACACGTCGAAAGATTATCGAGGCAGCGGTGGAGATTGGCTCCACGCTGGGATACGCCCGAGCCACAACAAAAGCGATTGCAGAGGCTGCGGGCGTAAACGAGGTCACCCTTTTCCGACATTTCGGAACCAAAAATAATTTGTTTTCGGTAGCTGTCGAGCAGTATGGCGGACCCGCCCTGGCGCCGATCATCGAAGCCCAATTGGTCGGAGATTACCGTCAGGACTTAATGACCGTCGGGAATTATTTCATGCAAATCTTAGTTAAAAGGCGGGAAATGTTGCGCCTGCTTCTTTGCGAATCAACCCACATCCCCGAAGTGCGTACGGTACTGGCGCGCAATCCACAGGAGCTCCGCAAGATGCTGGCCCGCTATCTGCAGTCACAGATGGAAAAAGGAACGATTAAGAAGCAGCATCCCCAGGCGGCAGCGCAGGCGTTTCTGGGGATGTTCTTTTCCTATGCGATCAGTATGAACATACTTGACGATGCAATTAAACCAGCGATCTCCAATTCGGAACTCGTCTGCCAATTCGTGGATATCTTCATCGCCGGGACTCGAAAGGGTTAAGGATCATCTCGAGGTAAGCAAATGGAAAAAGCTATTACGGTTAATTCTGTCACCCGCCGATTTGGTGAAATCACCGCCGTAAGTGACCTGTCCTTTGAGGTCAATTCCGGGGAAATCTTTGGTCTTCTCGGCCCAAACGGCGCCGGTAAAACAACCACCATCCACCTCATCACCGGTATGCTCTCCAAGGATGCTGGAACACTGCAGGTACTTGGCTTTGATCCACACAAGGAAACCCGCCATGTACATAAAAAGATCGGCTATGTACCTCAGGAGACCAACGTTTATCTCGACCTCAACGCTGTGGATAACCTCTGGCATCACGCCGCCTTGTACTGCGAGGATCTCTCCATCGTGGACGAGCGGATCGACGATCTATTGAAGATGATGAATTTGTGGGATCGCCGTAAGGACCCCATCCGAACATATTCAGGAGGGATGAAACGTCGTTTAGCGCTGGCGCGCACGCTGCTCCACGACCCGGAGATTATCTTCTTCGATGAACCCACCTTGGGCGTGGATGTCCAGGGCAAGCATGTTATCTGGGAACACATCAAAGGCGAACAAGCCCAGGGCAAGACTTTCATCGTATCAACCAACGACATGATGGAAGCTGACTCTCTATGCGACCGCCTGGTCATCCTCGACCACGGGAAAGCTATCGCCCTAGACACCCCCGAAAAGCTTAAAGCCGAATTGGGAAGAGATATTGTCACCCTGCACACCTCACCCACGATCACAGACCCTGAGGGATTATTTGAGGGGATGAATATACTGTCTGTGAAGTACCTGCAACCGGATGTCGTCCGCTTTGAGATCAAGAATGCCGAAACCCAGGTGGAGAAAATCATCAACAGCGTCACCCGAAAGTATCACCTGGAATCTATCCAAATAGCCCGTCCATCCTTGGATGACGTTTTCCTCCATCACACCGGACGGGCGCTGAGAGATTGACTCATGAAGCGTTTTCGTTTCCTGCTCCTCAACGAATTCAAACTCTTCCGCACGACGATCCCCATCCACATCATCGGGTTTTTTCAGCCCACATTGATGTTTTCACTCATGGCTCTGATTCTCATCACACCCACATTTGACATGCGTGTGGTACGGCCTGCAGCGTCCATTGAGCAAGAGCTGGTCTCGGCGATGCAGGAAGTCGGTTCACCCATTGGCGAAAAATATATCAGCCCGGTCCTGGTCGATCCAATTCCTTCGGGGAATTTTTCAGGCGCACAAATCATCGTCTTTGAATCAAGGGATGAAAAGCCAACCGCCGTGCAGCGCTTTGGCCTGATCGATAGTAATATCGTCAAGAATTATCGAAACCGGCTCACTGCTGCTGCATTGGTGCTGTGGGACAAATCCTTAGGGGAGTATTCGCTCTCCTTGGAGCAAAAACCCTGGTTACCCCACGACGTCCCCTACACCGTCTATTTCGGGATGGCCATGCTTCCCCTCGCAGCTTTCTTGTCAGCATCCCTGATCGGCGCGTTCCTCGCCGCTCAAGAATTTGAATTTAACACCATCACCGAATACCGGCTTTCCCCCGTTTCAATGTCCTGGATCCTCGGGGCGCGGCTGGTTAGGCTCAGCATAACCGGAGCGATATCCTCCCTTTTTCTTATATTGGCTGTTGGACTTGTCAGTGGTTTTTGGCCTTCTTCTTGGGTATCGGCGGTGTTGATTCTATTGACGATGGCATTCCTCGGAGGTTGCCTGGGGACCACAGCCGGTTTGTTCCTGCAAAGCACTTTGCCCGCCTTTGTGATTAACCTGGCGGCATCCTTCTTCGTCTGGATACTCGGCGGCGCCTTTGGTCTCCCGGCTGGGTTTGGCGGCGCCTACGAAGCCATAAGCCGCTGGATGCCCAACACATACGCCGTTAATCTGCTCTTCCCACTCTATTACCGCATTGGGATTGGGACAAACCGGGCTGCCGTGATCTTTCTAACCTCTGCTTGCATCATCATGGTTTTAATGACCACATTCACCTACCGACAAAAAGTTGTTTCCCAGCAGAGGGTTTTAAAATGAGGCGTTTGTGGATTCTTTTCAAGTCCGAGTTCAACGCTTGGCGTCATGACCCCATCACCGCGATAGGTGGAATTCTGCCACCCTCCCTCATCCTGATTGCCTTTGCGCTGTTATTCGGCGGACGATTAAGTTTCAAAATCGCCGTTGTGAACCAGGATCAAGGCTTATACGGAACAGTTCTGCGCCAAACCTTCGATGAGGTGATCTCCCCGCTTAATAATGTACCTTACTACCACGTCGAAGACATGGATGAGGAGGAAGCCCTAAAAGCCTTTGAGACGTTTCGAGTCGATGGGGTTTGGGTCATACCGCCCGACTTCTCCGCCCGTCTAGAAGCCAGAGAGAATCCCAGTATAACGATGCACTTTAGTAACTATATCGACGATCGCGCCAAAAACCACCGCATCTACTCAGCGGAAGTCCTCTGGAGGTTCTACGAAAAGATCGATTATCCCTCCCCACCACTGGCTCTCGCCGAGGAATACCCGCTGCCCTTCATGATTGGCTGGGTTCCTATTATCGCCGTGGGGGTTGCCCTGCTCAGTGTGTGCCTGGGCAGTATTTTTAACGTGTACGCCCTGACCCACAAAGAGCAGACCTGCAACCTGACGCTGGAGTTCGGCATGGCGCCCCGTACCTTGGCGTGGGTGCTGGTTCCGAAGATCGTGCTGGCATTGATCTTCGGGCTGGTGAGCGGCACGATCTTCCTTATCGTCATCTACTTCTGGCTCGGATTCTGGCCGGGGTACTATCTCTGGGCGGTTTGGCTGCTCGGGGGATTGACTGCCCTATTCTGGATCGGGGCCTCCGTGGTCTTCGGTCTAAAATCCCGCAACTACATGGCCGGCGCGCTTGCGATTGTGCTCTCCGCTATCATCGTCTTCTTCATCGGGGGCGGGTTGGGCCTCGTGCGCTACAACCAGGCAGAAGTCCTTTGGTTTTCCTGGTTATTTCCCAACACCCATGTCATCGATCCCATACGAGATCTGGTGCTGTTTCATAGGTGGCCCGAAGATTGGAATGTCACTTTATTAAAGCTGATCGGCTTTGCTGCGATCGCATTGACTGTTGGCATGACGATTACCTCGCGCAAGCTTCGCCGATTGGGGTAGCCAAGTTCCTGGATTCAACCATGAAGTGCGACTCTGGGGACTAATTTGGTTAGCTCTCCAATAGAACTGACCCCTTACTTTTTCTGAATTCAAATCCTAAGGGGAGCTTTTTTGATTCGCTAATCCAGAGCGAATCGCGGGAAATCCAAGTTCCTGTGGTTACGGGTTCGAATCCTAAACGAGGGAACCTTGGACCGTCAGGCTGGTGTTCCAAGGGTGGCCCAGCGATTTTCAACTACCCGGAATCCAGCGAGCATTGGTTTCATGAAGCGTACACGCAGAGAGTCAATCTAACAAGTTCAACGAGGTCCTGAGTAGCACCACAAATACCTCACCTTCATCCTTCTATGTTGTTCTTGCGAGTTGAATTTACGTCATGATTGCTTTCCCTGAGATGTAAAATATGTGAGGGTAGACAGCCTATTGCTTATGTGATATTATGTGTGCATTACCTTAGTGTTATCCGAAGGTTTAGCACACATAATGAGAAATCCTGATCACGATCATCTATATGGAATAGCCGAGAGCCAGGGTGGATATTTCACGACCTGGCAAGCTCACCAGGCAGGATTCAGCGATGAGCGCCTCTCGTACTACACGAAGAATGTCCTATTCTCGCGCATCAGAAGAGGCATATACAGACTTACGCGCTTCCCCATGTCGCCCTTTGAAGACCTCATTGTTGCATGGCTGCGTACAGGACCGGATTCAGCAATATCGCATGAAAGCGCTCTTACGCTCTACGATCTGACGGACGTCATTCCCTCCGAGGTCCATGTCACGGTACCAAGAACGGCTTCCCGGAGGAGGAATGACATCCGGCTTCATACAAACCGCATCACGCCGACGGAAATCACCACGAGAGATGGGCTTCCAGTCACGATGGTCACGAGGACGATCGCCGATGTGGCGCGATCGGGTCTTCCGGAAGAACATATACGACAAGCTATCGAAGAAGCCCTTGACCGTGGTCTTACCAATGCAAGAGCTCTGCGAGAGGCTGCCGAGATGTATGGCGGCAGAGCTCGTCGCCTGATATTGAAGACACTCGGCATGGGTGAGAAGTGAAATACAAAGACGGCAGTGCGTTTCGGCGAGCGTTGGAGGACCGTCTTCGAAATCGAAGCCTGATAACGGGCGAGCCCCTTGTGCGTCTCCGCAAACTGGTAGCCTTTGATCGATTTCTCGCCCGGCTTGTGATCGCCAACCCCGATACCTGGGTGCTGAAAGGCGGTTATGCGCTTCAGCTCCGAATTGGCGAAAGAGCACGAACGACGAAGGATATCGATCTTCTAATGCAAGACCCTTCAGTCGAGGCTCATGACTTGCTTAGCGATGCTACCTCCCCTGATGTAAAGGACTGGTTTTCCTTTGAGGTTGGACGTGCGGTCAGCACCGACTTGGGCAATCAACCAGGCACCGCTCGATATCCTGTGCATTCATTACTCGACGGAAGGACCTTTGAACAGTTTCATGTTGATGTCGGCGCAGGAGATCCAATCGTAGCCGCGCCGGAACAGCTCACTGGACTCCCAATCCTGGAATTCGCGGGCATCCAGCCGACGACGTTTCCAAGTTATCCTATATCCCAACACCTAGCTGAGAAGGTCCATACATATACACTCGAATATGGAACGCGCAGCAACACTCGCGTTAGGGATCTCGTCGATATCCTGCTGATAGCGATGACATCAGAGTTAAATAGTGAAGATCTAATGCGTGCACTCCGCGCGACTTTCGAGTCACGAGCCACACATGAAATTCCAACCCAATTACCTGATCCACCCTCTGAATGGGCGAGGTCGTTCCCAAGGTTCCGAGAAGAGCTAGAATTGCCATGGAGAAATCTGAAGGAAGCCGTTCAGGCTACTAGATTATTCATTGAACCTGTCCTTAGAGATGAGGCCAAAGGTAAATGGAATCCTCGAAAATGGGAATGGCCGGGAGGATAATTCTCTAGATTCGGATGTCCCGTGCTGGCTACTTATCCGATCCAACAGATGTCAGGAGTCACTCTACCTTTTTTAGGCCAAGAAAATGAATTTAAGGATTTGGGAAAGCCTGACGAGTTATGGTTCATCTAGGCGGTCGAATTTGAACGTTTCGGAAACGGACCTATAACCGCCAGATCCTAGGTTCTAATCCTAAACAAGGGGGCTTGGAA
>CAYLOO010000076.1:0-13101 GCA_964385355.1 uncultured Anaerolineaceae bacterium
CTCTCCCTGATCGAATTCTACCTTCATTTTCAGGAATGTTCCGCGAGCGACTGCCCGCTCCAGTGCGTCGACCAACGTCTCCAGTGGTGTCATATTCTCGAGTTTTAACCCCTCCATCAGCAACCGGTCGGCAGCCATCTCTTCCAGACTGATGTACCGGAAATTCCCTTCCTTCTGGGTCAGAGCCCAGAATGCGTAAATGGTGACCTTGAACTCGCCGAGGTGATCGATCCTCGGGAGGAGTTCGCTAAAGAAGGCATTGGGAATTGGGGTCAAGGGGAGTTTCCCCTCTGGAAACCCTGCGAAACTTTCGGTTTTATTCATCGTTATCGATTTTAGGACAGGGGATGACCCTGCGCACTTATGCGCCTGCGGCCAGATCGACCTGGCGTGTAGCCGCGTTCTCGAACTTCGCCAGCGACTGGCGGAATACGAGTTCCACACTGCCGACTGGTCCGTTACGATGCTTGGCAACGATAATCTCGGCGATGTTCTGTTTTAACGTATCTTCCTCGTATTGATCGGGACGGTAAATGAACATAACTACATCTGCGTCCTGTTCGAGGCTCCCGGATTCGCGCAGGTCGGAAAGGATTGGGCGAGGCGGACGCCGGGATTCCACGGCTCGTGATAATTGCGCGGCCGCTAGTACGGGCACGTTGAGTTCACGGGCCAGACCTTTCAGGTTCCGTGAGATGTAGGAGACCTCCTGAACGCGGTTGTCAATCCTAGAATCTCCCGTCATCAACTGGAGATAATCCACGATAATCAGGTCTAGCCCGATTTCCATATGCAACCTGCGGCACTTTGTCCTTAACTGCAGAGGGGTGATGGCCGGGGTATCGTCCAGATAAATGTGCGTGTCGCTCAGCGCGCTGACGGCTTGCGTAAAGAGAGGCCATTCGTCATCACGCAGGTTTGCCAAACGCAAGCGCTGTGAGTCGATCGATGTTTCCTGAGAGAGCAATCGCTGAACGAGCTGCTCGTTTGACATCTCCAGCGAGAACATAGCAACATGTTTCTTGTGGATCTGGCTGGCGTTCTTCGCTGCCGATATGCAGAAACCTGATTTCCCTTGCCCTGGTCGGCCGGCGATGATCAACAAGTCGCTCGACTGCAGGCCGCCTAGAAGACGATCCAGGTCGATGAAACCGGTCGGCACACCGATTGTCTCATCTTGGTGTCGGGCGAGGTAATCGATACGGTCGTAATATAAACTAAGAACGCGTTTGATCGGCTGCAAATGGCGAGTGAGGCGGCGTTCGCTCACTCCGAAAATAGATTGCTCTGATTCGTTAACGACATCATCAATTGTCGTCCCGCTTTGATAGGCAAGACGCGCAATTTGGGCCGCGGCGCCCAGGAGCCTGCGCCGGGTGGCGGTCTCTTCTACAACACGTGCGTATGCCTCTGCATGCAGGGAAGAAGGAACGTTGTTAATCAGCGTTGTCAGGTATGCTGGACCCCCGACCTCGTCCAAGCGCCCCTGGCGCTCCAACTCCTCGGATGCTGTCAGGATGTCGACCGGGAGGCGCTGCTCTTGCAGGCTGGTGAACGCTTCCCATATCCATTGGTTGCGATGAAGGAAGAAATCTTCAACCGAAAGGAAGTGGGCGACGTCGAAATAAACCTCCGGGTTCACCAACACAGAGCCAAGCAAAGCTTCTTCTGCTTGGCGGTCGTGCGGCATCTCCTGAGTCGAACGACCGTCACCGGATGGTGGGATGTTTCTGGGAGGTTGTGGTTGATCACTCATATTTTGTTATCAAATTCTCGTGCAAATCATGGAGAGATCACGGTTACACTCTGACGCCGGATGCGCGGTAGCGAAAAGTTGAACCGAGCGCACTACAAGTCGACGAATTAGTTTATTCCTTATCGTCATCTTCGGTGGTTTCGAGGTCATCGAGATTTAGTGTCTCTACGAAATCTTTAAAAACGTCCAGGCGTTCATCGGGTTCCCCATCGATCTCTTCCCCTTCGATGTTTTCTTCGGGAATGGATGCGGCTTCGTTCATGACGTCTTCAGCGATAAAAACGGGAACGTGAGCGCGAACCGCGAGGGCGAGGGCGTCTGAAGGGCGCGAATCGATTGACATTTCACGGCCATTAATGGTTACGATGATTCGGGCGTAAAAGACATCATCACGGAGAGCGGTGATATTAACTTGACTGATTTCTGCGCCAAGTTCTTGCAAGATGTTTCGAAGCAGATCATGCGTTAAGGGTCGGGTGACTTCTACTTCTTGCAGGCTGAGCGTGATTGCCTCAGCTTCGTAGGGGCCGATCCATATGGGAAGGAAACGCTCGGAATTTCGCTCCTTCAGGATAACGATCCGCTGTTGAGACATCAAGCTTACCCGAATGCTGTCGATCTCGACTTCAACCATCCACAAAGCCTCCAAATCCACCATTTCTCATGGATGAGGCGATTATAACATGGGACCCTATTGAACATGTTCATAGAGACCGTGTCTTTGTCAATGAGGTCTGATAAGATTGTGTTTCGAATTCTATTATTAAGGATAAACGGAGTTAATCAATGTTTGAGGGTCTCTTTTCTCCCCGGGGTGTCGCTGTTATCGGTGCATCCCAGAATCCGAGTAAACTGGGCTATGGAGTCGCTCGCAATCTGGTTCTTTCAGGATACTCCGGCGCGATTCATTTCGTGAACCCCGGCGGCGGATACCTTTTTGACCGACCGCTACATCCCGATGTAGGGAGCGTTCCTGACCCGGTGGATCTGGCTGTGATCATGATCCCAGCACGGTCGGTGCCAGAGGTGTTGGAAGCCTGCGGCAAGCGGGGAATTGGCTTTGCGATCGTGGGATCAGGCGGGTTTAGTGAAACTGGCGAGGAAGGAATTCGTCTCGAGCAACAGTGCAAAGAGATCGCCCAGTCCTACGGCATCCGTGTTTTAGGGCCGAACTGTATCGGCTATCTGGATACCCACCTTCCGATTGATACGAGTTTCCTGCCGCTTCCAGGACCAATTAAGGGCGATATCGCCTTTCTGTCCCACTCGGGAGCCATTTGCGAATCGGTGATCGACTGGGCGCGTGGTCAAGGCTTTGGGTTGTCTCGATTATTGAGTTTAGGTAATCAGATGGATTTGAATGAGGGAAATCTCCTGCCGCCAACTGCAGCTGACCCAAACACACGCGTAGTCGCCATGTATCTTGAGGGGGTTGGGGACGGAGAGAACTTCATCCAGCAAGCGAGGAAGGTAACGTTGGATGTGCCGGTCGTGGCGATTAAAGTTGGACGCTCTGAGGGGGGGCGGGTAGCAGTAGTGTCTCACACTGGCGCGCTTGCCGGGCGTGATGTTGCCTTCGACGCGGCATTTCGTAAGGCAGGAGTGATCAGGGCCCGGCATAGTGAAGAGATGTTCGACTGGGCGAGAGCTCTAGCGTGGTGTCAACCGCCATCAGGCCCAAACATGGCTGTGCTCACCAATGCCGGTGGACCCGGCGTTATCGCCGCGGATGCGCTGGATGATAATGGTTTAAGGCTGGCGAAATTAACTGACCATACCAGGGAGGAATTGGGGGCGTTCCTTCCACGCGCGGCCAGTTTGAACAATCCCGTCGACATGCTGGCGGGGGCAGGGCCGCGCGAGTACGCCGACAGCTTGCACCTTTTGCTTGCGGATGAGGGGGTAGATGGAATCATCGTGATCCTACCGCCTCCACCGGTGACGACTGCGACGGAAGTCGCAGGCGCAATCATCCCGGTGATCCAGTCAGCGACGAAACCTATAGTGATAGCGTTAATGGGCGAGGAACTTATCGCACATGCCGCCCGGCTCTTCAGGGGCGCACGCATTCCCGATTATCGATTCCCGGAGCGTGCAGCCTCTGCAATGCGTGTGCTCTACGAGCGCTCCACCCAGCTTATTAAGCCAACTGGAAATGTGGTCGTATTCGAAGATGTCAAGCAGGTGGTAGTGGAATCCATCTTGGAAGAAGCAGGTGCCGGAGCGGAGGGGTTCGTGACCGCGGATATAGCGGCCAGGATCGTCAGCGCTTATGGGATACATATCCCTAAACACCAGGATGTAACTAGCGCTGAGGATGCCGCGAGAGCTGCAAAGGAGATAGGTTTCCCTGTGGCGCTTAAAGCGGATTCATATGACCTAACCCATAAATCTGATGCTGGAGCGGTCTCACTGGATTTAGAAAATGTTACAGAAGTGGAGGAAGCCTATCGTTCCGTTTTGCGTCGTGTGCGCAGTTCGGTTCCGCGAGTCGAGGTGCAGGGAGTTATGGTGCAGGCTTACGTCCCGACAGGGCAGGATGTGATCGTCGGTTTTGTGCGCGACCTGCAATTCGGGCCTCTATTGATGTTCGGTGCCGGGGGGACGGAAGTCGAGGCGTTGAAAGATGTCTCTTTCGCCCTCGCTCCGCTGAGCCGTACTGAGGCGGAAGAAATGGTCAATCAGACATGGGCTGGTCGACGCTTGCGAGGCTATCGAAGCACTCCAGCCGTAGATCGAGAAGCGGTGATCGAAAGCCTTCTCCGAATCAGTCAACTAGCGCTGGAGAACCCTCAAGTATTAGAGCTGGAAATTAACCCTCTCCGTGTAAACGAGATGGGAAGTGGAGCGCAGGCGATCGATGTCCGCTTGCGAATGGGTGGATGACAGCCCGCGCTTCCATTGCTGCTCGCTTAGAACATTTCTAATGGAGTAAAGCCAACAGATAGGCGAGAGTAAAAACTATTGGGCCTCCTCTAAATTACGTGGGAGACCAAGCGGATTTGCATTACTGCCCACCGCTCGGAGCTAAACCTCCGGGCTCAGCCTTAATTAAACGATTAACCCGGCTAAAGCGGATCCCGGCGTATCAAGATTTAACGAGTGCATCTTAAAGCGCAGGCTCTTTTTGCTCCTGCAGCATATGTCTTACTAATTATCTTGTTGACTCAATAATGAGGCTTTGGCGATCTCGGCGGCGATGTGTGCGTTATTGCGCAGGAGCGCCAAGTTCGCGTGCAGGGTTGCCCCTTCTGTAATCTCCGCCAGACGAGATAGAAGGAATGGGGTAAGATTTTTTCCGCGTAGCGCTTGTTCTTGAGCTTCCTGCTCAACTTGCTGCAGAGCTGAGTTTATTCGAATCGCCGGGATCGCTGCATCTTTGGGGCAGGGGACACAAATCAGGATGCCTGAAATTTGTGTTTCCCAGATCGCCCGCATTAAAGCTGCCATCTCACCAACAGTGTCTACCCGAATCTGGATCGGTAAGTCGCTCTCTCTCGTGAAAAATGCTGGGAATGTATCCGTTTGCCAGCCGATGACAGGAACGCTAAAAGTCTCCAACCACTCGAGTGTTCTGGGAAGATCCAGGATCGATTTCGCACCTGAACAGACAACTGCGACCGGTGTACGTGCAAGTTCGGTTAAGTCGGCTGATATATCTCCGCTTGGTCCATGGTGGACTCCGCCGATCCCGCCTGTAGCGAACACCGGAATACCGGCTTTATTTGCCAAGAACATCGTCCCTGCCACAGTCGTGCCTCCACTGGAGCGCGATACCCTCGCTGGGCCAATGTCTCGTACGCCGATTTTGACGGTATCGGTATCCAAAGCAAGCCGCTCTAGATCTTTTTCCGATAAACCGATGTGAACTTCACCCTTCAACAATGCAGTTGTTGCTGGAACCGCGCCAACCTGGCGAATTTCCCTCTCCATCTGTCGGGCGAGCTCAAAATTGATCGGCCGCGGGAGTCCGTGAGTGACCACGGTTGATTCAAGAGCCACGATCGCCTTGCCTTCGACGAGGGCATCTGAGACTTCGGGGTGAAGGATTAGCCATTCAGGTATTGACGGCATTATCTTAGCTCATCGTAAAGTCGCCCGAAGTGTTTTCTCGGGGAGAGTAGTATCGATGAAGACTGCAGAAGCTCGCTTCAACATCTTTCGGCGACGTTGCGCTCCGCCCCTCCCATCGAAACGCGCAGCTTTCGGGGGTTGGATGTTCGTGGTTTAAGGTTTTTTTCTGCCTGTCCAACGAGATCCAGTCCGGCGGAGCCGATCACAAGCATTTATCCTTTGCTCGTTGGCATCACACTCATCAAGCATCGTCTCCGAGGATCTTCGGTTCAAGCAACCCCTTTATGTATTCCAGGGCACGTTGGAGCTCCGGCTTACATTCACTCCCAGAATCGATCTCCAGGCGCTTCTCCGTCCGTTGGAGTTGGCTGAATACGCTTGCAAGAAGTTCGTAGCTCCGGTGCTCCACGGGGAGGTCTCCATGGCGCCATGTCTGGATCCAGGATTGAAGGAGTTCTGATGCGACTTCCCGGTTTCGGAGAGTCCGTTGGCGCTCGATGTACCCGGGCGATGTATATAATTGTACGCGTTGGTGATCACGCCAGGTTGTCATCAGTGTATGACCTGGGCTGAATGGACCACCTGCATCTTCTGGGATGCTTACCGGGATTTCCCAGGTTCCAACCCCTACCCAGCCCAGCTCTAAGCCTTGCTTTCGTAACCGTTCCCTTAATATATCGGTGTGGAAATGCTCGGTCAATTCCCGGCGAGGGATGTGGACGTTCTGGAAATTTCCAATAGCTGTTCCCTGTCCGGTTTGTTGATTAACCACCGAACGGTATGGCTGCAGAGCGAGGAATTCTTCGAGGGTATGGCGAGCGATGAAATCAATCATCTCGTGGCGAAGAACATACGCCAGCGCTTGATCCGGGCTGCGCCTTTTCCCTTCCACAACCGGTTGGCCATAGACAAGGCGGCGAACGCTTTCCTCGGTGAATGGATAGGGGGATTTTAAGCTCCGTTCTTTTTCCGCACTATAGACTCTGAATAGCATCTGGGCATCACGCGCATAAGCTAAAACCCCGTCGCGGGTTACGGTGCGGATTTCATCGACTTTCACCGAGCGATCCCGCAGATCAACGACTCCACGTAAACGTTCAAATCCCTGGATGAAGTACGTGGAACGCGCTCGAGGTAGCTTTGAAGTATCGGCTTCGGTTTGGGTTGGGTCGATCTCGTCCATCGCCAGACCGTAAACCCTGGGCGTACCATCGATGGCTTCTGATGTTGCCGCGTAACCAAGGTGGGTCTGGATGAATCCGGGTCCACCAATTCGCTTGATCGGGTTGGTGGGATTGAGTTGATCTATATCACCACGGTCGATCTTCAGGCGAGGGTAGTTCCATCCGAAGAAGGAAGCGAGAAGATAGCGGATCGCGATCCAGAGCGATTCAAGCTCAAAAAGACCGGCCAGGTATCTGCTGCTCAAGATGATCCCGATGCTAAGACCAAACAAGACTGGAATGAGATAAAGAAGGACCTGTGGATTCAGGAAGGTGGTTATGATGTTGAGAATGGGGTAAAGGAAAGGTGGCAGTGACTGGAGTAAGATGAACGGGATTTGGCCTGGGAAGTCGAATGCGACGATCAGCACTAACCAGAACAAGGTGAATAAAGTACCTGTTAGGAAAAGACGGATCATTGATGCGGTGAGGTCTCTCCCGAGAATGAGTTGGATAGCGCTCCGCGAGGTCGCTTTTAAAATTTCAAGGAGCCGGTTTGATGCAGAGTTCTTCATGCTACTATCCATCCGTATTACGCTCCCTAATCACTGCCCGTGAGCCTGCCCGCGATTTGATCCAGTTCATGTAACATCCCGCTACTTTCGGGCAGCATATCACTTTGCCCATAAAGGTTGACTGCATCTGCGAGAACCATCGCGAGTGTTTCACTTAGACCTGGATGGTTGTCCGCTTCGAGCTGGTAGCGGAGTGTGGAAGTTAATTCATGGAATAAAAGGTTATTCACTTCTGCTTCACCCAGATTGCGATTTTTTCGAAGTCTTTCGGTTGCTTCCCGCAGGGCTTCCTGAACTTCGCCTGCCCAGGATTCGCGCCACTGCAAGTTGCGCTCATTTTGAATTTCCGGGGGCAACTGCAAATCCGTCACTTTTAAGTCTAGCACCCGGATACCACGCGAAATGAGAATCTCTAACTCGCGGGGTGTATCTGGGCTTTCTCCTTCTTGCCCTGACGGTGCAGTTTCCGTTGAAGGGGCAAGTCGCGCGAAGATGGCGCTGGCAATTCGCTTCAACGGGGGGGGCTGAGTTTTATCTCCCTCAATCAAGGCGTTGAGGGTCCATTGCTTCATTTCCTCACGCCAGAGATCAATAAAGAGAAGCAGCGGCATATCCTTCCATGAAACCTCATCGTATTCACCGAAGGCATGCCCATAGACGGCACGCTCGATCGCATCCAAGTTGACCTCATAGGGAGGGGCGTCAGCCGTTCGTCCTTCCCGCGGTTCAAGTGTGTGGCCAGGGTCGAGCATGAAGGTGATGGAAAGATCCGCGGATACGGAAATTCCATCTTGTGTGACTGCCATCGAATTGAGGCTCTCTGGGGAGTGATTCTTTCCAGTGGCGGGGGTTGAACCCTGAATATGTAATTCCTGACGACGTAGGTCGACGGCCTCCGCAAGCCATTCACCAGGTTCTGTGAATACGATTCCAGGTCCGGCAGCTCGTGTGAACGCCGTATCTGTTCTCAAGACCGCCGCGCTTGCGTAATCAATGAGGATGACACCGGAGCCTCCTCGGGTACGCTCGCCGATAGCCTCGATAACTGCACCGTCGCGAACGAAAGAGACCGGTCCGCGTTCGCCCAGAGCATGCCCAAGCAGACGGAGAAAGGAATCGAGTCGTTCTTGGATGGAACTGACAGGCAGGATGAATTGAGAAGTAAGTGCGAGGAATGGGATTAATGTTATCAGGGCCAAGTCTAGTAAAATAAGAACGGAACGAAGGGTTGTTGTTTCCTCTCCGGGGCTGATAAATTGAATATGAGCCGTTAGCCAGGCGAGGAGGATGATCAATCTTAACACTGCGAGCAAGGTTGTTCTGGGACCGGCTGTAGAGGAAATACCGAATCGTATCGTGAAGGCAATCAAACTGAGGAGTGCCGGGATTGCCAGGAGAAGGACGAGCGTGTATACCAATCGCGGAAGTTGAGGATCCGCGACACGTCGAAAGAGAGTCACAGTAAGGGCGACCGCAAGCAGCGTGCAGACAAACAAGATGAAGAAGGGGCGCCTATGGAGGGATACTTTTTCCATTGTTTCGGGATTGTATCCTAAAGGGGTTTCAAGGCAAACTTATAAAGGGTTCATTCGAGATCGGGTTGCAGCTTGTCAAGAGGCGTTATTGGCGATAATGTAGAGGCTCTCGAGACCGAAAGCTAATGGGAGTGGATATGGTCACAAGACAATCGGAGTTGATACGTGTATTGGAAACAATAGCACAGGAGCTCCCGGATCCACTCTGGGTTGCCCTGGTGGACGACGATGGTTTGCTGGTGGCTTGTGTTCCATCTCAGCCGCCTGTGAATGTCGATCAGATCTCAGCGATGACAGCCGCTTTAGCTCTCACCTCTATACGCGTTCTGGGTGAAATCAACGCGGAGGAGTTTCGTTATTCCACCGTAGCCGGCTCTGAGCGCCAATTGCTCCTGGTTGCACTGGATGGAAAACGGTTTCTCTCAATTGGCTTAGGACCTGATGTTGTTGTGCAAACCACTTTTCGGCCACTCAGCCGCCGTGTGACTGAGTTATTGAAGATCTTGAAAATGAGATTTTCCATATCCTGATTCTTCATCTGCGGGCGTCCTATTAGGACGACCCCTTCCGGACAAAGAAGGACAGTTGTTTTAAGAAACGGGCGCACTCTCGGGTGTGCCCTTCCAATTCCTGTGTGCGCGCTACGGCGACATCATCAACCCCCATCCACATTACCGTTGATCGATGAAAGACATTTCTCCTTCGTTTTCTCCATTTCAACGTGAAAACCTAAGAAGTTCACAATCGGATTTGATGTTTTATCCCCACGAGTGGTGTCATCTCCCGCGAGTATGATTGAATTTCCTTGTGATTGATCCTATGATTGAGTGTGAAGATTGGCTTGAGAGGGTTCCATCTTGTTTGCGGTGACAGAGGTTGTGGTGGGTTGTCATTCTGAGCGCTCCCATCCTTAGAATGAAATCAACCCAACTGAATCAGATAGACTTACAAAGAGAAGGAGAGGGCGAACATGAGCGATGAGACTTTTGCGTCTGGGTTAGATCCTGCTCCACCGCAATCTTTCGCAGATGATCCGGGGTTTATTCCCGCCTGTGAGATTTGCGGGCGCCAGGATGAGACGCTGCGATTTGTAGTCCTGCCCTATGTCGTAAGTCTGCTTGTTGTAACCTTCCGAAGAGCGTGGACAGGGTTGTGGTGCTCGCGGCATCGAAATGAGCGCCGCGTGTTAGCCAGCCTGATCACAGCGCTGACTGGATGGGTTGGGATCCCGCGGGGTTTTGTATACACGCCGATGGCGCTTATAAGTCTAGCGAAAGGGGGAATTCAACCAATAGAAGAGAATGCCCAGCTTCTGCAGCGACTTGCACAGGATACGCTTAATACCGGGGACCCGCTAGCAGCGATCCGGATTCTCGAAGAAGCGCTCAAACTCAAGGAGGATGCAGGTATACGCCAGCAGCTCCAGGAGTTGTACAATCGTTATCCACTCTCGATCGCTGAAACCCCGCCCATCTCGCCCTGGCCATTTGTCTTTGGTCTGGGCGCCAGCATCTTAATCGGACTCTCAATCGGGCTCCTAGATCACTTCATTACCACTCTTATAGGTTTGGTTCTCGGTGTCGAGGTCAACATAATCCTGGCGATCTTGAGCTGGGTTCCGCTGGTTGCCTTGATCTTCCTGGGCGGACTTGTTCTTTTTGAAGTCTTGCAATGGGTGATTGAAAAAACCCGGCTCCAAGAGATGATGCTCTCATTGGTCTTTGCTGCTGTCGCCGTACTCATCGTCTTCTATGGCATACCGCAGGGTCAGCTATTCGGCGATTATCTCGGGGCAGTCTTCGGGGGTTTGCAGTTTGATTCATTTATCGATTTTATTCTCACGACCGGCGCAGTGTTCACTCAAGGAGGGTTGTGGTATCTACTCGAATCGATCCAATCGGGTTTGCTGACCGACTGGATTTACCTGCTCATCCTAATCGTAGGTGGTGTCTATTTTCTCTGGATAAGCCTGTCCTCCGTGCGTGAAATCGTCAACTGGCTGGTGCGTCTCGAATTGCTGCAGGGAGAAACGGCGATTGAAGATGAGAGACCTACGCTCAATATCTGGGGATCGATCGCCGGGATTGTGGTTGGCTTGTTATTGCTGGCAGCTCTTTTTGGGGGACGAGGGGTTGCCTTACGAGGTAATCCGGAGGCGGTTGCGCATATTGAGCGTGGTGATTTGCTCTTCGCAGAGGGGGATTTAGATAGAGCGGCAGTGGAATTCCAAAACGCGATCCAATCAGCCCCCCATCTTCCAGGGCCACATGCGAGCCTGGGTTGGGTTTTGTACTCGATGGGGGATCTCGAAGGGGCGGTTTCTGAATTTGAGGAGGCGCGCCGGATTGATAGTACCTGGGCTGATCCCGTTCTGGGGCTGGCTTATATCTATATGAGCCAGAACGAGGACGAGGCTGCACGTCAGGAATTCGAGGCCGCAGTTGAACTAAGACCTGAACCCTATCTCATGGCGCAAGCGAACTACGGATTGGGGAACCTGGCGTTCGATGAAGGAGACCTTGAGTCGGCACTTGCCTATTATCAAGAGGCAATCCTCCAGGATTGGGAACTGCAAGCTGCGCATATGGATTTAGCATTGACCTATTTCTATATGGCGGAATTTGAGAAGGCAGTTGAGAAAGCGAATGATCTGATAGCGCTCGCGCCTGATTGGGGGGCGCCGCACGCGCTGCTGGTTATGGCCTATCATCAGTTGGATGATTCGACCTTGGAAGAACGAGAACTGGCCTGGGCTGAAGACCTTCAGCCGGAAGATCTTTACAGCCTCATGCTTCTCGCAAGTGCCTATTGGGATCGCCTTGAGTTTGCGCGGGCTGAAGACTTGCTTTTAAAGGCGGTTGAGTACTTTCCGGAAAACGACCAGGCTGCACTCACGCTGAGCTATGTCTATGCTGCAATGCAGGATTTCGATAGGGCCCGTGATTCTCTCGAATCGGTCGTCGCCCGTGACACAGATCCGGTTGGAGCCCACCTGGCAAGGAGTTACATCTTCGTTCAGAAGCAAGACCTCGATCAGGCGCTGGCTGAAATCAACATCGCCAAAGATCTCGACCCTGGTGATTGGTTAGCCTATCGTGAAATGAGCTTTGTTTACTTTCATCAGGGCGCTTTGCAGGAGGCGTTGGCGGCAGCGGAAAAGGCTGAGGAGCTAAACCCATACGATAGTGCAGTTTTCACGTATAAAGCTTTCGCTCAGCGCAGCCTGGGTGATGTCGAAGGTGCTCTGCAAAGCGCGCAGAAAGCAGTCGAACTCTCGCCAAAATATGATCTCGCGTATTTCATACTTGGGGTGTGTGACTTGGATCAAGGCGAGCATATGAGAAGCTCCGAGGCGCTGCGTATGTTCCTCTCCCTGGCGTGGGACCGCGCTTATGTCCGCGAGTATATAGCGCAAGCCGAGGCTTTTTTCGCACAAACGCAGTGAGCTGCACTCGACTACAACATTCCTGGGTTGAGCGTTTAATTGCCCACGACGCTTCGAAGTAGGAATCTATCGGCGCTTTTCTTCTAGAAATTTGACCTTTTCCCTTTGAACACGTAGACTGGAGCTATGCTCGCAAAGGTCCACGCTGCAGCCGTCGTTGGGCTGGAGGGGGAGATCGTGGAAGTTGAAGTGGACACCACGCGCGGGATGCCCTCCTTCACCATGGTTGGCTCAATAACCCGTCATTTGATATGTCAAGCAAACCGTCGATGGCCAATTTTCGCTGTCCGTCGATAAGAACTTTAATTTGCAAAGAATCGAGTATCGCTCGCTTATCTTGAGAAGTAAGGTATGTGTCGCTTTCTAAGCGATGCTTGATCGCACGTGTGAATTCAATGATTGTCTCCAACTCGAGGGGCACGTGTAATACCGATAACTCGTCTTGGATTACCAATTCTTGTTCCTTCAAAGAAGAGAGTTTCTTCACAATCCTATCTCATCATTCAATGGAAGAATGCGAGATGAGCTGCTCAATTTGGAGATCTTCTACACA
>CAYLOO010000077.1:0-8516 GCA_964385355.1 uncultured Anaerolineaceae bacterium
TGCGGATACCGTGGGGGAAGCGCTAGCGCGTGGTTCCGTCGTTACAGCAGAACTCGGAGTTAGGCCGCCTGCATTGGCCGGGACAGAGGGTTGGGTATGGATGATAGATGCGGTCTCAAAATCAGTTCGTACTACCTGACCAATGCGAGTCGTCGCTTGATCGGTGCGCGTCATTTGAATGAACTCGAGCAGCCCGGTCTCTTTGATGATATTGACCGCCTGCTGGGGATCGCCGATCCCGGGGAGTTCAACCAGGATCCGTCGTCCGCCGGCAATCTGGATTAGCGGTTCGGTCAGTCCAAGGCCGTTCACACGCTTGTCGATAATGTCGCGCGCGGTCTGCATCTGCTCGCTTGTGACTTCTGTTTCAGGGGGCAGGTCGGCTTCGAGCAATACTCGCAGGCCGCCTTGTAAGTCGAGACCGCGCACCACGCGAATATCTCGATTGTATGACCCGAGGTGGATGCCCGGGTTACCCGGCCAAACCACCCACAGGGCGGCTGCGATCAGGATGACGATGAAGATCAGGCGTCTACCTTGGCTTACTCTCATGGGCTATCTGTCCTCCTCTTCTCAAGCAAAACCAGCCATGTGTGTCACTGGCTGGCATAGGAGAATTATACACCCACAATGGGCGGCTTGTTCATGATGTGGAAGAGAACCTGCTGAAGGACTTGGCCTGCGTCCAGGGTATCAGAGTTCAGATAATGATCGCATTCCCGGCGTGCATGTCTCAACCGCTGCAGCTCCTCCTCGTATTCCTCTCTGCGCCAATCGAGTCGTTTCCGCTGCGTACAGACCTCGTAGCTTGCATCCAGGAAAATGAGCAGCGCCGGGTTGGAGATCAAACGCCACATCTCTGGCACGAAGGAGTGCTCCTGGGCGATCGGATGGGCATTGAAACCTGCTGCTCGCAGACCGTCCGCTAAGGTCGTCTTGCCGGCTCCGCAGGGCCCGACGATGCCAATAAGGGGATCCTTGGAGGATGGTCTGACATCCGGAATATGCATGCTCAGAGCGGCATACGTGCCAGCAGTCGACGAGTTTCACCATTACCATCTCGGGGCAGCGCTGCGGCAATGAGAACGCTAATATCATCCGCTGGACGTCCCTGATCGAGTTCGACCGCACGCTTGAGTAAACGATCTGCCCATTCCTTCGGATTTGGCGGACCCTGCTCATAGAGCATTCGTACAAACGCGAGTACGTCGAAGGCGGTACCTGAGCGCGCACCTGCGTGCATTAAACCATCGGTGAAAATTATCGCTGCCAGACCGGCTTTGAGCGGAGTTTCGGTGATCGATGGACGGATCCCTTGCCGGATTCCGACCGGATCGACACGCTCATCGAGAACCCGGATCTGTTGGTCCTCAATAAGAATTGCAGGTGCATGATTGTTGCGTGTGACCACCATCGTCTGGCTTGATAAATCGATGGAGAGGATATTTAGAGTCGCCATGACCTTCCCGGAGCGGTAGGTGCGCAGGTAATCTGAGGCGGCGCGTGCAGCGGCGCCATCACGTACACCCTCGGCGAGAAGGCTGATTGCTTTCCGGGCGACAACGTTTGCGATCAACTTTGCGGATTTGCCGGAGCGTTGACCGTCAACCAGAACGAAGGATAACCCTCCACCAGGTCTTTCGGTCATTTCAAGTGTGTCACCACTCTCTGAAGTTGCGTATTTGCCGACTTTTACAGCTGCTACTTGAGCTTCCATGAAATGGATTCTACAATGCTGTGACGCCAGTGTCCAATTTGTTATTATTTCGCAAGGTGCGTTGGTCGAATTTTCGAGTAGAGTAGAATGGTGATTCGGTTAGTTAAAATTACAGTGCACTTGACAGTGGCTGGATTTAGATATGTCCGATTGGGTGTATATCCAAAAAACAATTGATAAAGCGATAGCTTCGATTTCGGAGACCGCCGGGGATAGACCGGTGTCGGTGATTGCGGAATTCCCGGCGCATTTGCCGGCTATGATTGCTGACGAAACCATTCTGGTAAGCACGTTAGGTAATCTGCTCTCACAAGTAATCGCCGGAACCGTGCGTACGGAAGTGCGCATACGGGCACAGATTGCTCCTGGCGGCAGTCCATCACTCGATCATCTCTCACAGAATGAAGTGTCCGGCGAGACGTTGCGTACCGGTCCATGGATGCTACTCTCCATCTCAGATATTGAAGCCCCTTTTGCTGAAACTGAGGTAAATGGCGACTCTGCTCTCCTTGAGCCTGTAGAAATCAAGATCGAGAAAAGCAGGGGTGCAATCGAAGGATTTCATGGTCAAATTTGGCAAGAGACCACGATTGGCTCGGGCATCCAACTCTGGATTGCTATGCCGCTCAAAGCAGCAATCGAGCCCAGGACTGATGTCTCCGAAATTCGCCGGGCGGTTGAAACGCACATTCCGGAAGGTTCACAGAATGCGAACTCTCTTCTTATTTTCGTCGAAGATACAGGCTTACGCGATCTCTTATCGAATGATCTTGTGGGGGCAGGATATCGCGTCCTTGTGTCCTTTAATGCAGAGGATGTCACTACGTTGGCGCTGGCTGAGAAACCCGATCTGATCATCCTTGATCTTAGTGCACGGACTCCTTCGGCATTCGATCTGGCCATTCTGTTGAAAGGGGACCGTCGCACTCAAGAAATACCCGTCCTGTTTCTTACCACGTATCCCGGACCCGAAGGTGAGGTTCAGATGGGAACGGCGAGTTTTCTCTTCCGGGCAGAGGGTACGGGCGCTCTCCTGGCGACGATTCATACTGCGCTGCACGGCGGCATTCATCCAGCTTCTAGAGTGCTCATCGTCGAACCGGATGATGTTCTGCGGGAGAATACGATCCTCCGTATCCAGGCTTTTGGGTATCCCGTTGTTGAAGCGCGCTCAGTGGGGGAGGCGGTTGCTTTAGCTGAACGCGTGCGGATTGGGTTGGTCCTAACCAATGCGCGGCTTGCTCAGGAGCGAGATTATTGGTTGATCAAGCAGCTGCGGCAGATACCGGAGGAGATGGAGATCTATGTCATCGCGGATGCGCTCACGGATGAAGAAGGGCAAGCAGCGATCAGCCATGGGGCAAGTGGATATGGTGAGACAGGGAAGCTCGGGGATCTTTTCGACCGAGTGAAGGGGGAGAATGGAAAGCGATAACCGTATTGCAGGAAAACCTCGTCAGTACTGTCCTCTCTGGTAAGACTCCCTTTCTGTTGGATTAAAACTTGGTCAATAGATATACACGGATGTCCCATGCCCCGTTTCTAAGATGGTATCCGCTTCGATGATAGGCGTGGACCAGCGGAAGAGCCATTTCGCTTCCTCAGGGCGCATGTTGATACAACCATGACTCTGAGGTCGTCCGTAATCGCAATGCCAATATGTGCCGTGGAAGGCTACGCCTGTGTTGGTAAAGTAGGATACCCAGGGTACGCCAGGAAGTTCATAAGCATCGAGGTTTGCAGTGATGTGTCCGTCCCCCATATGGCGGAGAGGCATTTTCTGGGTGATGTAAAAATGACCCCGTGGCGTTGCCGTCGGGATTCCATTAAGGCGGGAACGGGAACTCGGGGTCCCGCTCGCGATTCTTGTTCGCAATACCAGGCGGTCGTACTCGTAGGCCATTAACTCCTGATGAGCGAGCGAGATGTCGACACGTTTAGCGACTGCAGGCACCTCGGTGGATAGTGGCTCGAGCTCTTCTGGGTGAATTCGGCGCAGATGTTCAGCGCGTACGAAATAGTTGATCTTGAGCAGGTCATCGAGTAATTGGTACCACAGACGACCGTCCGCGCCTTCTACAAGTGCCTCAACCCATGCAATCGATTGATAGTAGAGGCGATATAAAGGATCTGATTCCGGATCAGCCTCGCGGTAACTCCGTGTGTATGGGACAGCGACTTCAAAAAGGGCGCCGGTCTCGGGAATCATTCTCCAGGGTGCCTGCGTATTCCATTTTACCTGCTGGATTTTCCCTGAGTGAACATAACCGTCGGGGACACGATACCAAAGGGGATTGTGGGGCGGACCTTCATCGGTGACTTCGCGTTTTAGCAAAGTTAGCAGGGTATCTCGATGGATGTTTGTCAGCAGAGGGGCGCTGAAGTTCGGCTCTTTATAAAGCCCAATCCAGGTATCCGCGACCCGTCCGAGGCCGTAAGGTTTCATAAATAAAGTTGGTGGAGGGGGTTTAATAACGGAAACACCGGCAGTGAGACCTGTCAGCTTTAAAAAATCCCTCCTCTTGAGCTTTTGCACCATAACGCCATTTTACCTATTGAACGTGAATGGATCAATAGGAGAACCCATTTATTGGCATAAAGAAAGTTTGTTCTGCACACAGGAAAATTGCGTATAGCCACACCCGTAAGAGAGGATCGCAGCGCAACATTCCACAGGAGCCGGCATTGTTCTAATAAATCTGGCTTTGACGGGTAGGAGAGTTTCAGGTAAAACATGGATATAATGCGGGCGTTTATTGCTGTGAAAATGCCTATGGAGTTAAAGCAGAATCTTCAGGTGGAGATCGATCGACTGCGAGCTCTCATCAAGAGTGAATCTGTGCGCTGGGTGCGGTCCGAGGGGATCCATCTAACGCTAAAATTCCTGGGCGAGATCTCCAATGATACCCTCGGAGAGGTCCGACAAACCCTGAAAAGAGAGGTCGAAAGGCATCCAACCTGCAAATTGCGCGTTGGCGGGTTCGGTTGTTTTCCGAATCGCCGTAGACCAAGAGTTTTGTGGATTGGAATCACTGAGGATAAGGGTACGCTCGCGCAGGTGCACTCCTCGATCAACGAGAAACTAGTTCCCTTAGGATTTGGGAAAGAGGGAAGGCCATTTCACCCGCACCTCACCCTGGGACGAGTAAGACGCAATGTTTCAGAGTCCGATCTAAGCCAACTCCAGGATACAGTAAACAAGTTCGTCGTAGGGCAGATTGGGCAGTTTGAGGTTAGAGAAATCCACCTCATAGAAAGTATTTTAAAACCTTCAGGAGCCGAGTATTCCACACTGGGCAAATATCCTTTAGGGAGAAAAGGCGACAGATGACAAGAAAAACACTTATCAGCGTGATCGGACCTAGTGAGTGTTCTGAATGGGAAGCCCATGCGGCTGAGAGCGTGGGCAGACTGCTTGCATCCAACGACATTGCTGTAATCTGCGGCGGGCGAGGGGGTGTAATGGAAGCTGTATGCCGTGGCGCTCAAGAAGCTGGAGGGATCACGATAGGAATACTCCCGGGATTAACCTTGGATGAGGGGAATCGGTTTTTAACGATCGCTATTCCCACAGGGCTTGGGGAGGGGAGAAACGTGATCGTCTCCCGGGCAGGCAAGGCTGTGATCGCGATCGGTGGCAGGTTTGGTACTCTCTCAGAGATTGCTTTCGCGCTCAAGATGGGGAAGCAGGTTGTGGGTTTGAGAACGTGGGATCCGCTTTGTGCAGACGGGAGTCGAACACCAATACAAATTGTAGAAACACCTGTAGAAGCAGTAGAATTGGTGTTAGAAGAAACCCTGGAAAAATAAAGTCCTAGGAGGCGGCGATAGAGAACGCATTAGACCTTGCTCACAGCATCGTGGATACGCTCGACAAGAAGAAGGGTGAGAACATCCTCCTTCTCGATCTTATCGGCGTCTGTTCTTTTACCGATTACTTCGTAATTTGCTCTGGGACGAGTGAAAGGATGCTCCGTGCACTCTCCGACGATGTACAGGTCTCCCTCAAGAAAAACCATTCCATCCAGGCACAGAGTGTCGAGGGTAAGGAGGGAGTAGGTTGGACCCTGATCGATTATGGAGATGTCGTCATCCATATCTTCTCCCCCGCTGTGCGGGAATATTATGCACTTGAGGATCTCTGGAAAGAAGGCAGAGTGCTTCTGCATATGCAATAGGCACTTCTAGTTGTTCTGTCAATCAGCCCACCATTCCTGAAGTCCAATTGCCGTTTTTTACCGATAGAGCTGATCGCCGATGCCGGAGATCGGCGTTTCTTTTGTGTTGATCTCGAATAGCTTGACATCGTACATCTCGCCGACGCCGGCTGCTGTGTGGAGACTGTGGACATTCTGTGTGGTCAGGGTGAAATCGAAGGTCAAATACGCTTGGTTTGGCTTACAAGTAGCGATGAGTTCACGCCGCCAGGCGTAGAACTCCCGGGCAAGTTGTGAATCTCGATGGAAGGCAATTCGAGTAGCAAGCTTCTCCGCCATGTGGGTATGTCCAGGGACCTTCAACGCCACGAAGAGTAGGGACTCAGCTCGCAGCTGATACCCCCGCACCGTTCAGGATTTCGAGTGGCGCAAGCTAAGCGATCTCCAAGTGGATATTTGGGTGTGAAGTGAGTGTATTGTTAGGCTTCGAATACCCAGCGGTCAATATCACGATCCCACTTGACCAAATCATCAGCCGTAAACCAAAGTTCGATCTCCGCTCGAGCTGTCTCAGAAGAGTCGGATGCATGGGTAAGGTTTCTTCCCACTTCAAGGGCAAAATCGTGCCTGAGTGAGCCTGGGGCGGCTTCCGTAGGTTTTGTAGCCCCCATTGTCTGTCGAACCGCTAGGATCGCATTGGGACCCTCCCAAACCATCGCCATCACGGGTCCGGAGGTGATGTATTCAATTAATCCATCGTAAAAGGGTTTACCTTTATGAATAGCGTAATGAAGTTCTGCGAAATCTTTCGAGATTTGTTGAAAATTCGCAGCGACCAGTCGGAGACCACGGTTCTCTAAGCGGTGAATGACCTCACCGATGAGACCACGTTGAACGCCATCCGGTTTTATTAAGACAAGAGTTTGCTCCAAGATTACCTCCATAAAATGTGAACTCGGGGAGACCCCGAGTTCGGTTTAAAGGTTTGAGAGATGGCGGTGATTAAGCGACCTCCATACCTCGTTGATATGCTTTGATCGCCTCTTGGAGTTGATCTGCTTTCATGTAGGCATCCCCCAAGGCTTGCCACATCGTAGGCAGGTTCGGGTAGCGCTCCAGCGCTTGCTCCAAGTCGCCGATCACCGTTTCGAGATCCTGTTTTCTCTCGATCAACTTCTTATAATCCGATAAGGCTCGCCCGGCATCGCCAGCTGTGAGGGCCTTGCGTGCGCCCTGGAGTAATTGCGAAGCAGGTTCCTTATATTTCGATGGTGCAACTTCCACGGCAGGTACTACCTTCTCGGCTTCCGGAGGGGCTTTCTCAGCAGCCGGGATGTGAGGAGCAGCTTCTGGCGTGTGAATAACCTCCTCGATTGGTTCAGGGGCAGGAGTGAGTTCAACGACAGGTGCAGCCTCGACTGGGGTTGGTTCCGGAGGATGAATTTCCTCTTTGGTTATTGGAGGGGCAGCTTCAATTACCGGTTCAGGGGGTACCGCCTCGGCGGCAGACGTTGCTTCATCGAGCCACCCGGGTATTTCCGGCATAGGCTCTTCTTGAAGTGTGTCCTCAGCAATCGCCGCGACGATGGTCTCATCGTCGGGAGCAACGTCGCTGACGGCGTCGATTTCCTCGGTTGGAACCGGGGGAGGCTTCGAGACAAGCGTCTCAGCAGGTAATCCGTCAGGGACAGTTGTCGCGATATCTACATCCATGCCTCGCTGTGAGGCGAGATCCTCAAGCCATTGCAAACTCTCACCAGCTTCTTCAGGAGGAACCGCTTCACTGATCGTCGGAGATGGTTCCCGAGTCGCTTCAACCTCTGTGGGAGGGGTTACCTGCTTGCTTTCCTCAGTTTCTTGAGTCTCAGCAAGATCCTCCAGCCACCGGAAGACTTCATCATCGTCAACTTCATCGCTGACACCTAGGGTATCAGGTGGAGATGTTTCAATTGCATGAGCGCCAATCTCTTCCTCAAGTTGCTGGAGAGATAGTATGTCGATCTCAGGTTCATCATCTTTGCTCACAATATCCGGGATTTCCTCAGCTGAGTCGGCAAACTCATGCAGCCAGTCAGGCGCCTCACCAGGCACGTCTGCAGCCCTGTCTGTAGGTTCTGGATCTGCTTCTGCTAGAAATTCCTCGTCGACAGTCATCTCAACCACCGAATCCGCGATGCCAGTCAACCAGTCCGGGACATCATCCCGTGGTTGTGCTGCTTCAACAGCCGGTTCCTCGGCCTCAGAGACCCAATCAGGAGGTTTGATTTCTGGATCTTCTGTTGGGCTCATAGCGGCTTCGACCGCTTCGGGTTCAGCGATGCCTTGCAGCCAATCTGGTGCTTCATCGCTAGAGAGTACAGGGGCAGGCTCATCTTCCAGTTCACTGATCCCTTCAAGCCACTCAGGCGTAGCCTCTTCCTCTGGCCCTGCCGGTGTTTCATCAGCGACAGTTGGCTCAGATCCAATGTCTTGCTGTGATGCTGCTTCTGCTAAACCGGCAAGCCAGGAGGGGCTTTCGGGTTCTGGCTCTGGGGCTTCAGTTTCGAACCCAGGGACTTCATCCCCTTCTGCGATCTCGTCCAGCCATGAGGGGCTTTCGGGTTCTGGCTCTGGGGCTTCAGTTTCGAACCCAGGGACTTCAT
>CAYLOO010000077.1:8616-13099 GCA_964385355.1 uncultured Anaerolineaceae bacterium
CCCCTTCTGCGATCTCGTCCAGCCATGAGGGGACATCCGCCTCAGCAAGGGCGTCTTCAGTGGTTTCTTCTACTGCGTCTATTGGGAGTTCTGCTTTATCAGGTTCTGCATCCTTATTTGGGCGGTCGTCGAGCCAGGTGATAATGGTGGATGTTGCGCCTGGCGCTTGCGGATCAATCCAAGTGGGTATCTCAGGAGCATCATCCTCGGCGATAAGATCTTGTTCGGCACTTTCCACACCGCTTGGCGGACCGGCACTCAAGACGGGTTCAGCCACTTCAAGTGGCTCATCCGTAGATGAAGGTATCGGGTCAGGTGTGATCTGCTCAGCGTCAGAGGCGATATCAGAGAGCCAGTCGGGCATAAATTCTGCTTTACCCACTGGAGCCGGTGCCGGTTCGTCAGCTTCAAGGGATTCATCAGGATTCTCGGGGGCGATTTCCTGGACCCAACCCGGAATATCCGCGGGGGCGAGTTCACCGGTCTCCTCATTAGTATCCCCAGTACCGATAGATTCGAGTTCGGCATCCGAGAAGGAAATAGGAGCTTCTTCTACCTCACCGCTGGACGGAACCCATCCAGCTTCCTCCATCCACTCAGGAATTTCATCTTCTGGACCGGTTTGGAGAGCGTCTGTTGATACTGCTGGTGGAGTGCTTAAGGGTGTTGTACCTTGATCGATCTCTGCCATCCATGAGGGAGTGTCATCAGCTTCAAGTGGGGCAGGCGCCGGTTCACTTAAATCTACACCAAGGGATTCAACCCATTCTGGTGGGCCAGAATCGGCAGTTGGAAGTGGTTGACCAGGAACCCAGCCCGACCGCTCAATACGAACGGCTTTTGCGTCGATTGTCTTTGGGTCGGCGGTTGCGCTTTCAAGAAATGCGAAGTACGGGTCCAGCGCCGCTAAATGCCGATGATATCTTGCGGCATCCGCGTTATTATCTTCCTCGTGGAGTATTGCAGCCATGTAGCGATTAGCATTAAGGCAGTATGGGAGCTTCTCCAGGATTTGGCTGAAGACATCCTTTGCCTCCGCGTGTTGATCCGCTCGCCAATACATCTTTCCCAGCAGGACCTCGAGATCAGGGCGGGCGGGGTCTTCGCCGAGTGCGGAGCGGAGCTCAGCAATTGCCTGCAAGTATAGTTCTCCTTGCGCATATTGACGGGCGAGTGCCCCACGGGTAAGGCGTATCTTGTGTGGTTCGAGGCCATCTCGACGACCTATTAAGCGAGAGAGCTCTTGTCGAATTGCAGGGTTCGCCGGATTGGTTTCGAAGGCCCGCTCCATATGCCAGATTGCAGAGTCGAGATTACCCTCATCTTCCCGCACAATGGCCATGCCGATGTGAGAGACAAAATCATCGGGGATTGCAGAGAGAACGCGTTGAAAAATATCGGCGGCGTCTCCGAATCTCTTCGCTTCGAGGTAGGCTTTTCCTAGTAAGCGGTAGGAACCGAGATGTTTTGGGTAAATCTGAAGGATATGGCGGCAGTGTGCGATAGCCTCATCCAACTGATTACGTTCTATAAGGTCATCAATTTCTTTTATATATGCGCGTAAGTCCATTTCTGCCATTGCAGAACCTCACCAAAAGTATGCCTTATCTATTCTTATTGTGCAAGAAGGAACACCATATCCTACTCGCATATCATAGACCCACCCAAATCATTCTAACTTTGTAACAAGAAACGTGCCAGAGGGAAACGTCACCTTAAAGTGTTAAAGCTCGTGGATTTCCCGAATCCCTTCGACAAGTTTTTTAACGGATGGCTCATCGTAAGGTGCAGGGCCGAGCCGGTCTTCGTTTATCGGTTTGTGCGCTAGGGCGTGTAGACACGCTTTTACGTTATCCGCGAGTGTCTCGGGTGCATATCCGCCTTCAAGCACGAAAAGCATTCGGTTTTCACAGAATCGGCCAGCCAATTCAAGCAGGCGGCTGCTTAATCGATGATAGCCCGACGTTGTTAATTGAAGGCCGGCAAGTGGATCATCCCAATGGGCGTCGAATCCTGCTGAGACCAGGATGATGTTCGGTAAAAAACGCTCAACAGCTGCAGGGAGTATCTCCTCCCAGACTCGCTCAAATGATTGATCTCCAGCGCGAGCGGGGAGGGGGACGTTGATGATTGATCCTTCCCCATCTCCGTGACCGATTTCCTTTTGATGGCCGGTGCCAGGATAAATACCCCATTGATGTGTGGAGAAATATAAAACACTCGGGTCGGTATTAAAAATTTCCTGAGTGCCGTTGCCATGGTGCACGTCGAAATCGACGATCATCACCCGGTCGATACCACGGATTTGTGCGTGCCTTGCGGCGATAGCGATGTTGTTGAAAAGGCAGAATCCCATTGCCTGGGACTGCGTCGCGTGGTGCCCGGGTGGTCGGACGAGCGCAAAACCGGTATTCGCAGTTCCGTCAAGTATCTGGTCTAGAACAGAGAGCGTCCCCCCAGCGGCATTGAGTGCAGCTCTAAATGATGAGGGGGTAGCATAGGTGTCCCCGTAGTCAAGGTAGGTCGGTGCACGTCCTACAGCTTCCTCTACCGACTGGATATATTGCTCCGTGTGTACACTTTCAAGTTTGTCAGGTGTAAGAGGTTCAGGATCGATGATGACCAACGAGTCAGAGATAGGGCTGTCCTGAAGTTGGTCAAAAAACCGAAAACGCCCGGGACTTTCTGGGTGTCCCGGGAAAGCATGTTCTGGAGATGGGACTCGTGTTATTGCAATTTTTGGATCGGTCATGTTAGGCAATCATACGCTGGAGTTGATGATCGGGCAATAGATGGATAGACAAGATGGCTGCGTTTCACCTGCATTGGCTGGTTTGGCTGCATATGTACCCAAGAATATCCAAATTAATGATTCCGTTCGACTGCGTCCCTGACTTCAGTCGATATACCCTTCCTCAGACAATTTCATCTCAATGAAGGCGGCTTCCTCGTAATTACCTTGTTCATGGAGATAATCAATGATAATTGATACCATCATTAGGTTTTTTTCACTGAGATTTAATCGGTAAAGTTGAGGCACCAGATCTGGTTCAGGGAAAAAACTCCCATACGTGCGTGCATAGAAAAACCAGGAGTTGGAATGCTCCAAGATCTGATGGAAGCCTTGTAGGACGAAGTTTGCAGCAGCTTGTGACTCTCCTTGCTCGAGTGCGATCTCCGCAGCAGTGAAGAATACCCTGGCCGAATCGCCCCCGATGAAATGCGCTGTGTCAATTAGCTTTTCCGCTTCCGCAAGTTCACCCCTAAGAAGCGCTATTTGAGCGAGACCTTGATAGGCTTCAACATTCAGGGGATTCTGGTCTAATGCCAGGGTGAATGCGGTATGGGCCTTGTGAAGATCACCGCCTTGCAGAGAATTCCATCCTTCAGTAAGAGTCGTTTCTGTTGCCTGTAAGTTTTGCTCCTCGATGTAACTCGAAATTGCTTGCTGACGAATGGAGCTCAGTTCAAAAAAATTGCTATTCGCAATATGCGGTTCGCTTTCCAGCGCTTTGAGATATTCAGATTGTGCTTCCACGGGACGTTGCATAGTTTCCAACCACTTTCCCGCTGTTTGATGGAAAATGCTTTGCCGAGGAGCAGCGTCACTCGCAAGGTATAGTTCTTTAAGAGCAGCTTCTTGTTCTCCTGTTGCCCAGAGCATGGCGGCATAGTTAGCCTGGTGGGGGGGCCAAAAAGGATCTATCGAAAGACCATGCTCATAAGCTCTGATGGCTTCCTGTAGGTGGTGGACATCGTGTGCTTGATCGTCCAAGTAAGCTAATGCAAGACCACACTGAAAAGAATAAAGGGAGAAATCAGGATTCTGTTCAGCAGCTCGACATAGATTTTCAGATGCAAGCTTGTAGTCATCTTCCCGTGCGGCGGATATTCCACGCCAATACGTAAATGCACCTCGAGCTGCCAGAGACCATCCCCCAACTGCGAGAAGGAGTAGGGGGAGGAAAAGTATGATCCCCTGGTGGGGGGAAACGACGATGTTGTCCCGAGCTTTCGACTGACGAAGTGTGAGTGCCAGGATGATAAGTACAGCGGCGGTATAGGCAGGACTCTCAAAGAGATAGTCAAATAGATGGTGGATTGCGACTGCTACTCCAACTCCAATGTAAGCAGATAGGTGGATTTTTTCCTTCGCATCCGCTCTTCGATAAATAGATACGATTGTAATAATAAGCATTACGCCAGCGGCAATAATCAATCCAAGGCCCACGAGACCACTCTGAGCTGTGATCTGGAGCAGGGCGTTGTGAGCATGACTCGTCGAAAAACCAGGCGGAAGCTGATTAGCCTGGGCGAAAAGTGTGGAGAAAGATCCAGGACCATGCCCGAAAATTAGTGACTGTGAAATGATTTCCAATGCGGCTGACCAAATTCCAGTGCGAGCTGATGTGATAGGGGCATGGCCGGGGGAGAACTGAACTTGTAGGATGAAGATTACGCCAAGAGCAACTATTATTAGAGC
>CAYLOO010000078.1:0-12866 GCA_964385355.1 uncultured Anaerolineaceae bacterium
AATATCGTTCGCAATTGATCCCTGGCCAACTCGGGATCCACATGCCTGAAAGCCAATGCGTGAAAACATGCGTCCCAATTCCATATTCCGACATATTGGACCTTGGACGGCATCATCGCTTCATGCGCTATATGACCCAGGGGGGCGACAATGTTGCTGCTCATTACCCACCAGGAATAGTAGTATTGCAATCGATAGGGATCACGTACTTGTGGAACTCGAGCAAACCACTCATGCCAGCGTTTCTCTGCACCTTTCAGTGTCTGCGAAAAAGGCACCGCTATGCCATCTAAAGCTAAATCACTTCGAATGGTAAGATGAATTGCAGTGTCATCATGAGCTTCAAGAATGAATTCCAGCATATAGGCTTCACGCGCAAGCGTGATCTCATTTTTATAAACCAGACCATTGGTGTAATAGGAGAGATTGCGTACGGCTCTCAAGCTTCCCCCCTTCTCCTCCTCCTGCCAGATCTGGGTGCTTGCATAAAGCCGAATGCCTGCTCGAACACCTGGAGGAAGCCCAATAGCGATTGTGTCAGGTTTATGAAAAGTCAAAGCGAATGTTCCGAGGCGTGTTTGAAAGAACATCGCGTGAGGATAAGTAGTGAGATTGAAAGCCAATTCCATACCAGCATCATCGATAAAGCAAAGATCCTGAATATAGGGTGGTCGTAAGAGATAGGTTTCAAGCCCTGGCTGCAAATCCGTTAACCGCTCCGCAAGCTTGACATAGAATTGGTCGCGATCGGGATATTTCTGGACAAGCAGTCTCGATCCACGATCGCTAAAGGGGACACGAGCAGGGTCAATACTATCACGCAGCAGAAGAAGATAAGGAGAATCTGAGTTCTCGTTCATTAGTGTCTACCCTCCTCGGATGAAAGCTTGATCACAGGTATCATTGAATTGATCTCACTCACTGCGGCCAGTTGCTGATTTACCAACGAAAGGAAAGGTTCTCAATAATAGTGTGGACCGCCCTTTAATTGAAGCGGATTCGTTCTCTTTTGGCCAACCCCAGATGGAGCGCACGCGTGTGCAGTTGCGGATCCTTGATTCCGGAGATGTAAATGTGATGTACACAAATGTCTTTCACGTTAAAAGCTGCGATTTTAGAATCGGCTCTTCGTAGGCTTCTCCTAACGATGATGGTTTGGAAACTAAACAGCCCCAGCAGTTCATTATTAACATGATCCTCGTTCGTCTTTCTACCCATGACCTTAGAAGGGAGCCGCTCTAGAGAAGATCGTCCAAGATGTCACGGGTAATCCCGGCTATAAATTCGTTGGCAGATCATGCTGCTGTCGTTTTCCTCCCCGGTTGAATTTATTCGTTCACGTATCGCGTGAGCTCGCTTACGCTCAGTTGCTCGATTCCAAGCTTATCAAGTGTCCTGCCGCGTCGCCAATAATCCGTTTGGTGGGTGAAGTTGGCGAGGCGGATAATGCTTTCGATGCCACGCACTGACACGCCATAGCGTTTTGCAAGTGATGCTATCGGCACCAAGCTCATAGGTACATCCTCGAAGATATATCGATGTTTAAGTGTCTTTGGAGCCTTGATTCCATAATAGCCGGTCTGGTTTTGGATGGCTTCGTAGAGGGTATCTCCTTGAACATTGTAGGCCATTCTGAGCCAGTTAAGGGCGGTTCGGGCTCTAACGCCAATAGCCGAAGCCACCGTAACGCGTTCGCGATCAAGCACTTCCAGAACACGCGCTGTAGACAGTGTAACCCCGTCAATATAGAATTGAAATTCACCACCGGTTGACTCGATTCGCCCAGAGTTTAGGAGCGTAAGGGCTGGATGGAAAATAGCGCCCATGTTATTCAATCCGGTATTGAGAACATTGGTCCCATCTACAAATTCCGGGTATATATCCTTGATGATATCCAACACTTTTTTTGTGGATGCAGCCGGGATGGCTGCCAATGGAACGGCGTTTTTAATTCGGAAAATACGAGCCTCGGCAGGACCTTCGGATCGGCTTGCATATATGAAGGTCTCAGATTCGGCGATCGTGACCTTTGCTGAACAACCTTTATCACGAATCACCTTCCGGAATTCCAACGCACCGCCGGTCCTTCCCGGATGGAGCACGATGATTTGATCGTCGCGCAGGTGCGGGGCGATTTTGGCAGCAATATCTGCGTGAGCCGAGGAAGGTACGACGACCATGATGATGTCGGTCTTGGCTACTACCTCTGCTATATTGGATGTAGCCAGCTCTAGTTTTCCAAAACCATGAGGGCCGCCTTCATAACTCTCCAATCGGATACCACCCAGTTCTTTAATCGCCTCTATCTTAACGGCGGTACGGTTATAGAGCACAACTCGGAAACCCATTAGCGCCATGTGCGCAGCCATGGCCTTCCCACCGTTACCTGCGCCGATTACTGCATATGAGAGAGATTTTGCCATCGATCATCTTCCTCCTTCATCTTTCAATAAGATTTTGAGCATTACATTTTGGTAGTCCAGAGCATGTCATAAGCCCAACGCAGATAGCCGTTCTTTCTCGGAAATCGGCTTACAAGTTCCGGGATCAATGGTCACGCACGCTCCACGTCCATCTATTGCGGTCACGATCTTCCCACGTGCGAATGGGTTATTCTGCAGGTGCGGTGCATCTAAGATGCCCATAGATACCGCACGCGCTAAAGTCGCAGGGTCGGTGAAAGGGTCCGAGACATTAGAGGGCGCTAGCGATCGAATTGTGTCCAAAGTGATTATCGCCTCAGTGAATAATTCATCAACGCGTGCACGAATCACCGGATCTGCGGTCATATCAGGAGAGCCCTTCAGCGAATCGGCAACTACCCGCTGGGCGAGTCTACAGGCTTCAACCACATCTTCGGCGGTAGCTGCATGGTGGGCTTCTGTATGGCCGACGACATGAACGATGTGAGGCTTCAACGACATCTGAAGGTATACACTGGCAGCCAGATGGGCGCGCGCCTCGATCAAATCCAGTGGATAGCTGAGCAGACCGGTGCGCGTTTGACGCCAAATCCGAAAGTTGGGGTTTGCCAACTGTTCTATCAGCTTCAGGCACGCCTGCATCTTTGCCAGATCCATGGCAGCTGAGGTCCCTGCAGGGCTGTTGAACATCATCTGAGCGATATAGTCTTGAACCCCGAATGCATATGCGTTATAAGCCGATAGATATGCAGAAACCACATAAATCACATCCGGCGCATCGCGCATCCCCCAGTGATGAGGTTCGTTCAGCTCGACCGGAATATTCTGATCCCCATACCACGCCATCACACGCTGGTGCTCACGGATCGAACCTTCCAGATCCCAGGGTCCGCGCCCATCCATCTGGTTGAACCAGAAGATGGGAATAGCGCACCAGGCGATGTTAATCGTATCGACGTACATTTCAGCAAGTTGAATGAAATCGTCGGTTCCGGAGTACGTGCGTAAAAGCGGGAAATTTCCACGGCGACTAGCTTGGTATAAGGCGCGATAGTCATCATCAGAACGAACGGGCACACCACCGGCCCCTCGGGCTCGAGCATCCTGCCGTTCAGGATGGAAAAAGTTGGCTTGAGCGTCTTGATCAACACCAAGAGAGATCACGTCCAGCGCTTTGGATTCAGCAATCTCCTTAATCCCATCAACGGTGGCATCCATCCTTGGTAAGCCGAAGTGGTGCCTTAGGATGGGATAGGGGGCTTTCCATGAGATTCGTTCGACCAACGTATGCGGATAATCTGACTCCATTCCAATCTCATAGGATTGACCCTTCAGGTAAGCAAGCACTGCTTCAACTGGTTGGGTGCCGTCAAAGACTCGTTCAAAGAAACCCAGGGATCGTACCCGTTCAGAAACGGCAGGTGTACCGCCAAATGCGAAACGAACACCGGCTGAATGTAACTCATCAGCGGCCTCGGCAAACTCACCCAGGAGGTGCTCGCCGGTCTCTGCTGTTAGCCGATAAGAAACCCCGACCAGATCAGCCGTCTCCTGCCTTGCGGCGCTTATAAATTCATCGACGGGAACCGCCGGTCCCAAAAAGACCGTTCGCCATCCGGCTAGTTCGGCAAGGTGAAGAAAGTTCATCACGCCAGCGACATGTACGCACTCCCCAAGGGCTCCGGCGACAACTGTTCCAAGACCAGATTTCGAATCATCCACGATCTCGTTCCTCCATGATCAGAAAGAGACAATGTTCTTCTGAGCAAGTAATCTTATTCTCTGTATCAGGCGATAATCGGTCGAGCTGTAATTCTGTTCCTGCATCACATATCGGAAGGATCAGTGGATCAACCCATACAGTACTTGATTCGCTTCCTTATTCTCCCAACGATCAGGTTCACCATTTTTATCCTTCATGACTATAGCTGGGGTTTTTAGCATCCTTTCGCCATGAAGTCCTGAGATTTTCCAGCCGGGCGAAGCAGGAAAGCATAAATGTGGTCCAACCACATAACTTAGAGCAGATAAACTTTCTTTGAGGATGCCGGAGTTCGTGATTCACAAAGACGAAAAAACGAATAGCGGTGACGTCTCTAAGTACTATAAGTGTTGTGTACGCCCTATATCTTCGAGTCGGATCCGATCACCGAAGAAGGACTGATAGCTTCGGTAATATAAGAGCTCTTCTTTTGAGCGTAGAATGAAACCGTTCCCTAAGTTTCGCTCCTTTTGGAAGGCATGATCGGAAATTTCGTTCTCAGCATATTCAGTAAGTAGGTCAGAAGCCCCTGCTCCCTGCCAGAATTTAACCTTCTCTCTCCAGATCACATCATCGGGAAGAGCATCCGCGAAGGCATGACGCAGGGGCCACTTCTCAATATCTTGTGGTCCCCGGATCTTCCATTGGGATGGAAGAGCAAGCGCATAACGCACTACGCATGGGTCAAGAAAGGGCAACCCAGCTCTGGTCTTATGAGCTGCTGCTGAACGATCGACACGTTGTAACGCAGTATTGTGTAATGCACGCATTGTCTCTTGAACGCTTAGTGTAAGCTCAAGACCCCTTGAGTACTCTTTCTGATAATCATATCCTGCAAAGAGTTCATCCCCTCCTTCTCCTGAGAGTACAAAGGGGACATGGTCCGCAGCGAGACCTGCGACGAGGTAATTTCCAATTGTGCTTCGAACCAGCGGGGCATCGAATGATTCAAGATGGTATATGACATCATCGAGGACTTCTAATGCTTCATCCAAGTCATAGAGGCGTGTATGGTGGTTTGACCCGATGTGGCTGGCCACCCGTTGCGCGTACTCAAGATCTGACGCTCCATCAACACCCACAGAGAAAGTGAGGAGATGATCAGTTTTTTGTCGTGCTATCGCTGCCACAACGCTTGAATCGACCCCACCACTTAGCCAAACTCCGACATCTACTCCGTCAGGAGTACACCTGGTGACAGCATCATCTAACAGATCTCCAAGCTGTTCAGCACTATCCTTGGCGCCATCGAAAAGGATTGGTTCAGGGAGATAGGGCTGATAAGGATAAATCCCCTGATTTGAAAGGAGATAGCAGCCCGAAGGAAACTCCAGTACAGTATCTACCACATCGACGATGGCTTTGACCTCTGATGCAAAACATAATGCATCATTGCTGAAGCCGTAGTAGAGCGGGCGAACTCCCAGACGGTCCCTGGCCATTAGTAACCGGTCTCCGTCCACAATTGCCATAGCAAATTCACCATCAAGTTGGCTGATGGCTTGCGTTCCTTTCTCCTCATAAAGATGCAAAACAGTTTCCGCTTCTGAATTCTCCTCCATCTCGTGAAGAGTCAACTTCTTTCGCAAATCTCGATTATTGATCAGTCTTCCATCCCAGACGATGGCTCTCAGCCCGCTGGGGGTCTCGGTTGGTCTCAGTGCATCATCCAGAGCCGATATGCCGAGAGTCCCGATTGCAGCGTTGGATCCATTCCATATTTTGGGTTGTGTAGTTCCTCGATGGCCTATCCTCTCAAGCATTTTTGGCACAAGATCATGGTTTTGAGATGAAAGAATTCCGGCAATCCCCGCCATATGTACTCCTCATTTATTTTATTGAGTAATTAAAAAAGGCCCGTAGTTGCTGTCAAAGTAGTGGTTCATGGAAGGACTTATGTTCGTCGATGGGTAATTAGAGAAAACTTATCGGCAACCTTCCTTATACGTTCATATGCTATGGGCCCATTGTTCCAGATGAATCTTGTATCCCTGCTCATGAATTGTTACGAGGGTCTGGACTCATCGGTTTCGCCGGGTGACCCCTGTGAGAGAGAATCATGGGCAGCTCCAAGTAAAGAGAAGTCGTTAATAATGCCTTTTTTTAATCGCTTCGGTGTTTTTTGTTCCTTTTTCATCCAAGCAGCTTCACCTTCATCTGTGGCTGGTCGTAGACTCAGACTCATCCGTTTTCGTTCAGGGTCAATATCGACAATTCTTACAACAGCACTTTCTCCAGGGCTTACAATGTCCCATGGGCGATCAGCTCCTATAAGGTCCATTTCGTCTTTATAGATCAAACCCTCAATCCCATCTTGAAATAATACAAACGCGCCAAAAATCCGAACGTTGGTAATCGTCCCTTCCACAAATTCGCCCAGAACATAATTTTCTCTCACCGAATCCCAAGGGCCTGGAATAAGGGATTTACGGCTCAAACTTATTCGCTCGCGTTCCACATCTACAGCTATGACCTGAACAGTGACAGTATCCCCAATATTCATCACTTCCGAAGGGTGTTCAACCCTGTGCCATGCTAACTCGGAGATATGAACGAGTCCGTCAACACCACCCAGGTCTACAAAAGCGCCGAAATCGACTAGTTCTACAACCTGACCATCCAAGACCTGGTCAGGTTTAAGTTCCTTCAATCTATGCATGCGTTTGTACTTCTTGGTTGCGCGGCTGGAAAGGACGAGACGTCTCTGTTTACGATCGATCTCAAGTACTCTGAGGAACATGCTTGTCCCAATCTTCTCGGATTTAATGGAGTCGCGCTGCTCAGCGGTCATTCCTCGCCGTAGTTCAGAAATATGCGAGTTCGGGACAAAGCCTTGAAGCTTCCCATACAAAACCAATACGCCTCCACGGTTATAGCCTGTTACTTCCAGTTCAAGCACTTCATTGCTGGCGAGACAGGCATCGGCTCGATCCCAGTCTTCAACTTCGAGGCCTCTTTCGATTGAAACGAGAAAATCTCCAGTCCCTCTCGGTGCTCTCAACACATACACAGGGAGCCGGCAACCAGGTTTTAGGTTATTGAATTGCTCTGGACCGATCTTTTCAATCTCATTGCGGGGGACCATGGCATCGTGCTTTGCGCCAATATCCATAAAAATCGCATCTCCCTCTATTTGGAGGATGCTCCCCTCAATGAGCTGACCGCGTCGTGGTTGTTCCGGGCTATAATCCTCAAGAAGTCTGGTGAACCGGTGGGAAGCGGAATCATTCGACTTCTTGAGGATGTCTGATATTTCATTTGGATGTTGCAATGCTTCACTCACCTTATACACACTCGCTTGTAATATTTTGGGTCTGATTAATTCCCGGGTCGCGAGGACATTTCCTTTGCCCTGTTTGAGTCTATCCCTTCCCGAGCAACTGTTGAAATTGGCATCTTACTTCTTTGATTGGCAGATTCGCGCATAGGGACCATTCCTGTAGGAGAAGGTTTTGGAATAATTCTAAGACCTGTTTTTCACCCATGGAAAGCGGCTTCGTTTCCTGGAACGCGAATAAATCACGTAGGACTTCACACCTCATAAGTAATGTGTTCGTAACTATGGCTTCATTGATCCTCTGTCTTCGTTGTTTATAATTTGATGCCATTTTGACGGCCGGCTTTTTAAAGCTATTAATAGCTTCTCGTAATTGCGAGGGAGAAGATAACGGGCGGATTCGACCGTTTAGTTCCTCTTCCACCGGTACCCAAAACACACTTTCCTCAGTTTCTACCCTTAAATACTTTGCTTTATTTTTGGAGAGAACCTTCTGCTCTGTGCGCCGGATTCGACCTATACCATATCTATGGTGGACGATCCAATCTCCTTTGGAAAACGTTTTATTTAATGTCATCCTTTGGTCCCATCTATTGTTAATGAGCGCCTATATTTCGCGTGATTTTTACCTACTAACGATTTGATGGTTTTACATAATTCTCGTATGTCAAAGGGCTTATAGAGCGTAGCATCTGGTCGGTATTGACGCCGCCACAGGGCGTCAAGGCGACGTGTCGTCGTTACAACGACGTAACCTTGCCGTTTTCCCTTGTGCCGCCTGAACAGCTCTATTAGCTTTCCGTTGTGACCGAAAGGGAAGTCATACTCGATGACCAGGACCTCAGGATGCTCGGTTTTTAGCATGTCCATTGCGCTTTCCAAATCCGCCGCTTCAAGAACCCTTATTTTTAATTCTGTTATGCTTACTGACATGATTCGACGGAGGCTATCTTCACTTTCAACCAAGAGCACTGTCGGAGTGCTCAAAGTGTCAATTTGATCCATTCTTTCTGCCCATGGTTCTTCTGAGGGAAATAGGGATGGAGAGTAGCAACCTTATTCCCATCTATTCCTGTAGTAAATTCCCATGTCAATCGCCAGTGCTAAGTAAAAGAATGCTCGTTCGCTATCATCACTTCCGGGGAGTTGTTTTTTTATTTTGATCACACGTACACACCGAAAGAGATGTTTCCATCTCACTGTTTGTACTACTTTGATCGTTCCAAATGACTGGACTTCGCTTGAAACCCAAATTGCTCTACAGACCGGAGTCTAAAGCGTCGGCTGGAAATCCATAGCAAGAATAATATGGAGATGTCGAGAAATTCTTACAATCTAGTTGTGATTCTTGCGGAAATCTACAGACTCAAAGATTCATCGCTCTGGGGGAAAAGAGCACATCTATCGTACATTGTTAATATTCGGTGAATACAGGCCTTCAAGGGTGATGGATTGTATGCTGATGGAGAATAGAAACCGTAGAAAATTGCCAACTTGAACCGCTATAATGGGTTGAATACGTATCCGATCCCCCAACGCGTAACGATGAAGCGTGGTGTACCTGGTTTGGGTTCGATTTTCTTCCGGAGCCGGCTGATGTGCACAAATAGGTCGTGACGGGTCTTCCCTGTATCCAGACCCCACACATGATCCACAATTTGATCGTAAGTCAGAACCTGTCCTTGATGCCGGGCCAGGTAGGAAAGTAGATCAAATTCTGTTGGAGTAAGGTTTAGATGATCTCCCCGTAACCAGACATCGTGGGAGTCGAAATCGATGAGCAACCCGTTTATACTAAGTCGATCTCGTCCCTTTGTGTCGATCTTACTCTCCCCACGCCTCAATAGAGCTTTCATCCTCGCAAAGAGTTCTTCCGGCTGGAAAGGCTTCGTAACATAATCGTCAGCACCGGTGTCTAGGGCTGTGACGAGATCCTCTTGAGATGTCCGTGAGGTGATGATCAGTATTGGAACGTTCGACCAATGACGGATGGCACGACAAACGAGAATACCGCTCATCCCGGGAAGCATCCAGTCGAGCAGTACAAGATCAGGGGGTGATGTCTGGAAGATTCCAATTCCAGCAGGACCATCAGGGGCAATCATGACCTCGAAACCCTCCTGTCCTAAGATCGTGTGTAGTAGTGCCTGTGCATCTGGCTCATCCTCAATGACTAGAATACGCTGCCCCTCAGTACGGGCTGCTTGAACGATGTGTTGGTCAGTTTGTTGAGTTGGTTCCACAATTGGTTGGTCGGGCATAATCGGTAGGGTAAACGTAAACTGTGCGCCCTGCGGAATATTTGGAGGTGGGCTGACAGCCCAAATCTTTCCACCATGCGCTTCCACGATCTTACGAGCGATGAACAAACCTAGTCCAGTACCCTTTCCCTTGGAGTCTACCTGGGCATGCTTCTCAAAGATCATCTTATGTTTGTCAGCTTGGATCCCTGAACCGTGATCTGTAACTGATAACTTTAGAAGAGGATCATCGCGCTCAGCACCAATGACGATTGGTTTCCCCGGGGGGCTATAGCGGGCTGCGTTTTCCAACAGGTTGACAAGCACTTCTTCGATACGCGCAGGGTCGACTCGAACTTTAGGTAGATTTGCTGGTACATTAAGCTCGATGGTTTTATCCGTAAGTATGCCAGCTGCGCGCTCTATGGATTGATTGATTAGATCGATCGGGACGATCGCTTCTGGCCGTATACCCATTCTGCCAGCCTCAACACGAGTCAATGCCAGACTCCGGTCAACTTGTCTCACTAACTCATCCGAGGCGCTGTCAATAGCGTTAAGAAATTCGATGACCATATCATCACCCCAGCTTCTGTAATTAGATAATAAAGCCGTGGCATGACCTTTTAATGAGGCGAGTGGGGTGCGGATATCGTGGGCAAGGATGGATAGCATTTCAAGCTTCCATGCAAGACGGTTACGTACCTCTGTTACGTCCTGTACCAGCCCTCCCCACCCAAACGGTGCTCCTTCCTCATCCCACACGGGAAAGAAGTCGATCTCTAAATGCTGTACAGCATCTTTCTTAAACGCGATCTCAACTACAGGTCGTTCTGAAACTGACGTTAAAGCCCGAGCTAATGATTGCTGTACAACCTCAGGTTCAAGAGCTCCAGAGAGGAAACGGGCAAAGAGCTCTTGATAGGGTTCTTTGGTCATTAATTCCTGATTTGTACCGACCAGGTTGGCTAAGGCGAGGTTGAACTCGGTCATAAGCCCCTCTGTGTCCACCAAAAAAAGACCAGCCGTCAGGCTCTCGATGAGCGAGGCCATGCGGGCATGATCACGTTTGAAGGCGCGCTCAAGTCTTTTCTGTTTTGAAATATCCGTAAGAGTAACGTCGAAGCAAGGCTGGCCCTCAAAGGAAAGTGTTCGACCTGAAAAGAGCATCGGAATCACACGTCCCTCGGAGTCTTTTAATTGTACATCCCGTCTGCGGATGACGTGTCTCTCGATCAATTCTGCGATCAGTTCTTCTGCTGACCTCTTTTTCTGGAAGATATCTTGAAGAAGAACCTCGCCTTTGAGTAATGGTTCCCGTTTATAGCCCAGTTGATATGCGAAGGCTCTGTTTACCAAATGACAACGTCCGCGGATACCAAAAACGGCAGAAGGCGTGGGACCCAGGTCAAACAGCTCTTGATATAAATCTGCTGTCTTTCCTCTCCCATCCATTTGTTGGGCTTCTGCGTGGCTCTCTTTACGCTTAGTATTCTTGTTCCCAGTCATATTCAAGATCTTCCAATAAAAAACCCCAGAGGGGTCATTCTAACAAGCCCTACCTGAGGTGTCAAAGCAAGACGGGTTGTTAGTAAGAATTCCGCAAGAACCTACTGGTCTAGTTAAGTGATTTGCAAGGACTGCATCCTATAGTTATGCAAGCAGGGGACACGTTCCCTGAAATAGGCAAAATAGGTCTTTGGTTAGCCGAATCAGTTTAGAAGTATGTACAGATGTAATGAGGGAAATATGAGCCCAAGAAAGAAGCGGGGTAAGAAGAGTAAGAAATATAGGTTGAAAACTCATAAGGCGACCGCGAAAAGATTTCGTAAAACTGGGAGCGGAAAAATCCTGCGAACCAAGGGATATCAGTCACATTTCCGGAGACGCAAGTCAAAAAGGGCAAAGCGACAGATGTCACGAATGCACGAAATCACATCGTCTAAACTCAGGAGCAATATTAAAAAGTTAGCTCCGTATCTTGACCGCTGAGGATGCAAACGATGAAAGTTAAAAGTTCCGTCAAGAAGCTATGCAAAAAGTGCAGGATTGTACGACGTCGGGGAAAAGTGTACGTTGTTTGTGAGAATCCCAGACACAAACAACGGCAAGGCTGAGTTAAGTAACCTTTCGAGATAGTCTAATTGCTCCCTTGATTTTGAAGCGGATAACGCATGCTCACAGGAGAAAAAAACAGATAAATCATGCCACTTAGAGAGAAGGATCGGAAACGACACAGGCGTCAGCGTCGCACACGAAAGCTGCGTAGGTTAAAAACTAAGTTGGCAGGTACGAAGACACTTGAAAAAAAGCACGAGTTGGTAGAGAAGATACGCCAACTCGAACCCATGTTTGAGAGGGATTTTGATTAAACCCAGAAGTCTCATGAGGCACGTGGCCAACGGGCGAGTATATTTATCATTTGACCATATCGTCTAATGTAAATGTGATAACCGACATCCTCTCTCAATCTTTCTTCGAGGCACTGCCATTTCTATTTGCCTAGCAATTCGAGCAACATATATAAACTTCACTTCATTTTTAGCGCTTGGAACCGGCTTACGTTATAGGACGATTTAACATACGCTTCGAGGGAGGTGTTTATTGTGTCTGCTATCGTATGTGCAATACGTGGCGGGGAAGAGAGTCATGCGACAATTAATCGAGCCTTTGATCTGGCGGAAGAAGCCAAATTACCTCTAAACTTTTTATATGTTGTAAATGAGGATACTTTGTCAAATATTCAGGGCAATCAATTTGAGGTCATTTTGGATAGGTTGTTCCACGAAGGGAATACGATCCTGTCGATTGCGGTATCCAAATCAAAGAGTATCAAAGCGGATGGCATCATCCGTTCTGGCAAGGTCCGAGAAAAGATTCTTGCTTTGTGCCAAGAACTTGATGCTGATTATTTGGTTCTAGGAAAACCTGGGATTGATGAAAAGAGAAACACGTTTACAAATAAAAAACTAAAGAGATATTGCAAACGCGTCGAAAGGGAAAGTAAAGCCCGTGTCGTGGTCATATAAATCGCAACGATATGTTATTATAGCTTTAGACCATATAAGGGATAGCTTGAATCTTGTCGGGATCGGGCACGAGGGTTTGCGCACACGAATAAGAAACGTCATTAGATCCACAGGAATAAATACTGAGAGGTTCAA
>CAYLOO010000079.1:0-12735 GCA_964385355.1 uncultured Anaerolineaceae bacterium
AAAGAAACGGATCTTGCGCGCACGATTCAAGACCACCACCTCACGCACCCCTCGGTCGGAGACCAGAATATTTGAACCACCCCCCAGGATCCTGAATGGAACTGCCTCATCCCATAACTGGTGCGCAACTACTGCCAAATCTTCAGCCGAGCGAACTTCAAGCAGGAAATCTGCCTGGCCTCCAATTCGTGCGGAGGTGTATGGAGCCATCGACACGGATTCACCAAGCCGATCGCTAAAAAGCTCTCGCAGCCTGAGTATTGCCTCAGGTGAGACAACGCTGTCCATCACAAGTGTCGCACCCTATCGATAATCCGATTCAAGAGATCAAGCTCCGGAATCTCTATGGGAAGGTTCTCCTTTGGTCCAGCATATGCGAGCTGTGTGGCTTGTTTCGCGGCCAGACGCATGCGGAGTTCCATCTTTCTATCGGCTTCAAAGACGCCCTTTTTCTTCTTAGCCATGCTATTTATCTCCCTCGCGTGCCTTTAGTTTTTCCAACAGGATTCGACCGACTTTATTCCCATCTCCTGCGCTTAGTGTGATTACAACAGATTTTTCTCGAACCTCATCGAAAAGCACCTGCGCTGCTCCCGTCAACTCAGGGATAAACCTGACATCCTCATGATCAATACTTTCCGCGATGACTTTCCCGGTAAGAGCAGGATCCTCTGCTTCTCGGGCGCCGAAGACATCCAAGACAAGTACCCGATCTGCATCGGCGAAGGCCTGGGCGAATTCATTCAGCAAGGTCCTTATACGGGAATAGGTGTGAGGTTGAAAAACCGCCCACACTTCCTGCTCCGGGAAACGCTCACGGGCTGCCTGTAGGGTGGCTCGTATTTCTGTCGGGTGGTGTGCATAATCGTCTACAACGAATACGCCTTTCGCTTCGCCCAGAATTTCGAAGCGCCGCTCTACCCCATGGAATTCCGTCAACACTTCATTCGCCCGCTTGAACGCTATACCAAGGTGATCTACGGCTGCCAATGCAGCCAGGGTGTTCTTCACATTGTGCACACCAGGCAAGCGCGTCCGTGTTAGACCCAATGTCTCCTCATTTTTGATAACCAGGAAGTCTGAACCGCCAGCTGGATTCGAACGAATCTCCTCGGCCCGCCAGTCAACTCCCTTGGAAAGACCATAGGTGACTTTCCGAGCAGATCCTGGCTTTAAGCTCTGGGCGCCATCATCATCCCCACAAATAATCAGGCAATCCTCAACCTGGTCAACGAAGGATTGAAATGCGCTATTAAAGTCCGCTTTGGTGGGATAACAGTCCGGATGATCGTGCTCCACGTTCGTTACCACAGCTACTTTGGGCTGCAATCCCAAGAAAGCTCGATCGTATTCATCCGCTTCAATCACAAAGTGCGGTCCCTGACCAACACGTGCGTTTGATTTGAAATCAGTCACCATTCCACCCACCATGAAAGTTGGATCCTGATCTGTCTGCACCAGAAGCCAGGCGATCAAAGCCGTCGTCGTTGTTTTTCCGTGTGTACCTGCTACGGCTATGGTCTCGCTCTCAGCAGTTAGTTCCCGCAGGAACGCGTTGCGCCGGAAAACCGGAATACCCAATTCCATGGCGCGGACGAGTTCCACGTTGTTATCCGGAATGGCGGATGAGGCGACGACCAGCGAGGCCCCGGTTACGTTCTCAGCGTTGTGGCCGTACATGATCCTTATGCCATCCTTTTCAAGCGCTTCAGCATAAATAGATTGAGCTTGATCTGAACCTGTCACAACATACCCTCGTCCATGAAGTACCTTTGCCACGGCTGATATCCCGGCGCCACCGATCCCAACGAGATGCACATTTTGACTCATACGAACACCACGATGATGAAGACGAACACAATCCCCACTGCGAAGTAGAGCTGCGGAATTGGCAAGATCGCCGGAGGCAGGTAAGCAACAATATTAAGAATCTGCTCGTATAGTTCAGATCCCTCTAGAGGCATCTGAATCCATGTCGTCGGGTAATTTAAATCGTGCAGGAAGAACCAGATCGATCCAAAAAGCAGATACCCGTTTAATGCACCTAAAGCGAGCCCAAGAAGGACATCCTGGAGCCGCTCACGCACCAGCTTTGGCTGTAGGGCGCGAATATGCGGTGTCTGATAACCAAAGAATGCCATCAACCCCAGGAAACCGGCCCGAATGATGAATTGCGTTGCCAGCGGCTGCATTACCAATGCCGTGTAATAGGGACGAATGTGGGTTTCCAAAATCTGGATGATGAAAAGCGCGAGGATGATCGCACTTGTAACAAGCAGCTCCTTAGCCCAGCCGCGGACTGCGCCAATAATGGCAAAGAGCGTAATCAGAAGACCGAATAGGACAACAATGCTAATCATGCGTCCTGCACTCTCTTCATCGCCAGATTCTCAATCTCGGTTGCGATTTGCTTCGCCGCACCCGGCTTCGATAATCTACGCATTGCAGTACCCATCGCTTCAAGCCGAGAGTGATCCTGCATGAGTTCTCTGACCGTCAGCAGCAGAGTCTTTCGAAGATCTTCATCACGAAGCACGATTGCCCCGCCGCTATCCTCGAGGTAAGCTGCATTTACTTCTTGATATCGCCAAGCATGCGGGTACGGAACGATCACCGCCGGCAGCCCAAAGAGGGGATATTCCCCTATCGTGGCCGCGCCCGCGCGTGAGACAACTAGATCCGCTGCTCCCAGCGCTTGCCCCATCCCCTCATGCACATATGGATGCGGGTGATAGCGACTCGCTTGCGTCGCGTTAAGCTTCTCGATCACGGCGGGCACCCTCGGCCAGTCGAGCTCCCCGGTGATATGCACTACCTGGGCGATCTCGAGCAGTTTCGGAAGAATTTCCCATACCGCCTCATTGATCGAGCGCGCCCCCCGGCTGCCGCCAAAGACCAATAAGGTCCTTGCGTTCTCATCTAAACCGAAGATCTGTTTCGCTTCAGCTTTGCCCCTCACAACATAGTCACCCTTGGTCGGATAACCCGTTACGACGACCCGCTTTCGCCTGGAATAGAAGTGTTTTGAGACCGCCGTGGAGACGTTGATGACCCTGGCAAAACGGCTGATCAGCCTCAAAGCCAGCGCCGGCTCAATATCCGGGACGAACACCGCCTTAGGCAGGTATCGACTCGCAAGCGCCACAGGTAAACCCACATAGCCGCCGGTAAAAAAAAGCACGTCGGGCCGGAAGCGGCGGATGATTCGTTTCGCCGCAGGGATGCCCTGGAGCAGCCGGATTGCGTTAACGGGTAGGCTTCGTATTCCAACCCCATGCAGCCCCGCTGCAGGGATCGCTTCGAAGGGGATGCCCGCCCGTTTAACGAGCGCTGCTTCCATGCCTCCCTGCCCTCCAACCCAGAGCACTTCAGCTTTCTCGCTGAGCTCGGCGATCACGGCTAAGGCGGGATACACGCCGCCCCCCGTCCCTCCGGCTGACACTAAAAGTCGCAACATAGCCTCGCTTCCTGGTTTCAGCTCTCTCCAACCGGGATACGTTCAGGAGAAAGCCCACTCCGGTTAATATCGTGACCAGGCTGGAGCCGCCGTAACTGAAGAATGGTAGAGCGTTGCCCGCAAACGGCAGCAGACCTAACAGAACCGACATGTTGATTAGAGCCTCCGCTCCAATCCAAAAAGTGATTCCGCTGGCGAGGAGCAAGCCCAGCCGGTCCTGCGTGCCGACCGCGACCCGGAAGCCTCGCCACATGAAAACGCAAAAAAGCGTCAATATCAACAACGCGCCAATCAAACCTAGTTCCTCGCCAATGACAGCGTAAACACTGTCGGTATGCGGCGCTGGCAGAAAACCGAACTTTCCGCGGCTCGCCCCTAATCCTCGACCGAGAATGCCGCCCGAGTAGAAGGATTGCAGGGATTGCTGGACGTGATAATGGGCTTTTTCAATGTCCACCAATCCATCTTTGAACTGGATCCAGCGCTGTGCACCAGTCGAGTGAAGACGGACAAGTAAATAACCAACCGAACCTCCGCCCACCACGAGCCCTATAGTCTGTAACGTCCGTGCGCCAGCCAGGTAGAACATCGTTAAAGCGACCAGCCCAATCGTCAACCCTGCGCTCAGATCGGGCTGAGCCACGATCAAGCCGCTGACTACGCCGACGATGACAACCATGGGCCAAAAGCCATAGCCCATTTCGCTTAGACGGTCCCCTTTTGATTCCATCCAGACCGCCAGGTAGATAACGAGCGCCAGCTTCGCCAACTCCGACGGTTGGACTGAGGCACCTAGAACGGCGCGTTTGTATTCCCCGCCGAAGTTGATGATCAATACAGCAAATAGGATCACAACCGTTCCCACGATCAGCGGAAGTGCAATTCTTCGCAGCCAACCCAATGGAAACCAGGCAGCCACAGCCATCGCACCCAGACCGACGATCAAGTGCAGAACTTGACGGTTGAATAAGTAATTGTTGTCCCCATAAAGTCGCCACGATACATCCCAGCTCGCGGAGTACATCATCACAAGCCCCAGCGCGATCATGATGCCCGTGATGATTAGGAGCCACGGATCGACGGTAAGAGTAATACGTCGCTGACTCAATTTCGACTCAGCTGCTGATGATCGGCTCACAATTCCTCCACCAGGGCGCGGAATTTTTCACCGCGCACCTCGTAATTCGAAAACTCGTCAAAACTCGTCCCGCCAGGCGAAAGCACAACCACATCCCCCTCTTCAGCAACGGCTGCTGCCGCCTGAACAGCGTCCGCCAGACTTTCACAAATAACCAGGGTCGGTTTGGCGCCACCCTTGGTCACATCCTTAATATGACGCTCAATCTTTTGTGCTGCCTCGCCAAATAGGACCACGTGGTCTACGAAACGGACAACCTCGCTAGCGAATGTCTCCCAGGGGAGATCTTTGTCCTGTCCACCTGCCAACAGAACCTTGGGTTCTGCAAATGCCCGCACGGCTGCCAGTGCGCGATCAGGAGTCGTTGCGATTGAATCGTTGTACCAGTCGGCACCTTGCACATGCCTCACAAACTCCAATCGATGTGGTACTCCCTGAAAATTACTGGCCGCTTCAGACATCGCTTCGATGGGGAACCCGGCCGCTGAAGCGAGCGCGCTTGCAGCGAGAAGATTCAGTAGATTGTGCGATCCCCGTAAAGCAACATCTTCCACACCACAGATCTCATGCTCCACATCTCCAGACCTCAGGCGAAGAACCCCATCGCGTACATAAGCAGATTCTTTCTCGTCGGCGGGTTGTTCCCATCCGAAAGCAATCAACCTTCCCTGCACCAAGCTGCGCATCTCCCAGGTAAGCGGGTCATCATGACGAACCACTGCAATATCATCTTTTACTTGATTGGCGAGAATGCGCTTTTTCGCTGCGGCATACACTTCCATGGATCCATGCCGATCAAGATGATCGGGCGTCAGATTAAGAACCGCGGCGATGTGTGGACTCACCGTCATAAGTTCCAACTGGAACGAGGAAAGCTCCATAATAACGAGGTCATCGGGTTTGATCTCATCCAGATCATTCAGCAATGGGCGACCGATGTTGCCACCAACCCAGGCGTGCCTCTTCGAACCTTCGAATGCGATTTCTGCCATGCGGCCAACCAATGATGTGGTCGTCGTCTTACCTGCAGAACCAGTAATACCGATTACTGGCGCACAGCACGCCTCCAGAAATAGCTGTGTGTCGTTGGCCAACTCGATCCCTCGCTCATGAGCCTCGACTGCAATTGGCATATCGACGGGCACACCACCTGACAGGAAAAGAACATCCGTCCCCTCAAGCAGGGAAATTGGATGACTGCCAAGTTGGTATGTCAGCTCGTATGCCGCCAGCTCTTTAATTGCCGGCCCAAGCTGCTCTGCGCTCTTCTGATCACTCACAACGACTTCAGCGCCTTTCTGCGACAGGAATCGCGCCAAGGCTTTTCCCTGACGAGCGAGTCCGATAATGACGACACGCTTTCCTTGCCAATCTCTCACAACGGTTTTCCCGAAATGTATTCCGACACGTCAGGCAGCAATTTCCTGGATTGCTAGTTCGCTCTGCTCCACCTCATTCTTCTTGCGTGGTTTCTTGGAAGCCTCCTCTACGCCAATCCAATAGTGGTTGGGCATAACATTGCGAGCCTTCCGGACCCTTACTCCACAGATCAGCCCTTCCTGATTTCCATCCAATGTTGTGGGGTGTACCAGGCAATGGGTAGGAGTCTCGCCGAACTTACCCTGATAGAAGTTAACCGCCTGGCTCACCTTCTCCTGCATTGAACTCTTGCCATCGTCGAACCACAGCATTCCGATTTCCATAGCAACACCCTCCTTAGATGTTAGATGAGTGCCAAAGCCACTCCGAACATACCGGCGAGCAGCGCGACCAACCAGAAGCGCTGCACAATCTGGGTTTCGCTCCAGCCACTCAATTCAAAGTGGTAGTGCAAAGGAGCCATCTTGAAAAAGCGACGACCCTTCGTGATCTTGAAATATGCCACCTGAATGATCACGCTCAAGGTCACGCTAAATGGGATAATGGCGATGACCGGCAGCAAAGCCCAATGACCCGTCATGAGGGCGATGACTGCGAGTGTGGCACCCAGTGCCAGTGATCCTGTATCGCCCATGAAAAGTTCCGCGGGGTAGGCGTTGTACCAAAGGAAGGCGAAAATAGCGCCTACCATCGTGAAGCAGAAGAGCACGAGGAAAATCTGTCCTTGGAGTGCAGCGACTGCGCCATAAGCAGCAAAGGCCATTGCTGAGATCAATCCCGCTAATCCATCTAATCCATCGGTTAAATTAACGGCATTGCTAGTGCCGATGATGATGAACATCGCAATGGGTATGTACCAGATCCCCAGTTCGATAACTTCCGGGTAATTTGGCAGAATCATCTCCGGTGGCTTCAACCCGTACTTCAAGACCAAAGATGCCCCGAGTGCGATAACGCCTTGTAGTAAGAACTTCCAGCGCGCCCGCATCCCTCCGACACCTCGGGGCCTCTTGATCCCAAGCCAATCATCCCAGGCGCCCACCAACGCGAAGAGCAGGAGCGTTATCATCGGCAAGAGTATTGAATTGCCGAGGACATTTAGCTCACTCAAGATAGACACCAGGTTTAGAACACCAGTGATTAAGAGCACCGGAATAATAAACAACCAACCACCCATAGTGGGGGTACCGAGCTTCATGGTGTGCCGCTGGGGACCCTCGATCGAGATCTGCTCTCCAATCTTCAGCCTACGCATAATCCGAATCAGTGGACCACCCCAGATCACCGTCAGCAGGAACGTAATTCCTCCTAATGCCAAAGCGCTGGCTGCGTTTGTCATTCGATCTCCTCCAGCGCAGTTACGATTCGATCCAGGCGCATCCCGCGAGAGCCTTTCACCAGCACAACATCTCCTTCGCCAACTTTTTCTTCCAGATACTCCATAACTTCATCACCGTTTCCAAGCTCGACCACCTGGCTTTCGCTAAGCCGGGCTGATCGTGCCTCTTGTGCGATCCACTGTGCCCGTTTACCCACGGCGATCAGCAAATCCACCACCTGTGCCGCACGAGCTCCAACCATCCGATGACCGCGCTCCTCAAACTCACCCAATTCGAGCATGTCGCCCAGGACAGCTATCTTGCGTCCATCCAGATCGTCAAGTAGATTAAGCGCCGCGATTACAGAGGTTGGAGCGGCGTTATACGTGTCGTCCAGCAGCAAGGCTCCACTGGAAGTTTGCACGGCTACCAAGCGCAATTGGCTGTGCGTATCCTGCAAACCACCGATAATTTCACTCCAACTCAATCCTTCGACAATCCCCACAGAGGCGGCCCTTAAAATAGTATGAACCGAGTGACGTCCGAGCAGTGGCACGCGGCAATGAATGGCATCGTCACCGTGATGAACGACACAGCGCAATCCTTCCAACCCCAGACCTTCCACATCACTCGCCCAGAGGTCAGCCTCAGGGGAGATGCCGTAATAAAAGACCCGTGCCTGAGTGCGGTCCGCAAGTTCACGCACGAGGGGTTCGTCATAATTCAGGATGGCAACGCCCTCCGGCGCCGGCGGCAGCGCTTCGACCAGTTCACCTTTCCCCACCACGATTGCATCCATGCTTCCTGCTCGTTCAAGATGCACTTGACTGATGTTTGTCACCACGCCAATCTGCGGTTTGGCGATATCACATAGGAGGGCGATCTCACCGGGGACGTAAAAACCCATCTCCAGAACCGCGCGTTCATGCTCTTCCGTAAGGCACAATAAACTCAACGGTAATCCAATTTCATTGTTCAAGTTTCCAGGACTGCGCACCGTTTTATAGCGGCGGCTCAGTACATCAGCTACGAGTTCCTTGGTCGTTGATTTGCCCACACTTCCCGTAATCCCGATCACTCGTGCTTCGGACTGTGCTCTCCAGGCCTTCGCTGCTGTCTGTAAAGCTTCAAGCGCGTTGTCTACTCTCAGGATGATGGGGAGTTCTAAGTTCTGCGTAAGCTGCGCCTTTAGAGGCTTTCGTAAGTCGAGGCTGCTTGCCTCCAGTGGAAGATCGCGCTCCACGAGAGCAGCCATCGCCCCGCGCTCAAAAGCGTCAGCCACAAAGTCATGACCGTCTTGCGATTCCCCATCCATGGCAATGAAGAGACCGCCAGGGGTCACCTGGCGTGAATCGACGACGGCGTCGGTAAGTACTTCACCCAACCCGGTGATTTTCTCTTCAGTAATCGCTTCAACGAGATGATCAATTGTTAACATTGAAAACTCTGCCCGTCCTAATCTCCTGCTGCTATCTGCTCCCGCACGTTATCGGGCGGGATCTCCAACATGGCAACGAGGCGCTCCGCAACATCACGAAAAACAGGGGCGGCGACGACAGAACCCCAGGGTGAGGATTCCGGCTTGTCTAATCGCACCAGGACCACGAACCTCGGATCCGATACCGGACCCCAACCGATAAACGATGCGATTGTCCAGCGGTCGTCATAGCCTTTCTCAGTGGGGATCTGGGCTGTGCCAGTCTTCCCTGCAATCTCATAGCCGTTCACGTGTGCGTACCTTGTCTCACCCTCTACCGATTGGACCAACATCTCCGTTATGGTCTGGGCACTTTCGGCCGAAATCGGCCTTCCGAGCGTCGTTGGTTTCGGCCAATAGGCACCCTCTGGACCCACAACAGCCCTAACGATATGGGGCTGAACCATAAGGCCCTCGTTCGCAACGGCTCCAACCGCTGCGATCAACTGCACAGGCGTCACAGAAATCCCTTGCCCAAATGAATTCGTACCAAGATCCGCCTCTGTCCACTCAGGATGGCGTGGTGTGCGCATCTGCCCGGAGACCTCGCCGGAGAGATCAATCCCTGTAACTCTCCCCATCCCGAAAGCCGTCAGATAGTCATAGAAAGGAGCTGCACCGAGTTTCTCAGAAGCCACATAGGCGAGACAAACATTCAAGGAGTGCTGTATACAACCCACCATTGTCTGTGGTCCCCAGGCACCCCCGTTCCAGTTGCGTATCTTCACGCCACCAACCTCAATTACGCCTCTATCGATAAATTGATCCTCGGGCTCAATCACGCCAGCGTCGATCGCCGCCGCCATCGTCAGGATCTTGAATGTCGATCCCGGCTCAAACTGCCCGCCTACAGCCGGGTTAATGACGAGTTCATCATCCTCAGTCTCCAAATCCTCAGCTTCCAAACCCAGCTTCGCGAGCCACGGCTTATAATTATTTGGATCCAGTGAGGGCAAGATCGCCATCGCCAGGATCTCGCCATTACGTGGATCCATGACGATGATCTGCCCCGCCTCGGAACTCGAATCTTCTATCGCCTTTTTCAAGATGTCATCTGTCATTTGTTGAATATCGAGGTCAAGGGTCAATACGAGATTGACGCCGGTCGGTGTATCCGGTTGAATCTGCGCTTCTGGAGGGATATATCCGCGCTCGACTGTGATCGCTTTGCCTCTCAGCCAATTGTCGTAGAACCCCTCGATGCCGAAATAACCTTTACCTTCCTGGTTTACAAACCCAAGGACATGACCCGCGAGCGCACTGGCCGGGTACTCGCGCTTTGGTGCAGGAACCGGCTTCAATCCGCTGAGATCTGGTGCGTCTGGATCCAACAGGAAGCTCTTCAATACATCAGCAGCGACCTGATCTATCGTGATTGGCCAACGCTCTCCGCCATCCATCTCGCGCGTCAAGCGAATACGATATTGACCGAGAGAACCCCAATCCGTATTCAACTGATTGGCAAGATCCTCATAGGGAAGCACCAGGGTTCGAGCAAGCACAGCTGCAATCTGTTTCCTGCTCGCCTGCGTGAGCTGGAAAACCTCGACTTCCAGGTAATACATCGGCACATTCGTGGCGAGCAGGTCACCATCACGATCGTAGATCAACCCCCGCACCGGTTCGATCTCAGCTTCATTGTCCTCTGCCGCTTCAATCCATGTAGAGAAAACGGGGGCGTATGGCCCAAACTGGACTCTGATGAGCTGGATGAACATCGCCAAAGCGCTCAACCCCATGATCACGAGCAGCATGCTTACCCTGCGATAGGGAAGACCGGATGGGATCATTGCCTTCCCTCTCTCCCCGATGACGTTAACCTGGATATCCAATCTCCGAGTGTTTCTGTATATGCGGGCGATAGCCCGCCATCGCGTTCTGTTGTGGAATTTGGCGGCTTTGGAGCAATGAAGGGATCCGCCGAAACATACCCGGCGACAACGATATATTCGATGTCTCCAAGTTCTGCCGGGCGGAACCCCAACTCCAAAGCTCGTTCTAGCATTCGCTCTGGCGTGGTCAATTCTGCAAATGTGGCTGTCAACTCGGCGATCTGCCGCTGCAACTCGGCTCGCTCCGATTGCCTGATCAACACGCTGCGACCAGAACGGGCGACGCGTGCATTTACCGCAAGGTAGAGACCACCGATGATCAGGAGCACAATGGCAGTCAGCACCGTTCGACTGGTGATCCGAAGTTGGGAACGCCAGGGCGTGAGTTTGAATGCTTGTTTTCGACGTTTTTTCACGTTTTCACCTGCGGCGGCACTGCTCGAATCAGTACATGCAAGGATCATGCCATTGACAGACGCTCCGCGACCCGCAAACGAGCACTTCGAGCTCGGGGGTTGAGCGAAATCTCATCGCTTTCCGGCCGTATCGGCCTCTTTGTTAGAATTCGTAGAGTCGCCGCATGTTCACAGCAACAAATCAGTTGCTCAGGAGGACAAATACAGTCTTGACTCTCACGGCGGAAGAATCGCTTGACGATGCGATCCTCCAGCGAGTGGAAGGAGATCACAGCTAACCTCCCTCCCGGAGAAAGCAGCCCGACTGCTGTTTCGAGCCCTGCCTTCAACGCATTGAGTTCATCATTGACGGCAATGCGCAGCGCTTGAAAGGTGCGCGTCGCTGGGTGGATTGCCTTTCGTTTCCCCGCGGCTTTACTGGCGATAACTTCAGCCAACTGGAGGGTAGTTTTCAGTGGACGGGCTTGCACAATTACCTCCGCAATTGCCCGGGCACGAGGCTCCTCTCCATAGCGCTTAATCACATCTGCCAATTCGTCTTGCGGCATATGGTTTACGAGTTCATCCGCCATGAAATCCACTTCTGGATCCAAGCGCATGTCCAGGGGACCATCGAAGCGGAACGAGAAACCACGTTCTGGATCCTCGAGCTGCATCGATGAAAGCCCCAGATCGAGCAAGATTGCATCCACCTGCTCCCACCCCAGAGCAAATGCTTCGTCTCGCATCGCAGTGTAAGATGCATGGCGCAAGCTCACCCGATCACGAAAAGGTTCCAAGTTGAGTTCCGCAAGTTCCAGCGCGTTCGGGTCACGGTCTAATCCGAGCAGTCGGCCATCCGGAGAAGAGCATTCGAGGATGCCCGCCGCATGTCCGCCTGCGCCTACCGTGCCATCTATGTAGTGCCCGCCTGCGTGCAATTTCAGCGCATTGAGCACATTCTGGTAAAGTACCGGGGTGTGTCCACTGGCAGGAACTGCGCCTGAGGACGCGCTCATTGCCTACCCCGCGGAGAGATCAAATTGAGTAAAGCGGCGGGCATTGATATCTGGATCCATCACGTCGTTGAGTTCATCTAACCACGCACCGGAATTCCAGAGCTCAAAGTACTCACCCGTACCGACGATCGTCGTCTCACCATCCAGTTTTGCGTACTCCCGCAGGAATGGTGGAATCAAAATGCGGCCTGAGGAATCGAGTTGAACTTCCGTCGCGCCGCCGAATATCAACCTGCGTATCGCACGCGCTTCTGGATCTGTAGTGGTCAGGATTGTTGTGCTCTCTGCTAACTTTTGGAATCTTTCCATGGTATAAACGAGCAGGTTGCGATCGAAACCTTGCGTGACAAACGCTCCCGAGGCAAGAGCCGCCCGGTAGCGAACCGGTACCGTCAATCGGCCCTTAGCGTCTATACTGTGCGTGTATTGTCCTAAGAACATACGTTCTAACCTATCTCTTAATTACGAAACGCCGGCGTTCACCGGCGCCCCACTTTCTCCCACTCTCCCCCACCAATGCCCACAGTATATAACAAATGCCCCCACCGATGCAAGTTAAATGGGAACAGATTTTTGTCAGTACTTTTGTCCTATGCCTATGCGAAAGACTGGCTTTTGATACACAAGTTTGGGAAGTGATTTCCAGGTTGTACAGGAGATCAGATCCGAGCGCGGGCATCTGCCCAACGCAAGTCCGTGCTCAAACCCTGGGAATTAA
>CAYLOO010000080.1:0-3640 GCA_964385355.1 uncultured Anaerolineaceae bacterium
CGGCCTCCAACACACCGATAGCCTGCGTGTCGCTCGCGGCGAAGATCGCTGTCGGCTTATCCGCCATCCGCAGCATCTCGGCCGCCATGATCTTTGCATCAGAACGACTATGCTCCCCATGACGATGCAAATCTGGACAGGGATCGAGCCCCGCAGTCTCGAGTGCCTGGCGATACCCCCTGAAGCGTGCACGGCTGGCAGAAAAAGGGAACGAGTCTTCAAGCACATCACTAATGTAACCGATCTTCTTGTGCCCAAGATCCAGGAGGTGTTGCGTGGCTTTTCGGCTTCCCTCGATATCGTTTACAACGATGCGATTGAAATCATGGAATACCGGATTGTTAACATCGATGATGACGAGGGGGATGCCCGATCTTTTAAATTGTCCTGCATCCTCCTCCGAAAACGGCAATGAGATAACCAGAACTCCATCCACCCGGTCCCGGCGAGCAAGTTCCCTGAATGCTGCGACTCGACGTTCTGTGGTTTCGATATCGGCGACGATTAAGTCATAATCCGTACCGGAAATCGAATAAGTGACGCCCCGCAAACGTTCAACAGCTGCAGGGCGGGTGAAGAAAGGGATGATGGCGGCAATTGTGAGGGTCTTTCCAAGAGACAGCCGGCGGGCGATGGGGTTGGGACTGTAATCCAACTCGTCAATCACGTCCAGTACCCGTTGGCGTGTAGCACTGCGGACCTGTGGGCTCTGATTGAGGACTCGTGAGACTGTTCCCAGTCCCACACCAGCCTTCTTTGCCACATCTCGGATCGTCGCTGGCATCGAGAAAACCTAGATTCTTTAGGAAAATGGAACCGGTTCCATATTTTACAGCGAAATCGATAAAGTTGTCAAGTAAATCTATGCAATATTCGTAGAAAGGTGATTTATTAGTCCAGCTTGGATGTTTGGTGCAGTACTCGAATGGTTATCTCAGGAAGTTATGTGGGCGAGGCTCTTGGTATATAGGCAAGCGGGTTTAATAGTCAAAGAGAATCGGGCCAGGTTATTTCCAATGAAACGATGGAGATAGTTGACAAAGTGGACGCACGCGATACTCGCTCAGATCGTAATTTTGAAACGCTGGAGAACGGATCTCACAGATCGCGGCCTTTCTCTAGCAATGGCACATATTCAGTACAGCAAAGATGTTCAAGTGATTTGGCGTTGTTATAAAATTGATATACATTCCCGGGATTGAGCGGGGGGTATAATTCTGGCGTACATACCAACCCTGAGGAGAGAAGGATTGAATGATCGACTTGACCAGATTGCAGGTCTTCCTATCGGTTGCCGAGAATCTAAGTTTCTCCGAAGCTGCACAGAAATTGCATATCTCGCAGCCGACGGTCAGCCATCACATCAAGGCGCTTGAGCAAGCCCTCGGGGTAGAGCTGTTCGATCGCTCCAGTCATAGGGTGAAAATGACCGGGGCAGCGCGTTTGTTGTACCCGCGCGCCCGCAAATTGCTGGGGGATACCGTTGAGATTCAGCAGATCATGGACTCACTTCAGGAACAAGTCGTGGGGCATCTGCGCATTGCCTGCAGCACAACTGCCGGTAAGTACATCCTGCCGCAGTTCGCCGCCCGTTTTCATGAACGCCACCCTGGAGTCGGGGTTTCTATTTCAAGATGTACATCCACAGGGGTCATCCCGCACTTATTAGAAGATGATGCCGATCTGGGTGCGGTCAGCTTCGAAGCTTGCGAGGGTGAAGTGGAGTGCCAGGTATTCTTCGAAGACCGTATCGTCCTCATCGTCCCTGCCGAACATCCATGGGCAAAAAAGGAATCTATCGAGCCTTCTGATTTGCTTGGAGAGAATCTGATCCTTCGGGAGCCCACTTCAGGGACATGCCGGGTTCTCTCGGCCGGCCTCGGCAAGCACGACATCGGTCTGGAGGACCTGAATACCTTTCTTGAACTTGGAAACTCTGAGGCAATCGTTATGACGGTTGAAGCTGGATTTGGCGTGTCTTTCGTCTCGCGCATCGCGGCATCTTGCCCTCTGGCAATGGGTATTATTGCAGAAGTACCCGTCGCCGGGCTCGATCTACGACGGAAGATTTACATGATCCGCAAGAAACTCCGGCCAGCGAACCGAGCGCTGGACGCTTTCTGGGGCTTCGTGCATGATCCCGCGAATACTGACTTGCTGGCGATGGCTAAAGAGTAACCTCGCAAACCCTTATTCTTGTCTGGTAACGCCCAGGAATTATTACCGGCTTGTATCCGAATTAAGGGTTTTGGATTCGGCTACCAAGTGCAACCGCGGATGAATAGTGGACGAATACTGGATTTGGTTGTTTGAATCAAAGACACTTTCCAGGGCAGCGATTTCTTGAGCTCAATGACATTCGACACTTGGTGGCGCGGTAAGTGATTCTATACTGTAGTTGTCTCGATATGTCTTGTGGGGGGAGGACCCGAGCCGTGCATTCAATAACCCCGAACTTCAAGCGCTTCCAGTTCATTGATCATCCTCCCACCACAATTGCGCATTGTCACATACTGGGAATGGGTTGCGTCGATCGCCCTCGGTATCAGGCTGCTCTTTGGGTCGCCTGGCGACGGAGTTCTACGCAAGATGGATGAGCAGGATTATAAATTCGAAAAAAGGATCAGTGTCATGAGGCGATTCATCGATAGATTACTGGGTGGGCGCTTGCTGGTCGTTCTGATCGTCTGCTTCTCGATCGTTGCCGCTCTGACTGTGGGTGTCTTTGCACTCGTAACCTCGAGGGTGATTGGGAATTACCTAACCGCAGCCGAAAACGAGCGTGTAGCCCGGGACATGGATCTGGCAGATGCTTTTTACCAGAGCAAGTTGAATGAGATAGCGGCGACCGCGAATTGTGTCTCCCACGACTACAGGATCAACCATTTCATGCCCGGCGCTATTCAGGGTCAGCCTGATGCTATCGCCGCGATAAATCAACAGATCGCCAACAAAATCACAATGCAGCCGCTGGGTGGCACGCAATTCATCGCTGTGCTCGATAAGAACGGTGAGATTCTCACTGGGCGAGCGCTGTCTATGCAGGGGGATCTATCTCCTGCCGTTGCTAAGGGGAACTGGGGAGACCTGCCGATTGTCATGGAAGCGCTGTCCTCAGGGGAGGGAAAAGCGGCGACGGAAGTCATCCCTGTTGGGTTCTTGGAATATATTGGCCTGGCAAATCAAGCGTATATACCATTGCTTGAGACGGCTAAAGCCGCTGATGAGCCGTATGATCCACGAGAAGGATCCGCAGGGTTTGCATTGGTGAGTGTCTATCCAATAATGGACGATTCGGGACAAGTTATCGGCGCAGTTTTGGTAGCCCATCTATTTAATAACGATTTCACGCTGGTGGATCGAATAAAAGAAGTCGCCGGTGTTGACACGGCGACGATATTTTTTGGTGACCTGCGGGTTTCAACAAATGTAATGACTGAAGATGGCGAGCGCGCCGTCGGCACACGCGTTTCTGAAGATGTGTATAAGGTTGTATTGGAGCAAGAACAAACTTACGTTGGCAGTGCCTTTGTTGTGAATCAGATGTACATCACGCAATATGAGCCCCTTCGAGAGCACGCAGGCGATGTTGTGGGTATTCTCTATGTGGGTGCTCAACAGTCGACGTTCCAGGCGTTGG
>CAYLOO010000080.1:3650-12593 GCA_964385355.1 uncultured Anaerolineaceae bacterium
TAGAGAACTTTCGAAATCAAGTCCTTCTGATAGCCCTCGTGTGCATCGTGCTCGCCAGCGTTATCGCTGTTCCGATTGCGCGATTGATCACACGCCCGATCGCTTGCCTGGTGGAAGCTCATCGGCAGCTTGCTCAAGGGAACATGGCGGTCCAGGTTCAAGCCACTGGCGAAGGGGAGCTAGCCATTCTGGGGCGTTCGTTTAATAAGATGGTGAATACGCTGCAGCAGACGCAGCAAGAATTGCTTCAGAAGGAAAAGCTCGCCTCCATGGGGCAGCTTGCGGCGGGTATTGCCCACGAGATCAATAATCCACTTGGTACGATTCTGCTCTTTTCAGATGTGATGTATAAGGAAGCGAATGAAGACGATCCACGCCGGGATGACCTCAACATGATCATCTCTGAGACCAAGCGTTGTCAGTTGATCGTATCCAATTTATTGAACTTCGCCCGGCAGCAGGATGTCCTTGCGCAGCAGACCGATATCCATCTCCTGATGGATCAGATGATCAAGGGGTTCGAACAACAGCCGACCTTTAGTGACATTGAGGTTATCCGGGACTACAGCCTTGTTTTGCCTTTGATCCAAGCCGATCCTGGTCAATTGCAGCAAGTCTTTGTCAACCTGATCACGAATGCTGCCGAGGCTATGGAGGATGGGGGCACGCTCACAATTTCAACACGCTCTGTTGATGATCAGAATGTAGAGATTAAATTCACAGACACGGGGAACGGCATTCCCAAGGAGGATTTACACAAGATATTCACTCCGTTCTATACTACTAAGGTCTTGGGCAAGGGAACAGGGCTTGGGCTGTCGATCGTATATGGCATTATTAAAATGCACCGGGGGCAGATTACAGTCCAGAGCATAATCTGGGAGGGTACAACGTTCACGATAACCCTTCCTGTGCGCTTGCCCGTTAACGTAACCGACTCCGCGAACGAGTCGGTGGTCTGAAAGTGGCGGAGAGGTGATGAAAACGGAAGGCAATATTCTCGTCATAGATGATGAAATGGGTATTCGCGAGGGCTGCCGGCGGGCTCTAACGCCGCAGGGTTTCTCTGTGGAGACGGCGGGCAATTTAGAGGAGGGATTGCAGAAAATTCAGGATACCAACTTCGATCTTGTGCTTCTCGATGTGATGCTGCCGGATGGAAGAGGCACAGATCTCCTCGTCCCTATTCAAGAGAAGGACCCGGAAACGGTAGCCATCATCATCACAGGTTATGCAACGATCGAGCTAGCGGTCGAGGCGATTAAGAAAGGCGCGTATGATTTTGTCCCTAAGCCTTTCGATACCGACATTCTTCTCCTCACGGTACATCAGGGGATCGAGAGACGACGATTGGCACTGGAGACGAAGCGTTTGGTAGCTGCTGAGAAGAAAGCGGAAGAGCTCGCTCGTGTGAATGAAGAGATGGAGCGTCTTGATCGATACAAGACTCATTTCACCGTGATGGTGGCGCATGAACTGCGAGCTCCTATTGCGGCTCTACAGAGTTTCCTTCTTTCAATACTCAAGGGATATGTACCGCCTGAGAAGCAGGAGGAGATCCTCGAGCGGGCTGTCGCCCGCGCCCAGGAGCTGCTCGACCTTGTCAACGATTTGCTCAATCTGGCTTCCGCCAGGGAGGAGATCACGCCAGCAATGGTAAAGGATCTCTCTCTAGCAGAGGTATTGGAGAAATTATTACCACCTTTCCAATCACAGGCAGTCGATGAGGGGTTGAAGTTCGAGGTTAATATCCGGCAGCGTCCTAGTCTTGAGGCTGTTCCAGAACAGATAGAGCAATTGTGGACAAACCTGATTTCAAATGCTATTAAATACACTCCCGAAGGTGGGGAGGTCGTTATTACACTCGATGAGGACAAGGGCTGGGCGATAGGTACGGTGGAAGATAACGGAATTGGGATTTCTCCAGAACATCAAACCCTGGTCTTCGAGGAGTTCTTCCGTACTCCACAAGCCAAAGACCATAACCACCTGGGTACTGGATTAGGTCTTTCCCTTGCCAGAAGGATTGTTGAGGGACACGGAGGGTCCATCGAGCTGGAGTCAGATTTGGGGAAGGGAAGCCGGTTCCGTTTTCGACTACCGCTTTAGATGAGTTGAACGGCTAATCGAGGGTGAATATCTTAGCAAAGTAAACCGATCTCGCAAGTTGTGCTCACATCAGCGAGGCTGATGGAAAATTATCTTGTACCGAGCAGAGGATGGCATCGCCATCCTTTTTTGTTTCCTGCATCAAGATCTTGATCTTCTTGGATTTGTTACCGGTTTGATACCGTTTAGCGACCGGGTTTGTGACCAGTGTCTTCTAAACTGTCAACAAGCATCAAGACCATTTACATTTCGAAATCATGATCGAGTTGGCTTCATAGGTTTTATCAGAGAGGAGGCCGAGATGACTACAGTAATGAGCCTTATTCGAAAACTTCGGAGCCCGGATAATAAGCGGGTGCTCGAGGCTGTGGAAGGGCTGCGGGCGCGAGGCTGGCTTGAGGATGGCTCGCTTTGCAAGATTCCGCTGTGTCACGTCCGTTTTGAAGGGGCAGATCTCTTCAAAGCGAAATTGATGGACGTGGATTTTCACCAGGCTCATATGGCCATGTCTAATCTAAGCATGGCAGACCTCAGTGGGGCGAAGCTCTCAAGGGCTGACTTGCAGGGAGCCGACTTCAGTGAGGCCAATCTGGAAAATACAGACATGTTCAAGACGAATCTGCAAGAAGCGCGCAATCTGACAGATGAGCAGCTGCTAAAAGCGAAGCGACTCTGGGGCGCGACAATGCCGGATGGCGCGCCGTATGACGGGCGTTTTAATCTCCAGGGCGACCTCGACTTTGCGCAATGGGCAAAGGTCGACGCCGACGATCCAGAAGCATTGGCGTATTTCTTTGGAGTATCTCTTGAGACGTACATGCAGGGGCAAGAACAGCGGGAAAGACCATTGAAAGAATCCAGTTGAGTGTTCCTATAGGGATATTCCTCGAAAGTTTGAAGCATGAGGAACCATTAACTTCTACGTGGCAAGTGTTGTCTATAAAAGAAAGGATCAATGACGATGGCAAAGATACTGATTATCGACGACGATCCCGATATTATTCTGTCCACTCGCATGTGCCTGGAGCAGGAAGGGCATGAAGTTATCGATGCGAAAAATGGCAGAGAAGGATTGGATAGGATCAAGGCTGATCTACCCGACTTAATCATCCTCGATGTGATGATGGATACGGCGACAGAGGGCTTTCAGCTGGCGCTCAAACTGCGACAAACCGATCCAGCATCAGATCTAGCGGCGTACAGCAAGATCCCGATCCTGATGTTGACCGCCATTCACAGCACGACACCTTTGCGCTTCGAGACGGATATCGATTATTTGCCGGTGGAACTGTTTGTGGATAAGCCTATCGATCCCGATGACCTGGTCAATAAAGTCAATTGGGTGCTCGGCGAGGGAGAAGCGGACTGATCGAAGGCTGGATTGTAAGCTTTTTCGTATTCTTCTGAGGAACCACATCACCCACGTCCCTGAAGGGGCGTGGCGTGGCGTGTTATCCAGCCGCTGTTCCAAATCATTCCCTTGATTATCTCGGTAGGTTGAGGATGTGAAACTGAGGTATGCCTTATGGAACTCATATTACCCATTATTCCATTGGCTTTTATATGTGAATTTGTGGATTCATCGCTGGGGATGGGCTATGGTACTACACTGACCCCTCTGCTTCTCATCCTGGGCTATGATCCTCTAGATGTCGTACCGGCGGTCCTGTTTTCGGAGTTCATTACTGGAATCCTTGCCGGATTGCTCCACCACGAGTTTAAGAATGTAGATCTCCGCCCCGGAACTCGCGATTTCAAAGTAATGGTGTTAATGACACTTCTCAGCATTGTAGGGGTGACTGTTGCTGTCCTCATTTCTGTATCCCTTCCTACATGGGCTATCAAGGCATACATCGGTTTTGTGGTGCTGTGTATCGGGATCAGCATTCTTCTTTACCGCAATAGGAGCATCGCATTTTCGTGGAAGAGGATAGCCGGCCTGGGCCTCTTGGCGTCGTTTAACAAAGGCATCAGCGGCGGTGGATACGGACCTGTCGTCACGGGTGGTCAGGTTCTCGCAGGCATGGAGAGCAGGCGGGCGGTTGCCATCGCCTCCATGGCTGAAGGGATTACCAGCGCTGTCGGGGTAAGCATTTATATCCTTCGTGGAGTCCCGATTAACCTGGACCTGGCTTCATCTCTCGTCATTGGCGCAGTACTCTCGGTACCTCTTGCAGCCTACTTTATAAAGAGGGTTTCAACAGGGAAATTAACTTTGGCCATTGGGGTGATGTCTACCGCATTGGGTGGTTACACATTATTGAAGCTGCTCGTGTAGGGTTATTTACTGGGACCAATTCATCTTAGGTCATAATCTTCCTGAGATCACAAGATCCTGCTATCGAAGGATCCGGGATCTGTCTCAAACCCCTTAAGTTTTCTGGAATCAGGAAGCTCTGCTTCAGGTTGCAGGCGTAGCCTGCGCTTTGCTGTCCGCTCATTAAACCTCCCGCTGGTTTCAAACCTGCGGGAGGTTGGGGGAGTCGGCTGTTCGAGGACGGCGAGCCGTCTCATGAGTAGGTCCGTTCTTTATCCGTTGTCAAGGCCTGTAAGGGCGAGTTGTCGGCTCATCATGCGTTATCCCTATACGCTGGAACAAGCCATTGCTGGGCTCTTGGCTTAATAAAGGGCATATGTCTCCCCGGCACTCCTCAAGTACAGACCAAAGTAACTTGCCAAGTGGCGTAAGGGCACTTACGATCATAGCGAGAGTAGTTGTACGTAGAGACCATCCTCGGAAACGGTTCGCAGCACCAAGAAACCACGAGCCATTATGAGGGTGTCCATTCAACTGGCTGGTCTCAAGCTTGTCTACCGGGGTTTATCGGGGTGCATCATCCATGTATGTGAAACACCACTTATTCCATGCAGTCCATAGATACTCGTCGCTTCTTTCATACACTCGAAGCTGCAGGGACCAAGCGTTACCAATCTGCGGCCTTCATGCGCAAATGATACGGCCCGGGATTAAATAACCAGCATGTCCTTACTAAAACGAACAACCTCACAGAGCATAACCTCCCAATTCAGACTAGCCTTCGTTGTGGTCATCATCGCCACGGTCATCGCGGCAGGTGTTCCTGCTTATTTGATCATACGCTCCGAGCTGGAGCAGCAAGCCTGGGCCCGTTTGGCTGACGGTGTGCAAATTACCCGAACGTTGCTTGCGAACGAGCAGGATCGCCTTTCGGATCTGGGGGACCTGACCTCTCAGCGACCAACTTTGAGAAGGTACCTGGATGAGGGCAGCACAGAGAGATTGCGTGAGTACTTATGGGAGTATCAATCGAGTGTCGATCTTGATATTCTCTTTGCATACGATGCGAATTGTTCCCCGCTTACCCCAGATGCCCTCCCGAACCTTTGCACGGATCTTTTACTGAACGCCCCGTCTTCTTCTTTGGAAATAGTAGACACAGAACCCCGGTTGGCGTCGGTGGTTCATCAACAAGTGTTCGATGATCCAGACAACCAGTTGATGGGTTATGTGACGCTTGGTGTCTATCTTGATGATGAATTCGCATCTCGATTGGCGTCCGCGTCCGGATTTACACAAAGCGTGATATTGGACGGGAAAAGAGTCGCCTCCAGCTTGTCCAATCTCACCGAGGCGATCGAATATTCCAGACAAAGGGAACCTGTGGATGCGGCTAAGCCTTTGCTGACTGAATTCGCGCACGCTGACATCCACTATCACGGCGCCCTGTCCCCTCTTGACGGCAGGGATGAGGAGATGCGGGCGAATATCGAGACAGCTTTGTCCGTAGAGAGCATGGTCTCCGCGGAGGGTCGAGGGCTGCTGATATTGCTCATGAGCACCTTTGTCGTCATCGTGGTTAGCTCGTTTCTCGCCGGTGTGTATGCGCGAAAATTAACCGCACCTTTATTGCAGTTGACCTTAGCAGCGACGAATATCAGCGAGGGTGATTTGGCTACGCCCGTGCCCTGCCCAGACCATCCAAGTGAAATCGAGACATTAGCCCAGGCGTTTGAAAAGAGTCGTAATAATTTACGCACCATGCTGGAAGACCTTACGCAGGAGAAAGTGTGGTCAGAAGCACTGATCCAATCCATCGTGGAGGGGATTGTCACCATGGACAGCCAGGGTCGAATTACGTCTTTCAGCCAGGGCGCAGAACGCATCACCAGTTGCTCGCAAGAGGATGCGTTGAACGAACCGCTCGACTCAGTCTTCGCTGTACCCGAGGGCGGACTCCAGTTCTCGGAGCAGATTCCACGCCCTGGAGGGATGCAGCAGATAGAGATTATCACCCGTGGAGGCCACCAGACGACGCTCTCGGTTACGAACGCGAAACTGGTTCAGAAAGAACAATATGCCAGCGAATCGGCCTTGGTGTTGCGCGATATCACCGAGAAAGGAGCCGTCCGGAATTTCCTCTCGTATTTCCTGGCGAACATCTCACATGAATTCCGTACTCCTCTTTCTGCCCTCAATGCCTCAGTCGAGCTGCTTCTAGAGGAGCTTGATGATCTGTCTAAAGAGGATATAAGTAATCTGCTGAATTCCATACATATGAGCGTGACTGGCCTTCAAGCGCTTATAGACAATCTGCTCGAGAGTATGAATATTGAGGCGGGGCGCTTCAAGATTCGGCGGCGCCGTACGGATTTCAACGATATCATCATCGACGCCGTTCAGATGATGCAGCCGCTGCTCGATCGCCGTGAGCAGAAGCTCCATCTGAATATTGATGGGCAGATCCCTGTAGTCAGAGTCGATCCAACTCGTCTGACTCAAGTCTTGGTGAATCTCTTATCTAACGCGAGTAAATACAGCCCGATAAGTGCACCTATTCATCTAGCGCTTGAGCACGGGCTTGATGACGTACTGCGGGTCTCAGTGTCTGACCGTGGGCCAGGGATACTGCCAAAGGACCGCGAGGATGTTTTTCGCCGTTTCGTCCGTTTGGAGGACCACAATGAAGCGCAATATGGCGTTGGCCTTGGGCTGTCAGTTGTGAAGGCCATAATCGAGGAGCATGGTGGTGAGGTGGGCATCGAAGGTCGCCCGGACGGTGGATCCATCTTTTGGTTTGAACTCCCTTGCGGTGGAGGAACAGGATGAAGGCTCTCATTGTAGATGATGATCTCGCTTTGTCAGATGTTGTGTCATTCACGATGCGTCGAGCTGGTTTTGATGTGATCACAGCCCATGACGGGCGATCAGCGCTGGAAAGATGGGAAGCCGAGGCTCCCGATATCATCATCCTAGATCTGAACCTACCGAAATTGGACGGTTTGAGCGTCTGTAAGAGTATCCGCGATGAAGGGGAGACCCCGATCATCATTCTTAGCGTCCGTGGCGATGAAGAGGATGTTGTGAAAGGATTGGAACTCGGCGCGGATGACTACATCGTAAAACCGTTCAGTCCCCGTCAGCTTGTTGCCCGCGCCGAGGCTGTTCTGCGTCGAACGAAATCCGGTCCCGTATCTCCCGGCCCAATGAGTGCAGGGAACTTCATGCTTGATCCAGCAAGGAATGAGGTGCGCATAGGCGACGATGACAACATCCAACTTACTCAATTGGAATGTCGTCTCCTGGAAGTACTCATGCTGAATTGCGACCAGGTGCTGACTTCAGCTTCGATTATTGATTCAGTATGGGGTTCTGAAGGAGCGGATAGGGTAATGCTCAAGCAGCTTGTCTACCGTTTACGACGGAAAATCGAAATCAACCCGTCAGAACCCGTACATCTAATTACGATTTCAGGAGTGGGCTACTCGTTTGAAGCATAGCCAATCCCCGCGCGGATCTCATCTGCCTCAACGCAATTAAATTCCCCATTTACATAATCCTCATTAGAGGTCGACTGAACCTGTTACCAACTTGTGACCCATCTGCGACCGCCGTTGTTACCGCGGCCTTCTATACTGCGCATAAACCGAATAGGGTGATCCATTACAAACGGTAGGACTCTTTTTACTCCATCGATGATTCCAATTTGACCGAAAGAGATACCGTTTCTGTGTAGCAGAGGACATACCACACAATAAACAGCTGGCTGTTAAGTGGTCTCGGAATAATGATTCCGACGATTGACACACAGGAGTAAGCGATGCTAGAGACCTTGATCTATGGACTACTGGTCGGCGTGGCGATTTTCTCAGCCATCCAATCCCTTCGCGCGGATAGTCTGCTGCGATCGGCGATTTGGTTGGCTGGAGTTAGTGTGCTCCTTTCTATTGTGATCTATTTGCTCGGTGCGCATCAGGTAGCGGTAATCGAGCTAAGCGTAGGGGCAGGTCTGGTCACAGTGTTGTTCGTTTTTGCGATAAGCGTCGCCGGGGATGAAGGCATTGGCGAACGGTCGCTTGTGCCAAAACCTCTCGCCTGGGCTCTAGTTATATTTTCGGGCCTTCTACTGATGTATTTTATTCTACCTATCAAAGCATCATTTTCCACTATCTCTAAAACGAGTTTAACTGCTGTTTTCTGGGAGGATCGCAGCCTCGATCTTCTGGTTCAGATTGTCCTGATCTATTCCGGCGTTCTTGGGCTTGTTGGCATTCTGGCGGAAGCCAAGGCTCCTCTGCAGCATTCCATGGTTGACGAAGTCGCTGCAGGACGGGAACGGGCTTTGCAGGAGATGGAAGTAAAGGCGGCTTCAGAAGTAGACCCGACCATCTAACCGCTATCGAAATCAATGTGATTCCAGGCGATGGGTTCGTGTTCATCGCAACTATGGAAATATCGAGATCAATAAAAAGGACGAAGACATAAGATGAACATCTCGCCGATAAATATCTGTCTTCTGGGCGTCATAGGATTAGTCGCAGTAGGGTTCTATGGACTGCTTACGACCCGTAATTTGA
>CAYLOO010000081.1:0-12580 GCA_964385355.1 uncultured Anaerolineaceae bacterium
GTCCGAGAATCGTTTGTGAAGCTGTGTCATGGCTACCTCCTGGATAAAGTTGAGGCAGCCAGTATGGGTGTTCGCTTTTGAATTTCAAATGACACCTAAAAGGAAACTAGTTGACAATAGCAACAAGTTATGATAAGTTAACCACAATCGCGCTCGCGAAGGAATAATCGATGGACGATAGACTCGATTTTGAAGAATTGACAAGGCAAACCAGGCGGCTTGATTTTGAGGATGGGCTCACTGACTTGCAGGTTAGCGCTGTGTTCCTGGTCATGTGCTTAGCAGCAGCCTTCTTTTTCTCCACTGCTGGGCTCACCTGGTTCGCCAGAGCGCTAATCCTCCAACGCGAAATTACCCTCGTAGCACTTGTTGGCATCTTTGGCTGTTTCATACTTGTGGCCTTCGGAAGCCGCAGGTTGATCGCGCGAGTGAGGAGGGAATACTTCTGGAAAGAGCGCGGTGAAATCGTGCCGCTGCCCATGGGGGTAGATAGATGGGTGAATGTGCTCGCCGCTGCAGTATTTATAACCCTGATGATATTCGGCCTCTGGGTAGTCTTGCCAGGCGGCAGCGATGATGAGGCGATATTGCGATTGCTCATCGCCGCTTCCGGTTTGGCAACCGGAATTACGTACCTGGGAATGGGTCGTTCTCTCCGGTTGAATCGCTATCTCCCCGTGGGCATTATTGGTGGATTGCTCTCAGGCGTCCTCTTTTTCATCCCCCTGACGTTTTCAGAGAGCTGGCTTGGATTGGGTGTGATATGGACAACGGTTTTGCTGATATCCGGTCTGTACTCGCTGTGGAGAACCCGACGGGGCATGGCTGAGGCGAACCATGGCTGACTTCACGTTGCCGTCAAAGTTCAATCGCATGATTCACCAACCGGTCCGCCTGGCCATAATCGCCGTCCTGGCTGGATGTGAAAGCGCTGACTTCACATATCTGCTCAACGCAACCGAGATTAATAAAGGAACCCTATCGAAAAACCTCTCGGCGTTGGAAGATGTGGAGTATGTCGAAATCACCAAAGGGTATAAAGGGAAAATCCCCAATACTTCTGTGAAGCTTACAGCGAAGGGTAGGCGAGCTTTCACACAATATCGCCGCCAGTATCGCCGTTTCATCGAATCCGTTGGCTAGTGGGTGTATTGGGAACCCGGGCTATTCACTTCAATATCTTTTAGTGCCGGGAAGCTTTTCGCTGGGGTTATAGATGAGGCATAAAGGGCGTCCGATTTGAGGACGCCCTTTTCTGGCGGAGAGGGTGGGATTCGAACCCACGGTGGCCCAAAGGACCACAACGGTTTTCGAGACCGCCCCGTTCAACCACTCCGGCACCTCTCCATGGGATGTTGACATTATAGCTCGCCGGGCGTCAGATATCCACGCATTCCCCCAACTCGGGGTAGTGAACATCCTGCAAGCCGGCCTGCTTGAGTTTTTCCATGAGCGCTAATGCGGGTCCTTCTTCCCCATGGACCAGGAATACACCTTTGAGCGTATCCTTCGAGGCGAGCGCATATTCGATTAAATGGGGCTGGTCGGCGTGGGCCGAGAGTCCGTTGATAGAGGCAACCTCTGCCTTCACTTTGTGTTCTTCACCGAAGATCTTAATTCGTTTATTACCATCCGAAAGCCGTCGACCGAGCGTGTGCGGAGCCATCCAGGAGGTGATCAAGACTGTGTTGCGTTCATCCTCGATGTTGTTGCGCAGGTGATGCAATATACGACCGGTCTCAGCCATGCCTGAAGCAGAGATGATGATCACCGGATCGTCTATGAAATTGATGGCCTTGCTCTCATCGACAGACCGTGTATAGGTCAACAGGTCGAAGCCGAGCGCCGAGCCATGGGGGTCGGCGAGCATGAAATTTGTTGCTTCTTCATCGAAACACTCTGGATGGTCCCGAAAAATATCAGTGACATTTACGGCCAGGGGGCTATCGACGAAAACCTTAATGTGGGGGATCTCATGGCGATCGATCATCTGGTGCAGGTAATATACAAGCGTCTGTGTACGGCCGACGGCAAACGATGGAATGATGACTTTCCCACCCCGCTCGATCGTGCGGCTCAGGACAGCTTTAAGTTCGTCGTATGCCTGCCCCGAGCTGTCATGCGAACGGTCGCCGTAAGTCGATTCCATGATGAGGTAGTCGACATCTTTTGGTAGAACCGGATCGCGCACAATCGGCAAGTCAGCGCGACCGATATCACCGGAGAACATCAGGCGTACCTTACGCCCGTTCTCTTCGAGGTCCAGGATCACGCCCGCTGAGCCGAGGATGTGTCCGGCCTCAACCAACGTGGCGATCGCACCAGGAACAGCTTCAAATTGCGCATCGTAGGCGCGCTGGACGAACTGTTCTGCAGCGAGGGCAGCATCGGCTATAGTGTAAAGGGGTTCGATCGGAGCTTCGCCGCGCTTTGCGCGCCGTTTATTCAAAAATTTTACATCCGACTCCTGTATATGTCCTGAATCACGTAGCATCACACCCGCGAGATGGGTTGTGGCGGTAGTGGCGTTAATGGAGCCAGCGTAGCCCTGCTTGACCAGGTTGGGTAAGTTGCCCGAATGGTCGATATGTGCGTGGGAGAGAATTACCGCGTCGAGCGCGGTTACATCAAAGGGGAAGTTTAAGTTTCGAGAATAGGTATCCTTGCGGCGACCCTGAAAGAGGCCGCAATCCAGCAAAAGCTGATGGTCGTTCAGGCTTAATAGATGGCGGGATCCCGTAACTGTTTGAGCTGCGCCGTGGAAGGTGATGTTCATGAAGGCCCTCTTGATTATGTCTTATAAATTATTCTAAGGATTTCATCACCATACCTCTGGAAGCGGTACTCCAGTGGAGACATGATTTTTCTCAGGGTCACCAGGTCGCGTGGTGCTTGAGTAGCGATTTCAACGAGCAGATCTCGAGGCAGGATAAGGTCTGATTCGAGCTTTCTTTTTTTTGCTGTGTTTTTGCGCCATTCCCTTAAGATTTCGTAGCGTGTGCGAGAAGCTTCATCTAGCCCCCGGTTGCGCGGTTTCTTGGGCAACGGCGCCTTCAAGCCGCGCTCAACCGCAGCAAGTATTTCAACACCGTAACGATGAACTTTATTGTTTGTCAATCCGGGCACATCATTAAGTTCCGTGGTGGTTCTGGGTCCTTTCGTGGCGATTTCTAGGAGACTCTTGTCACCCATGATCTTAAAGGGTGGGCGATTCTGTCGTCGAGCGTAGCGGTCGCGCATTATGTAGAGTTCGCGCAGGATGGCCGCTTTGCGTCGGGATAGTCCACGAGCGTTGGCTACCCGCCAGAAACCATCTGGGTTGAAACCGTTCTCTCGGAGGGGCGGATCGGTCATTCGTTCGCATAGCTCTTGGGCTTCTTCCAGACTGCCATTGTTGCGCAATAGTTGATGGAGGTGGTCCCGTAATTTGGGTAGGAAGTGTGTATCTAGGCGAGCGTAGTCGAGCATCTCTGACGACAAGGGTCGCTTACCCCAATTGGCTCGCTGGAAACGCTTATCAACGTTGACGGAGAAGACTTGCTCAAGAAGGTCGCTCAGGCCGGTGCGTTTCCATCCCAGCGTCCGGCTGGCGACACGGGTTTCGAAGAGGTTGACGATCTGAAAGTTGAAGTCACGCGCAAGGCACATGACATCGTACTCGGCTCCATGTAACACTTTTTCAATCTTCGGGTTTGAGAAAAGATGTGTAAGAGAACTTAGATCGCGAATCGCAAGGGGATCGACGAGGTAATCAAAGCCAGGGATAGAAAATTGAATCAGACAAACTTGTTCCTGATAGGCATAGAGGCTATTGGATTCAGTGTCCACGGCGAGAAGGGGTTCACGCGCGAGCCTATCGGCCATCTCTTTCAGGCTCTCCCGGGTCTCGATAAGCAAGGGAGCGGGGAGAAGGGGTGGATTCATAGGGCTATTATACCGGGCTCTGATGGATATCGAGCGGAAATCGCTGAATGGGGTGGGTGGTGGATTCCAAATTCCCGTCTGATATAAGGTGGGGGATTGCTGCTCAGGGCTGATAAAGTTGATGAAGCGATGGGGCAAATCCATTCCATGGGCTGCGGCGAATCTCCTCACAACTGGTCCGGAAAAGGAAAACGTGTTGGGATGAACAGCCAATTAATCCAAATCAACGAAATTGGGGATTTTGGTTGTCGTGAGTCTGAAAGTGTATTATCGTATGCAGCGAGGAAAAAATGAAGAGAATATTGAATGTGCCAATTATCTTGCTCCTTTTGTTGATGCTCTCACCCTCTAGGGGAATTGCGCAGTCCGTAGCGCCTTTGGAGAGTTTGAAGATTTCGCTCTGGTCAGAGTACGATCGACCCGGCGTGCTCGTGTTGTATGAGGCGCGTGTATCACCAGAAACTGAGTCGCCGGCGACCATCCGTCTACCCCTACCGAAAGGGGTTGATACTCCTCACGCCGTCGCCGCGCATTTCCCCGATGGTCAACTGGATGACAACGTGGAGTGGCATGTGGTCCTAGAGGGAACGCAGGCGTTCCTGGATGTAGAGACTCCTACGACCGGTGTATGGGTTGAGTTCTACGTCGCCCTGGATGTGCAAGGCGCGAACCGCAGCTTTGAGTTCCTGATACCGGGTGGTATTGAGATCGCAGACTTAACGGTGGAGGTCATGCACCCGGTCGGCGCGAGTGATGTGAGAATAACGCCTGAGGGGAAGGTTGAACAAGCCGAGGATGGTCTCGTGTTCACAAATATCGATTTAGGAGCGCAGTCCGCGAGCGACGGGCAGGAGATCGCACTAAATTATTCAAAACCATCATCGACCCTGCTTTCAGCGCCTCTGCAGCTTGGAAGTGCGTCTCCCCTGGAGCGCCTTGAGGTAGCACTGTTGCCGGAATATGACCAGCCAGGTGTATTGGTGATCCTGCGTGGTGTGTTGTCCCCTGCGGTGGAATTGCCTGCGCATGTGGAGATTCCTGTGCCGGCGGCGTATGGTGAACCATCCGCAGTGGCGATTCAAGGACCGGAGGGCCAATTATTCACGGCGGACTATCAGCGTCGTGTGCAAGGGCAATGGGCGACGATCGTTATGGAGGCGGAAAGTGCGGGTATCTGGATCGAATTCTACACTGATCTAACACTTGAAGGTGACAAACGCAGCTTCACGCTCTTCTGGCCGGGCGGGTTGGACATTGCCGAATTTCAATACGAGATCCAACAGCCCTGGGGTGCGGACGCCATTCAGGTGACCCCCCGGGGTGTAGCTGGCGTTCACAATGATGGCCTGGTATATCTCAGCGCGACTTATGGCCCTTTGTCTGCTGCATCGCAAGCACTTATCAGCTTCGCATACGAGAATCAGGGCGCCGAACTCACGATTAACGCACAATCCAAGATCGATCGGCCAGACGAGGTGCGTGGCGAAACGCCAGATCTCTCAAAGATGCTGCCTTACATCCTGGGCGGAGTCGGCCTCGTTTTGATCGCTGCTGGTGTGATCGTGTACGTGCGTTTTAAACGGCAGGATTCCGCAGCCTCACAACCGCGCAAACGCAAGCGCCAGCGAAAGACGACAGGTGAATCCCGGGAAGATGTTGATGCCTCGCCGGTTTATTGCCATATCTGCGGAGTGCAGGCTGGTGCGTCGGATCATTATTGCCGCCGCTGTGGCGCACAACTTCGGCATTAATGAAAATCCCCATGGTTCATATCATCCAGGAATCTCGGGTTCCTTATCAACTTTTCGCAATCGTCCCGCAATGTTAAACTGTGTACGGTCTAATCCGCGGAGGCACCTCGTCTCATGGATGTCCCCAATATTGCGCTGATCTTCTTCTTTTACGGCTTGGCATTCTTCAGTATGGGCTAGCCGTCACGCTGGAGGTCGGTCGTGGCTCTGATGAGCAGTTACGATATGCACTACGCCCGCTTGCCCTGTTTGGATTCTTCCATGGAGCACACGAGTGGTTGGAGATGTTTCAGATATTGGGAATTCTCCCCGGCCAGGACACGGCTCCGTTGGCCTGGCAGAGCATTCGTATAGTGCTGTTGGCCTTTTCCTTTCTCTCGCTAGCCGTTTTTGGTTCGGCCTTGCTCGCTCCAACCCGTCAGTTTCGACGGGTTGCCCTGTTTGGTCCCCTCCTGCTTTCAGCTATCTGGGGTTTTGGTGTGCTCGCATTGCGGGGGAAATACCCGGTATCTTCAGAACTCTGGGTTGTGGCTGATGTGTGGTCGCGCTATGTGTTGGCGATTCCCTCGGCGTTGTTAGCTTGTGCTGGCTTGATCCGTCAACAACGGGAATTCCGAAGAGTTGGTTTGGAAAGATTCGGTCAAGACACTCTCTGGGCGGCAGTGGCATTTGCGTGGTATGGGCTCGTCGGCCAGATTTTTGTAGCCTCCAGCCCCCTGCCGCCATCGAATGTTGTGAACTCGACGTTGTTTTTTAAGTTGTTTGGCTTTCCCATCCAATTGCTGCGAGCTACCGTAGCGATTATTGGTGCTTTATTCGTTATCCGTTTCCTGCGCGCGTCAGAAGTCGAGACCCAGCGTCATATCGTGCAATTGCAGGAAGAACGGCTGCGTGAGGCTGAGCGTCAGGATAAATGCGCCTCGAATGAACGGGCGAATTCTCATACAACCGCCTCCACAATTTATTGTTGGATTAAGATTCCGAAAAGCGCCATCATTCCGATCTTCTAAACCATATTGCGATTACGTTGAAGTTTGGGTCAGACCCGCCCTCCCTCTCTCTCGGCTCATCCACCTACTTGCTGCTGTACCTCAGGCGATATGGGCCAAACTACCCACTCTAATGGGTAGCAAACCCCATTCTATCCTAACTTTGTGCAGAAAAACACTAGGCTGGGCGGTATCGGGCGCCATGTTATGCGCCGGGAAGGACAAACGCCATTCTGCAAATAGCCCCAATTAGGTCCTGATACGATTATGATGTCCCGATGCTCCCTTGCGCATTGCTGGCATTAAGACTGACATCGGGCAGTCCTCGCTTGCGCGAGGGTCTAGTTAGGCTGGATCGATCTATGGTTTTCGCCATTTTGGCATACCCCGCCCGAGTTATTTTCATCTCATTTAGTTCTTTTCAGGGGTTCATAAACTATTAATGTGATTGTGAGAGGATACACAACTGAAACGTTGACAAATCTGGTCTGGGATCGTCGGTTAATCTATCTGGGTACGAAGATCCTGCCAGACAAGATATCGTTGTTACAATTCCGCCGCTCTCTCGTGGCTACGAGAATCGCGGCTGATTAACTGGAGGAAAAAGGATGTCAGAAGGGGCAAAGTCAAACCCTGTTCGGTGGAAATTTCTGTTTGGTGGTTTATTGATCGTCGCCGCGATTGTGTATCTAATAGTCTCCTCGACCCAGGCAGCTGCGCAATATTATTTGACGATTGACGAATTATTAGCCAAAGGTGATGCTGTAGGAGATCGCGATATTAAAATCTCTGGTGTCGTGGATGGCGACACGATCCAGTACGATATCAAGAATTTAGCGCTTCGTTTCACGATAGCCAATGTTCCCGCGGATCTGGATCAGATTGAAGAAGCTGGCGGATTAGCTGAGGCGCTGCATATTGCGTTGGACGACCCGCAAGGCAACCGCTTAGATGTGGAATACATCGGCGTCATGCCGGATCTGCTCCGCCACGAAGCCCAGGCGATCGTGACGGGCAGGATGGGGGAAGACGGTATCTTCCATGCCGATGAATTACTACTCAAGTGCCCAACCCGTTATGAGGGTGATATCCCCTTGCAAGCCGAAGACGGATAAGTCCATTTCCTGCGGACCTTGTTCTCTCATGGCGAGCGTCGCATTCCGCATTTAATTCTTATGTCTTAAGAGGAGAGACGAGCCGTGGTTGCGAACATTGGTTATTTTGCGCTGGTAATTACCTTCTTGGTTTCGCTCTATGGCGCCGGTGCGGCGGCATACGGCGCGCTAAAACATAAGCCGGAATTCGTCGAGAGCGGCCGCTACGCAATGTTGTTGACATGGCCGTTATTAACTGTCGCCTCAGTGGCGATCATATGGCTGCTCACTACGGGACACTACGAGATTGGCTTTGTAGCCTCAGTGACGAGCAATTCCATGCCCACTTATTTAAAAGTTACCGCCCTGTGGGGTGGACAGGAGGGCTCGCTGGTCTTCTGGGCGTGGTTGATGGCGGCGTTTACAAGCGCTGCCAGCCTGCGCAAGTGGGATCGTGATCGCGAACTGCTTCCGTGGTTCATCATGGTCACGATGATCACCCTGGCATTCTTCCTCAGCCTGGTGGTCTTCTTTGAGAATCCTTTTGCTCGATTGTGGCTTTCTGCGGACGGCCAGCAGGTGGCAGCGCTATTGCAGCCCAAGGGCGCTGTTCCACTCAATCCGCCTGACGGTCGGGGCCTGAATCCTCTTCTGCGCCACCCGGGCATGATCATCCACCCGCCGGCGCTTTATCTGGGTTTTGTCGCTTACGTGATCCCCTATGCCTTCGCGATGGCCGCGTTGATTTCTCGCCGCAGCGACGACCGCTGGATACGCATCACCCGCCGCTGGACGTTGGTTGCCTGGATCTTCCTCTCACTTGGGTTAATCCTGGGCGGGCGTTGGGCTTACGACGTGCTAGGCTGGGGTGGCTATTGGGGTTGGGATCCGGTTGAAATCGCCGCCTTACTACCCTGGCTTGCGGGGACTGCCTTCCTGCACTCTGTAATGGTCCAGGAGAAGAAAGGCATGCTCAAGCACTGGAATGTGGTGCTGATCATTCTAACTTATGCGCTGGTGATCTTTGGCACGTTTCTCTCTCGATCCGGTGTTCTCTCGTCCGTGCATGCTTTCGCCAAGTCCGCAATCGGACCGATGTTTTTCGTGTTCATTGGGGTCACATTCCTTGTTTCGCTGAGCCTGTTGATTAACCGCTGGGATATGCTGAAGGGCGAAAACTTTCTGACTTCGGTTTTCTCACGCGAGGCGCTCTTCCTACTGAACAACTTCCTCTTCATGGGCATCTTGGCGGTCAGCTTCTGGGGCGTGATTTTCCCGTTGATATCCGAATTGATAACGGGTCAGAAAATCACGGTTGGCCCGCCCTTCTACGAGCGGGCAAATGGGCCGCTCGGTCTTGGGCTGCTCATCCTGATGGCTATAGCCCCTCTATCCGCCTATGCAAGCAGCACTTGGAAGACTATCGGGCGGGCACTGTGGAAGCCCACTCTCGTCACTCTGCTGGTTCCCCTCACCCTGTATTTCGGTGGGATTCGAAATCCGATAGCTCTCCTGGGATATACGGCGGCGGCATTGGTTGCATTTGTAACGCTGTACGAATTCTGGCGAGGGGTGATGGCGCGCCATCGGCAGCACGGCGAAAACCTGCCGCTGGCTTTGTGGCGTATGGTGGGGAGAAATCGCCGCCGCTATGGAGGCTATATCATCCATCTTGGTGTGGTCCTGATGGCGTTTGGCATTATCGGAATTGAGGTATACCAGACTGAGACTCAAGCAACGCTTGTTAAGGGTGAACAAGTTACACTCGGACGTTACGTGATGACCTATGACGACCTTTCGGTATTTGACACTAACGATGGCCGCAACGTCGCCCGAGCCGTGGTCTCTGTTTATCAAGATGGGAAACTTGTGGATGAACTATATCCGCGAAAGGATTACTATTACGACTCGCAGCAAGCGGTGACCATACCGGGCACTCGCTCCACGCTGGCGAACGATTTCTATGTGATCCTGGTGGGTTTGGATCCTGATTCGCGTAGCGATGCCACTTTCAAGGTTTATCATAACCCGCTGGTTAATTTCATATGGATCGGTGCTGTCGTCTTCAGCCTCGGAACCATCGTGGCGGTTTGGGTCGGTCGCGGTCGGAGGCGGGCGAGTAAGACGTCGCCCGCGCCAAGGATCACCCGAACGTGAGGAGAGGTTTATTAATGCGTAAGCTTCAAATGGTGCTGGGAATTACGCTGAGTTTTATTGTGCTCTCACAGGGGTTCCCACTTCCCGCCTTTGCTCAAGATGGCGGTCCTACAGACGATGATGTTAACGCTATTGCCCGTGAGCTCTATTGCCCGGTGTGCGAAAACATACCGTTGGATGTATGCCCGACGCAAGCATGCGAACAGTGGCGAGCTACCATCCGCGAAAAGCTGGTGTTGGGCTGGAGCGATGATCAGATCAAAGACTACTTCGTCGATCAATACGGGCCGCGGGTGTTGGCCGAGCCTCCAGCGGAGGGATTCAATACGCTTGTTTACATCCTACCCCCGGTCTTGTTTGCAATTGGGGCATTAATTCTCTACCTGGTCATGCGAGCCTGGCAAGTTGAGCCACCTACAACTGAGGATAAGAGTGTGAGTGTAAAGAATGAGGATCCCTACATTGCCCAATTGGAGCAGGAGCTGCGCCAGCGGGATGAATAGGAGCGAGGATTTGCCTTATGGAAATTATCGATAACTCGACAACGGATAATAACCAAGAATCGCCCGGGAAACCATCGCGGCCGAAATGGGGCATTGCGCTCGTATGGGTGTTCGTGTTGGGGCTTCTGGCCGTCCTGGGTTTAGGTTTAGTGCGTTCGCAACGAGGCTCTATCAGAGTTGGAGATCGTGTGCCCGATTTGATCCTGACCACTTTCGAGGGAGATGAGATCGATTTCGCCGATATCCATGGCCAGATTATCGTTGTCAATTTCTGGGCATCCTGGTGCAAACCTTGTGAACAAGAGGCCGTTGAATTGGAACAGGCATACCAGATGTACAAGGATCAGGGTGTGGTTTTCCTGGGTGTGGATTACGTGGATACGGAGACTGAAGCCCGAGCCTACCTGGCGAAATTTGGAGTTACATATCCGAACGGTCCCGATCTGGGAACACGAATCTCGCAGGCATTCCGCATTATCGGTGTGCCCGAGACTTACATCATCGGCCCAGGCGGTCGGTTGGCAGCCGCAAAGATTGGACCCTATTTATCGCTTGATGAGATCGTTAATCAAATCGAAACGGTGATGGCTGAGCAAAATTAAAAGTCGCTTGGAGGATTGCACGTTTCCCATCACGAAATATGAGGATTCAAGGCGCGCAGTAATGGGACGAGGTGAGATCAACGAGGAGAAGGTACAAATATGGATATAGGCTCGATACTCGCTGGGCTAGCGTTGACGCTGCTGACTGTGGCGTTTGTCGCCATCCCCTTAATACAGCATCGAGGCAAGGACGTAACAGAGGCGGAGCGGCTGTCCTCTGAGCTTCAAGCCGGCCGCGATCGAGTGCTGAACAGTCTGCAGGAGCTGGAAATGGATTTCAATATCGGGAAGATCCTGGAGGATGATTACCAGGATCAGCGGCAAGCCCTGATGAAAGAAGGAGCGGGGATCTTACGCCGGATCGATATCCTGAAAGCAGGTGGTGATGTTCCTTTTGAAGGGAGCGAAATAGACGACGAGATCGAAGCGGCCATAGCTCAGATCAGGAGCGAGAAGGAAGATAGGAGTGGTGGTTTCTGCCCATCCTGTGGGGCTGAAGTTAAAGCGGGCGATATATTCTGCATTCGCTGCGGTAACACGCTGGCTGAAGTGGAGGAACAAGCGTGAAGCGAATACTCTTCCTGCTTCTAAGTATCCTTCTCGTATTGACAGGATGTTCACTCTCCGAGGACGTCACGCCCCCCCCGGAGCTGGCAACTCGTCAGGCTGCTGAACAAATACAGCAAGCGACGCAGCAGCGCCCCGCACCTGAGGCGCAGGTAACGCAAGTGGAAGACCGCTCAACCCCGGAGATGCCACCGGATCCGAAACAGGGTGAGCAGCTTTATCTAGAAAACTGTGCAGTCTGCCATGGCCCCGCAGGGTTGGGGGGTGGTGCGATGTCCGCGAATCTGGAAATCCAGCCCTCTCTGTTGGGAGATCCAGCGTTCGCCTCTGGCGTGCTGCCTTCCGATTGGTATCTTACCGTCACACAAGGCAGGATGGAACGGTTCATGCCTCCCTTTGTGAATTTTAGCGACGCTCAACGCTGGGATGTTGTCGCCTATGCACTATCACTGAGCGTTTCGTCGGACCAACTCGAGCAGGGTGCGGTTGTTTATCGAGAGACCTGCATCGACTGCCATGGTGAGCGCGGGGATGCCCTGGCACCCGGTGTGGACCTGGGTGATGTGGCGCTTTTCGCCAACAATTCGCTCGATGATTATTACGCAGTGATTACCAAGGGCAAAGGCTCAATGCATGCGTTGGATGGTACGCTTAGTGAGAGCGAGCGCTTGGCCGCAGCGGCTTATGCGCGGACACTCGCGTTTAGCGAGGACACAACAGCGGCGGAACCCGCCTCTGACGATAGCACTGGGGCAATCTACGGTTCAATCGAAAATGGAACGGAGGGAGCGGACCTCCCACACGGCTTGGAGGTCACCTTTTATGCCTTCGATGGGAATCAAATGGTATTCGAAAGGGAAATCCCGGTCGACGCCGACGGCAAGTTTGAAGTCCAGGATTTGGAGATTGTCCCCGGCCGTATCTTTGGCGCGTTAACAGAGTATCAAGGGGTGCGGTATTTCAACACGGCAGGACATATACTGGAGGACAGCC
>CAYLOO010000082.1:0-12411 GCA_964385355.1 uncultured Anaerolineaceae bacterium
GAGGTCGCGCATGCTCTTCCCCCACATTTGATCAAACAGCGCGGCTTCAGCCTGGTGGATTCGGTCCAGGTCCGCGCCGGGAAGGATTACCCCCATCGTCTTGAATGCCTGCATCAATCGATCCGGGTTTCGCGTGCCTACGGCGATTACCAGGTCTCGCAGTCCGCCTTTCATCTCGGGTGTGAGATGTCCGACCATGCCGAAGTCGACGAAGACGAGCCGCCAGTTACCCTGCTCCAGCGGTTCAACGAAAAGGTTTCCAGGGTGGGGGTCGGCGTGAAAAAAACCCTCGAGGAAAATCTGGTGTAGGTATTTGCGGAACAACCGGTCCGCTACCTGCGCTCGGTCAACGCCGACGGCCTCGATCGCGCCGAAATCCGTGATCTTGATGAAATACACATCCTCGAGGGTGAGAACGCGCTTGGTTGAGAAGTCGGGATATATTTCGGGGATGCGTATCTGCGGATCTTCGGCGAACATCATCGCGAAGCGCCGTGCGTTGTCGGCCTCTGCCAAATAATCGACCTCCTCCCACAGCGTGCGGCTGAATTCATCCAGCAGCGCATCAAGATCAGCGCGGCGAGTGATCGGGCGATAGCGCTTGAGCCAACGAATAACCCATCCCAGCGCACCTAAATCTATAAGAATCACATCGTGGATATTTGGGCGCTGAATCTTCACCACCACACGATCGCCATTGGGCAAGCTTGCGCGGTGGACCTGCCCGAGGGACGCAGAGGCTAGTGGTTGCTCGTCGATCGAAGCGAAGAGAGTGTTTATCGCTCCATCGAGCTCGCTCTCCATTACGCCTAGCATTGTTTCGAATGTCTCAGGGGAGACTTCGTCTTGCAGGTTTGCAAGTTCATCCGTGATGGCGTCTGGCAGGACATCAAGCCGGGAGGAGAGGAACTGGCCTACTTTAATCCACACTCCACCCAGGCGTGTGGCGAGGGCCCTGAAGCGTTGCGCGATTCGACGGTAGCGCCTGTTGGCCGTTCTTTTGGATAGGCGGCGCAGTCCCACCCGCCGGAGGATGATGTCCCACAACAGGACGCTGAGCAGGACACCGGCGAAGAAAGCCAAGACGCGGATGTAGCGTGACCGCAATTCCCGGGGAAGGTGGCGCCAACCGGATGATGGATCGTGCTGAGGGGATTCGTTGAGCGATGATACGGGTTCGTTCTGCATGCCACCATCATACCCCATGACAGGCTTGACAGAGCGTATGCGTTTATCTATGCAGTAATCGAATCGCTAAGAAGAAAGCTGACGTTCTCAACTCTTGCCACTGCACCGCAGAAGCATAGGACCGCGTCCGTGAAGATGTGGCTCCTATTGGGTGAGAGAGAAAGACCCTCATTTGCAGAATATGAATGTTTAAACCGATTGTGTGCCGTAAGCGTATATAGTGTGAACTAGGTGGCGCGTTGATCTAGAGACAGGAGCGACGAAGTCATGAGTACAGGAAAAAGTCAAACAGTTTTGAGGAGTTTTGCGCTAGTGGTCATAGTTTCACTCGCGGCTTGCCAGACCGCGGTGCCGACGAGCACAAGTGAGCCCTATCTAGAGATGCCGGATATCTTTGATGCAGCATGGGGTGAGCGTGAATTGTTCCGTGCGAATTTAGTGCCCTCAGAGCAAGGGATCCTCGACGAACTACCCGGGTCAACGGAATACCACATCGAGCTCACATTACCGGAAGACTTCGACCGGATACACGGGCATCAAGCGGTCCTCTTCACGAATCAAGAGGAGACACAGCTGGATGCGGTTTACTTTCGTCTATACCCCAACCTTATGGGTGGTCGTTCGACCCTATTAAATGCGACCGTGGATGGAGTAGAAGTTGAGACGAGGCTTGAAGAGGTTGATACTTCACTGCATATTCAGCTTCCAGAGCTGTTGGAGCCAAACGCAAGCATAGTCGTAGATTTTGATTTTGAGGTGGAGATTCCGCGGGAGATGGGGGATTATTATGGTCTCTTCGGTTATTTTGAAGATGTCCTGGTGCTCGATACATTCTATCCGATGATCCCTGTCTATGATGATGAAGGGTGGAATGCTGCTGTCCCACAGATAAATGGTGATTTGACGTACAACGACGCTGCTTTCTACCTTGTGCGGATACATGCTCCTGTCGATCTGATTGTGGTAGCGAGCGGAGTTCGTCTTCAACGCACGGTCGCCGGTGATACACAAACACTCACCTTCGCCAATGGCCCGGCACGCGATTTTTATCTGGCTGCGAGCGAGAGATTCACGGTCATAAGCGAGAATGTGGGCGATACGACGATCAACAGCTATGCTTTCCCTGAGCGGCAGGAGAACTCAAGAGTAGTTTTGCAGAGCTCGGCTAATGCGTTACGCAGCTTCAATTCTCGGTTTGGCACATACCCATACAGCGAGATGGATTTGATGAGTACCCCGATGCTGGCATTAGGAGTTGAGTATCCAGGAGCGATGGGCATCGCTCTCAAACTGTACGACCCGGACGAAATCTTCGGCGGTCTTCCGTCCCAGGTGTATCTTGAATCAACGGTTGCACATGAAGTGGCTCATCAGTGGTTCTATAACATGGTAGGCAATGATCAGCCCGATGAACCCTGGCTTGATGAGGCACTGGCCCAATATGCGACGGGTTTGTATTACCAGGACACCTACGGCTCATCAGCCGCGGAAAGTTATCGCTCTTCCTGGAAGTCTCGTTGGGATCGTGTCAATGGAGCGGATATCCCCATCGGGCTACCGGCAGGCGAGTACGAAGGGAGCGAGTACGGTGCGATCGTCTACGGACGCGGACCGATCTTTATCTCAGAGCTGGTAAATGCGATGGGAATTGACGTGTTTGATGAGTTCATCAAGACGTATGCGCAAGAATATAAGTGGGACATCGGAACGGGTGAAAATTTCAAGCGTCTCGCTGAGGAGAAGTGTGATTGCGACCTGAGTTCGCTGTTTGAGGCCTGGGTTTATCCTTAGAAACCCGTCCACAAGTTCAATCCATCACCGTCTGTATACCATCTCATCCTCTCAAAACCGCACGCTCTGGCTACATCGGGCGTGCGGTCACACTTCCATTAGGCACAATATTCTCTAGTCGCTCGTTCCTAACATCCGCGGGGATATACCCCTAATCTGGAGTGAATTCGTAGATATTAAGTGACATATTCCACTTTGGCGATTAATATGGGGCGGATATGCTAGGAACCCGGAGGTCTAATGCATGAACTTTCGATCACGGAGAGCATCCTTGAGATCTCTCTGCGCCATGCTGCAGAAGCCGAGTCGGAAAAAATCACGGATATCCACCTTGTTATCGGCCAGCTCTCCTCCATCGTGGATGATTCGGTGCAGTTCTATTGGGACATCATCAGCGACGGAACAGCCGCGCAGGGCGCGGTGCTGCACTTTCGTCGAGTAAGGGTAGAGATCGAGTGTCAGGCGTGTGGTGAGAGCTATCATCCCGAAGAGCTCGATCTGAGCTGTCCTGCGTGCGGCAGCCGGGATATACGGGTTGTGGCGGGAGAGGAATTCCGCCTGGAAGCAATTGAAGTGGAGTAGCTGCTTACTATGTTGATATGTATACAGGGAGGGCTGGCATGAAAGAGCGCATCCCAATTGTGGAGAAAATCCTCAGCGCAAATGACCATATCGCCGCGCAGAATAAATCCGCCCTCGATTTGGCCGGGGTACTGGGTTTGAACTTCATGGCGTCGCCGGGAGCTGGAAAGACCTCACTCATCGAGCATACGATAAAGAAACTAAAAGACAGGCTGAAACTCGCCGTCATTGACGGCGATGTGGCGACAAGCATCGACGCCGACCGTGCGGCCGCTGCAGGCGCACAGTCGGTGCAGATCAACACAGGAGGGGAATGCCACCTCGATGCGATCATGCTCCAAGGGGCTCTATCAGAACTGACTCTCGAAGAGATAGATTTGCTTATCGTTGAAAACGTTGGCAACCTTATCTGTCCGGCTAGCTTTCAACTTGGGACTCATAAGAGTGTGCTCATAGCCTCTGTGCCCGAAGGGGATGATAAACCCTATAAATATCCAGGGATGTATCGCGGCGTAGAAGCATTGGTGATCAACAAAGTTGATCTCCTGCCTTATGTTGAGTTTGACATGGAGTATTTCCAACAGGGCGTGGAGATTCTCAACCCCGGTCTTGTAACCTTCCCACTTTCCTGCCGTACGGAAGAGGGCCTGGATGCTTATCTGGCATGGGTGGAAGCCGAAATGGAGGCTCATCGTCGAGTTGTTCAATGAGTGAAGTGAGCGGCGTTCGGATCCACGTACAGGGCGTGGTTCAGGGGGTTGGATTCCGCCCGTTTGTCTTCTCGTTAGCCGAGGCCTCGTCGCTGACCGGCTGGGTGCGCAACACATCGGCTGGGGTCGAGATCGAGGTAGAAGGCTCGCCGACCGCGCTGGATACGTTTGCAGCGTCTTTGAGAACGGACGCTCCTCCGTTGGCAAGAATCGATTCCATTGAGGTTGAGACATGTGAACCCGGTCTGCATACGGATTTCACGATCCTGCCCTCAAAGTCCCTTACGGATACATCCCAGCCGATCTCGCCCGATGTGAGTCTATGCGCGGATTGTCGCCGGGAACTATATGATCCAATGGACCGACGCTTCCGCTACCCATTTATTAACTGCACAAACTGCGGGCCGCGCTTCACAATTATTCAGGATATTCCCTACGATCGCCCGAAAACGACGATGGCACCATTCGAGATGTGCACGGAATGCGCCGCGGAATATCACGATCCGCGTGATCGACGTTTCCACGCTCAACCGGTAGCCTGTCCTGACTGCGGACCGCAGATTTGGTTGGAAGATAACGGCGTTCAGCGGGCATCTCGGGAAGATGCGCTTCAAACGGCACGGCAGATGATAAAAGAGGGAAAAATCTTGGCCGTTAAAGGGCTGGGAGGGTTCCATCTCGCCTGTGATGCGACGAATGACGAAGCAGTTACCGAGTTGCGGCGCCGCAAGCTGCGTGTTAGCAAGCCTTTTGCGGTCATGGTTCATGACGTCGATGCTGCCGGGGATCATTGTGAGTTTGGTGAGACAGAAAGGGACCTGCTGCTCTTGAGGGAACGTCCGGTTGTGATCGCCGATCGTAAAAGTGGAACAACCATCAGCGATGCAGTCGCTCCAGGGCAGAACACGATCGGGTTGATGCTGCCCTACACTCCGCTGCATGAACTTCTTCTTGAGCAAACCGAAGATTTTCCAGAGGCGTTGGTCATGACCAGCGGCAACATGAGTGAGGAGCCGATCGCCACGGACAATGAAGAGGCGCGCACCAGGCTGACTGTCCTGGCTGACGCATTCTTGATGAATGATCGGGATATCCACACGCGCTGTGATGATTCTGTAGTGCGCGCCTTCGATGGCGGAGCCTACCTTCTGCGTCGCTCACGTGGTTATGCACCATTCCCTCTTAACCTCGCCTGGGAAAGCCCATCCATTTTAGCCACAGGACCAGAATTGAAGAACACCTTCTGTTTGACGAAGGGGACCTATGCCTTCTTGAGTCATCATATCGGCGATATGGAAAACTATGAGACTCTGCAGTCTTTCGAAAATGGAATCAACCATTTCGAACGTCTATTTCGGGTTACGCCAGAGGCTATCGCCTACGATCTGCATCCGGATTACCTGGCGACCCGCTACGCGATTGATCGAGCGGAGCGCGATGATTTACCGGCCATAGGAATTCAACATCACCATGCGCATATCGCCGCCTGTATGGCAGAGCACAACTTGCCGGCGGAGGAGAGCGTTATCGGAGTCGCCTTCGACGGCACGGGCTATGGAGAGGATGGGGCGATCTGGGGTGGTGAGGTGCTGGTCGCTGCCTACGGGCAATATGAGCGTTTTGCCCATTTAGATTACATGCGCATGCCTGGAGGTGACGCCGCCGTGGGTAAACCGTGGCGATTGGCGCTGGCATGGCTCCAAAAGGCTGGGCTTCCCTGGAGCGATGATCTTCCTCCTGTCAAAGCAGCGAGCGAAGAGGAGCAGCGCGTGGTCGCACGGCAGCTCGAGATCGGGTTGAACAGTCCGCAAACATCTAGTATGGGGCGCTTATTCGACGCTGTCTCCGCGTTGATCGGATTGCGGCAGGAGGTCAACTACGAGGCGCAAGCGGCCATTGAACTCGAGTCTCATGCGGACCAGGATGAAACAGGAGCCTTTCTATTTGATTTCCGTGACGGATTATTAGACCCAACCCCGGTCATCCGTTCCATCGTCAGCGAACTGAGCGATGGTGTTTCGGTGCAGGTGATCGCGGCGCGTTTTCACAATGGGGTTGCGCAGGCAGTCCTCGAAGTCTGTACCAGCGCTCGTGAGAAGTACGGATTAGATCGCGTCGTCCTCAGCGGTGGAGTGTGGCAGAATATGTATCTGATGCGAAGGACAGTTGATCTACTGCAGGGGGATCATTTTGAACTCATAATCCATCGTAAGGTTCCAGCGAACGATGGCGGATTGGCACTCGGGCAAGCTGCCATCGCCGCCCATAAGATATTGATGAGTTCTGTAGGGGAATGAGATAAGATTACAGTCGACGAAGCGGAGGTAATGCGGATGTGTCTAGGTGTGCCCGGTAGAGTGAATGAGATTTATGAAGCAAACGGATTAAAAATGGGGAAGGTCGACTTCGGCGGAGTTAAGCGCGAGGTGTGTTTGGAATATGTCCCTGAGGTTGAGATTGGGGAGTACGTCATAGTTCACGTCGGCTTCGCCATCAATCAGATGAGCGAAGAAGAGGCGGAAGAGACACTCGACTTGTTGCGCCAGATAATTAACATCGAAGATGAAATCGGTCCGGAAGGCGGCGTAACGTGAAATATGTAAGCGAATACCGTGACGCTGATCTGGTGAAAGGCGTTTTGGATGAGATTTGCCGCACTGTAACTCAACCCTGGGTGGTGATGGAGATATGCGGGGGTCAAACGCACTCCATCGTACGCTATGGCATTGACCAACTTCTGCCCTCTGAAATCGAATTGGTACATGGACCAGGCTGCCCTGTTTGCGTAACGCCTTTGGAGTTGATCGATAAAGCGATCGCCATCGCCTCCCGGCCGGAGGTGATCTTCACATCGTACGGCGATATGCTCCGCGTCCCGGGGTCAGAGCGGGATCTTTTCTCTGTGCGTGCGTCGGGTGGGGACGTCCGCGTAGTGTACTCGCCGTTGGATGCTGTGAAGCTGGCTCAGCAGAATCCGGATCGCGAAGTGGTTTTTTTCGCCATTGGATTCGAAACCACCGCGCCGCCAAATGCGATGAGCGTTTCGCAAGCTCAAGCGCTGGGATTGGATAATTTCAGCGTTCTCGTTTCGGAGGTTCGTGTTCCTCCGGCCATCCACGCCATTCTCGGTTCGCCTCACAATCGGGTGCAGGGTTTCCTTGCCGCCGGGCACGTCTGCGCCGTGATGGGCTACTGGGAATATCCACCCATTGCGGAGACCTATAACGTTCCGATTGTCGTTACGGGCTTCGAACCGCTGGATATCGTGCGTGGTGTCCTGCATGTAGTGCGCTTGTTGGAGAGCGGGGAGGTGGCTGTGGAGAATGCCTACGCGCGAGCGGTGACTTTTGAGGGAAATAAACCGGCGCAGGCTTTGATAGAGCGCGTTTTCGAAACATGTGACCGAAAATGGCGCGGGATCGGGGTGATCCCGCAAAGTGGATGGAAGCTGCGACCGGAGTTTGCCGCCTTCGATGCCGAGAGACGTTTTCAAGTTGCGGATATCCAAGCGGAAGAATCACCGCTTTGCATCGCCGGCTTGATCCTGCAGGGCTTAAAAAAACCACATGATTGTGAGGCTTTTGGCAGACAATGTACGCCTGAACATCCTTTAGGGGCGACCATGGTCTCAGCGGAGGGCGCTTGCGCTGCATATTATCGCTACGGACGCTTTACAAACGAATAAGCTAGAATGCGCAAGCTTCGCTTGCGACCGGCAGCAGAGCACCATGAGATCAGAGAAGGTATTTTATGAGTGAAGAAAAAGATCAAGTTACGATCCACGGGTTGGTTTGTCCACGTCCATTGGTCCATGATGATATTGTCGTTCTGGGACACGGGAGTGGGGGCAAAATGACCCAGGACTTAATCACGAGGACTTTCTACCCTCCGCTTGAGAACCCTGCTTTATTGCGCGGTGATGATGCTGCGGTTGTGGAACTCCCGCAATCAGGTCGTCTGGCGATCAGCACGGACGCGCACATCGTCGCACCGCTATTCTATCCTGGCGGCGATATTGGTCGTCTGTCCGTAGCCGGGACCGTGAACGATCTGGCAGTGATGGGAGCAAAACCGCTCTGGTTGACGGCAAGCTTTATCCTCGAAGAGGGATTGCCCATGTTCATCCTCGAGAAAGTACTTGAATCCATGAAAACCGCTGCGCAGGAGGCCGGGGTGGTCATCGTTGCCGGGGACACAAAAGTCGCTGAGCGGGGTAAGGCAGATGGCATTTTCATCACCACGAGCGGTGTAGGTGTTATACCCGTAGGGCGAGAGGTCGGAGGTGCGATGGCAGAACCAGGTGATGCTGTCCTGCTCTCCGGTCCTGTAGGTGAACACGGCATAGCGGTCCTCGCCGCACGGGGAGAGCTAGAATTTGAAGCCGATGTCACATCAGACGTAGCCCCATTGAATGGGCTCATTGAAACCATGTTTAAGGTTTGTCCAGCGATCCACGTTCTGCGAGATCCTACGCGCGGCGGCGTTGCGACGACCTTAAATGAGATTGCTCAACAGAGTGAGGTCTCGATTCAGATCGACGAAATTGCTATTCCAGTCACACCTCCGGTGATGGCCGCATGTGAGATGCTGGGCTTTGATCCATTCTATGTGGCGAATGAAGGTAAGATTGTTGCCATCGTCCCGACTGAATATGCAGAAGCAGTGCTTGAATCCATGCGTACTCATCCTCTTGGCGAACAGGCCGTGAGAATAGGGGAGGTTTTAGATGAACCTGCGGGACGGGTATTGATGAAGACCGCGATCGGGGGCACTCGAGTTGTCGATGTGCTTGCCGGCGAGATGCTGCCTCGAATCTGTTAGGTGAAGACAAGGATTTAGATCAGAGACTCAAAGGTCATAAGCTATTGGGGCTGTCTCCGCTAAAGGGAGACAGCCCCAGAGTTACTTAAAAGAGGAGTTGTGTTCACGAACGATGGGAAAAGTGGACAGGGTCAGCTCACACAGTACCAAGAAGATAATTAATGAATGAGTGAGCAAGCTCTCCCTGAAGTATAACCTTAGACAGATTGAAGGCTATTGACAATGTTTCGGGTTTCCTCAGACAACTCCGGCGATTCGTTGTAAACCGCGACGCCTTTCCGGTCAGCCTCGATCACGCGCTCATCATTAAATAGATAGCCAAGGATAGGAAGACCAGGAGAATGAGACATGATAAAAGCGCGATCATCCTCGTTGCGCAGCTTGCTCCCCACCAAGTAAAGCTTGGCGAGTTTTAGGTCCTCTGCCAGAGACTTAATCTGGGTTGCGGTCCCGATGCTGCGTGCTGTGGGCTCGACGACGATGATCATGGCATCGACGGCGTCGGCTGTAGCTCGACCGAGATGTTCGACACCGGCATACATATCCATGAGCACAACCTCATCCATACGCAAGAGAATGTGCGTGATCAGTGAACGCAGCATTGTGCTTTCGGGGCAGATACAGCCCGAACCACCCATCTCGACCGCCCCTAATTCCAGCAGGCGAATGTTGCCCTGAACGACTGAGAAGCGGTCGGGCAGGTCGTCAACGCGTGGATTTAATTTGAAGAAACCGCCGGTCGTTCCCGGCTGAGCGCCTGTCCGTTCATAAATCAATTCATCCATACGGGCGATCGGCGTCAACCCTGCGAGCAGGTCGTCAGGGAATCCCAACGCCGCACCGAGGCATGGCGAGGGATCGGCATCGACGGCCAGCACCTGGTAGTCCAGGTCAGCGTATGTATACGCGAGCAGGCTGGTTAAAGTTGTTTTTCCTACACCCCCCTTACCCGTTACGGCGATCTTCATCTGAGTCACCTCTCTCCTGTCTCAGGGCTGGTTATCATTCTGGAGTCCGTAAAGCTGATGGTGTTCGTTCATAGTTGACCGCGCGGTCGAGGCGCGGTCGTCAATAAAAACTCCTATGTCGTCGGGTGCATTTTTCGAAGAGTCTCTGCGTGTTCTAACGCTTACTGTCGAGAAGCCCTTTCTCCTTTAGCAACGGACGGGCGTCAATCATATTGCGTTCAAGAGCGGCGTCCTTCGGTATGTCGAAAGCTATTGCCATGAGCTGTGTAAAGAAAAGCGCGGGCATATTTTCATCGAGATCCATCTGCGTTTGACGGCCGTCGAGATTTATATGGCAGAGTGGGCACGCAAGAGCGATCACATCCGCACCCCGCGCCCGTGCATTGGAAATTATTTTGCCGCTCATCTCTAGTACGATATCCGTGTGCGTCAGTGACAACGAAGCCCCGCAGCAAGAGACTTTGCTATCCCAATCCACGACCGTCGCTCCGAGCGCCTTAACCAGATGGTCCATTGCCATAGGGTACTCAGGGTCCTTCGACCCGGTCACCTCGGGAGGGCGGGTGAGCAGACAGCCGTAGTAGCAGGCAACGTTAAGTCCTTCGAGCGGGCGTGTGACTTGTGCGGCGACACCTTCGCTGCCGATGCGTTCATAGATGAGGTCGAGGACGGAGTGGATGTCGACGCTATCTTGGTAAACGTAGCCGAGTTCGTTGTCGAGTTCGCTTTTTAAATCCGGGTCGAGTCGTAAATCGCGTGCAGCTGATTTGAAACGGTTGAAGCATGCGGCGCATGGCAGGGTTACATCTTTCAACCCATCCTGTTCGATTAAGACCAGACTCTCGAGCGGAAGGCGAGTAGCCAGCTTATGATCGACACGATGGGCAGGTGTCGATCCACAACACACCCACCCCTCGGGCTCGATAGGTTTGATTCCCAATTTTTCCAGCACAGCTCGGGTGGAATCATCGAATTCCTTAGCCATCGAGTGAAGTGAGCAGCCCGGGTAATAGCCGACTTCGTTTGAAGGTCTGGAAGCCGGAGAGAGAGGCGCCTTCCGCTTTCGTTTCCTCACAATCTTCGGGAGGAAGTTGATCTTGCGATGTTTGATCATATTCAAACCGAAGCCGAGGTCCTTGAAGGGCTGCTTGGTCCTCACGTTCATCTCGAGCGTCAGTCCCAGTTCATAGGCGCGACCGAGAACGTCCACATCTCGCAAGAAGACTTTTTGAAACAAAGCAATTTCTGGGACCTTGGGTTTTACGCCTTTAGCCAGGGCTTCGCTGACGATGAAGTCCATCACCTTGGCAACATCGATCCCCTGTGGACAGCGTGTCGTGCAGGTCTGGCAAGAAGCGCAGAGCCATGGTGTTGTGCTGTCGAAGATAGTGTCTTCCATGCCCAGCTGGGCGGCGCGCATGATCTGGTTAGGTGCGAGATCGAAGTGTTCGGCAAGCGGGCAACCGGAAGTGCACTTCACACAGTGATAGCAGAGAAATACGTTCTCCCCAGTGGCTTTTTGAATTCGCCGGGCGAGATCCGTGCTCAGTCGTGTCTCCATAAGCGCCTCGCTACTCCCCTGTCTCGGTGCTGGCGGCAGGCAGCGCTGTAACTTCCGGTCTGGGCAGTAATCCCGCGCCCTCAACAATGAGTTTGACCGCTTCCTCCCACTCGATTGCCATGACATGAACACCGCTCACACCCTCGATATCACGCAATTTCTGGATTAGCTCAATCGTAATCCGAATACCTTCCCCTCTCCAGGCATCTCGGCGAGCCTTCTTGTCTTCCTTGTCGATGCCCTTCGCCGCGGCGGTCATGCGATCCACGATTTCGTCCGGCACGTCGAGACCGGGAACCTGATCGCGCATGTACTTCGCCATTCCCGGTGATTTCAGCGGACCAATGCCAGCCAGAATGTAGGTTTTTTCATGAAGACCCAGCTCGCGAACTTTCTCCATATACTCCTCGAAGCGGGGCACGTTGTAAATGAGTTGGGTTTGAATGAAATCCGCGCCGGCTTTTACTTTTTTAGCCAGGCGGTAGGGGCGGTACTCGAATGGATCACCGAAGGGGTTTGCAGCCGCCCCAAGGAAAAAGCGCGGTTCAATACCCTTGATCTCGTCTCCGCATTGGAAGAGTTTCTCGTCTCGCATCCCGACCATCATTTGAAGAAGTTGCAGGGAATCGAGATCGTGAACGTTCTTGGCCGTCGGGTGGTTGCCGAAGGATTGATGGTCGCCGGTAAGGCAGAGGACATTGCGCATTCCTAGCGCATAAGCGCCCATAAGATCGGATTGCATCGCCAGGCGGTTGCGGTCGCGGCAGGTCATCTGAATGATGGGCTCTAA
>CAYLOO010000083.1:0-12376 GCA_964385355.1 uncultured Anaerolineaceae bacterium
TGAAGCCGGCGCCCACACCTGCATCGGAACTGCCTCTGACGCGGAGGAATTGCACCACATCTAACCCAACCTAAAGATACGAAAGGAGGCTCGAATACCTCTGTCCAATTGGGAACGCTAACATCGTAGTTTCAACTCCCATGACATCTGGCGGATCGGATAAGTAGCCAGCACAGACCAGAACCACCGTGGCGGAGAGCGATTCCCCCTAGGAGCCATATCTGCTTCAGGATGAACGGGCGGTTGGCCTTCCTCCTCTTGCGGTTGTTCCTCAATCGGATCTTCAGCCAATGGTTGAGGCTCTGTGTTGTCTTCGTTTTCAATAATCAAGGAAGCCCCATGATTTCTGCTAAACATCCTGCAAGTCATTAACAGCACAATTACTTCTTCTTCGATCTTTCAATATCATCAATGATTTTCTGTCTTAGATTGTCTATTACCTCAAGGTCACCTTCACCGTTTTTATAGTACCAGTGGACCCACCCATTGCATGGGCTCCCGTTCATCAGGTGTTTGCCCACCTGATGGATTGAACCTTCGAAATCATCAATAAGAAGTTTGCCATCTGGTTTAACCTTAGCGGCTTTTTTCTTATCTCTTTTGAAGTAGAGTTCCTGCCCTGGCTTGAGCAATCCATTCTCAAGCAGATTTGCGAATGGTACTTTTGGTTGGAGTTCCTTCTTGTTCCGGATATCAAAAGTGGGTTCATCGAATAACTCAGGCATGATCGCGTCAATTCGCTCGTTTGCGATCTTGATGTAATTCTCTTCCATCTCGATGCCCACCCACTGGCGGTGCAGTTTCTTCGCCACGGCCGCGGTGGTCCCGGAGCCCATGAACGGGTCAAGCACGATGTCACCAGGATTGCTAGAGGAGAGGATTACCCGGTACAGCAATGCCTCGGGCTTTTGGGTTGAGTGGGCTTTCTTGCCATCTACCTTTATTCGCTCAGCACCCGTGCAAATTGCCAGAACCCAATCACTCCGCATCTGCAGGTCATCGTTGACCGATCTCATTGCGTGGTGATTGAAAGTGTATTTAGAACCCTCAGACTTGCTAGCCCAGATTAGCGTCTCATGGGCATTAGTGAACCTAACCCCACGGAAATTGGGCATTGGGTTTGTCTTTATCCAGATCACATCATTCAGTGTCCAGTAGCCAAGGTCCTGCATTATGGTTCCGATGCGAAAGATGTTGTGGTAGGAGCCAATCACCCAAATTGACCCGGTATCCTTGAGTACCCTTTGGCAAGCCGAAAGCCATGCTTTACTAAAGGCGTCATAGGCTTGGAAACCATCAAACTTATCCCAATCATCGTTCACAGCATCCACCAGGGTCATGTTCGGGCGCCACAACTCATTTCGGAGCTGCAGGTTGTAGGGTGGGTCAGCAAAGATAAGGTCCACACTTTTTTCAGGGAATTCTTCTAGGACTTCAATGCAGTTGCCTTGGACGATTTGGTTGACCGGAAGTTCCTTCAATGTCATCATTGCTCCTCAACCGTATTGTAATCGGGGAGATGCCGACATGCCAATTAGTCCACAGCTTCGGGAGGAACTTAAGCAGATAGTCCTTGGGGGGTTTGAAAGGATGGTCAACGACCGCCTAGACCCAGATGATGTTATGGAAAGGGTTGCCAGCCTCAATAATGTCTGGTTTCAGCTTACACTGCCGGGTGTCGATACATTAGAAGCAGTCTTTCGCCCGATGAAGATTAGCATGGGCTCGGTCATGGAGGATGTGGCAAAGCGAATTGCCGAGGAGAGCCATCCCCAGGCAATTCCCAACCATGAGCTGGTGAATTACATCAATCCTGCAACCAGTGAGTTTATAGCATCAAGGGTTGATGAACTCCGAAACCAGCGGGCTAACCCCGACCCTGCACACGACATTGCCGAGATACTCCAACGTCAAAATAACCGTGCAGCTGACGCACAGGAAACTTCCCACCGAGTTGATCTTTTTGTGATAGATGCTAGCGGTATTTCCCATTACATCGAGATCAAGGGTGGCGCACAACATGACAGGGGCAAGGCAGCAGGCATGAAGTCTGAGGCATTGCAGACACTGGCCCTGGTGAACTCACCGGATGCAAGGTACAAGGTTGGCGCCTCATACAATGCATATGGCGAGAATGAGGAATTCAGGTGGAGCAACATGCTCCGCTTCTTCGTCTTGAATAATGATCTGCTTGTGGGGCGTGAGTTCTGGAATTTCATTGGTGCTAATGGCAATACATATCGTGATCTGAGGAGTATCTTTACCGAAATAGGCACACAGTTCGAGGACACAGCCAGACGACTAGCCAACTCCGTTCTTGAGCTAATCCCACAGACCAGGCTAAGGATAACTCTTACCGGGAACGATGATGAGGATGAGACAGGCGGCTCGAATACCTCTGTCCAATTGGGAACTCTAACGTCGTAGTTTCAACTCCCATAACACCTGGCGGATCGGATAAGTAGCCAGCACAGGTCTACGTCTAACGCGGCTGTGAACTCGATGGAATTCAATCTCCAAAAAAAACGGGTACCCTCAATTACTTACTTAGCGTATTGCATTCATAACTGCTTGACGACCAAGGGAATCGGAATTCCTTGCACGAAAACTCGGTTTGCGGTTCCAATATGGTGAACCTCGGACTCGAGCCCTTCGTCTATGATGGTGCCAGCTTGTCTATGCAAATGGACGGCGAAAGGAATATTTGATCCCGATCATCGATCATGCAAGCAAGATGGTGCTAGGCTGGGCGGTTGGAAAACATGCGGTGACAGAATTGGCTTTGAAAGCCTGGAACGTGCCAGGTAGATACTTGAAGGGCAGAGAGCAGAAATCGTATCATAGTAACTAATATGGATATTTCCGTGAATATCATTTGCCAAGGAAAAATGTATACCGATATCTACCTTCTATTTCCCCTGGATCAGGATCGCACACACAGCACCTCACCATCACCGAATTGCCAATCTTAACAGGCAACATAAACGTTGTCACTTATCTGCCGGAATATAGGGGATGATGCCGCGACGGTAGGCCACTTCCTGTATCGCGCGTGGCATTGTGCGGATGTCAACGATCAGCCCATCGACCTCTACCATCCAAACCAGCGGATTCTCATCGAGCAGGCTGGGGAGGCACCACTTCGGATCGAACACCCCGATTTTCAACGCATCGCGGATTTGCCTGGCCTTGTTTCCAGCCGTACTCTTCGAGGCTCCAAACCAATCACACAGCTCATCCACGCTGGTGTGAGGAGACTGGCTCTTGTCAAACAGGAAATTGGTCTGCGCCTCCGCATACAGGATTCCACAGGCCCACACATTTGATTTGCCCTTTTTCAGGGGCGAGGGTCGCTTGCGGGCCAGAGCCGCAACCATTTGTCTTGCCAGGGTAGAACACTCATCGTCCAGATTGTTCCGGCAGAATTCATCCATTTGGTCGGCGATATCTTCAAAGATGGATTGCATATTTTAGGGAACTTTCAATCGTTTACCAGCTTTGCGGGGCTGCTGTTTTCGTTCAGCCCTTTGTCGTTTGCGTTCCTCCTTTTCAATCTCCTCACGCCATGCTATCAGCCTTTCATGGAGCGGATGATGAGGGTAATTGGCCAAGGACTTGACCTGCTGGTAATGGGTTTTTAGGCGTTCAACATAAGCCGGATCCTCTTCGAGATGACCAACAACCAGGTCTAATACCTCAGACGTAAAAGGGCTTTGATGTCCATACGGTTCCAGTTCTGGCTCATACTTCTCTTCTTCACTCGCAAAACCGCAACTGAACGTAGACACGGGCGCCTCCAGTCTGCGGCTGAATACTCTAAACAACACCCTCTGGCAATCGCACTCTGGATCAGGACAATACGATTCCGAATAAGCATATTCGCCATCCGGTATACGGGGGTGTCCCTTGATGGTCAAGTTACGCGTTTCATGCCTGGCATGTTCTTCAAACAAATATTCGTAGGGAATCACGAACATGATGTCCTGCCTCTCGTCTTTGCAGTACAGGATATCTTATGTTTCATCTGTTTTCGAATAGCTCACACGATCAGATTGAACTCCGTCTGATCTTCGAGAATATCGGGGTAGAGAGTTTACCGTGGAAACCGCTCTCCAGGAGGGCGGAACCCCCACTCCCAGCCACCCTATTCGCCAGACAAATTATGCTATCGAAGCCCCTCACCAGCGCTCTCCAGGAAGGATATCCACCTCGTCACAGATCGCAACTGGCCATAGCACGGGCAGGTATGACACTAATTCCAGTGGTGATGAGATTCACGTGGACCCGTCGATCTACAGTAAGCATTGATCGATCATCTGGAATCTATAGCTGCATGCTTGCAGATATCTGCAGTGCCTTCATCGCTTCAAGTAATCCTCTACCCATGGGCGTGACTTGGAAGGCAAGCATTTCTTTATATCTTGCCCCAAGCGTCTTGTGCGGACCATGTTCTGGGATCAGTATGCCAAAATCGGTCAGGGGATCGACCACGATTCCCTCAACGATGGCTCGCAGGAAGTAGCGCGCATGGTCCTGATCCTCGATAGGACACACCAATTCGATATCCTCGATCAATCGGTCTGCGAAAGGTTCAAACAACATCCTGCTCTCCACTGGCAGGTCCAGCAGGTGATCCAATGTGAACTCTCGAAAGCAGTCTGGGACGGAATCATCCCTGAATTCATAGGGTGAGGCCATCGCCCAATTAGTCTGAGTCCACCAAGTTGTGAAAAGAAGCCACACCTGGAGCGGAGCAGGTGCTGTTAGGAACTGTTCCCCCAGTGGGGTCAACCGCCATTTCCTGCTCGGACCACCGGAAACCAGTCCGCTGACCGAGGCCAGGATATGCACAAAATACAGCGGCCAAACAGCCTCCTCGCTGCGGATACGGAAAACAGTGTCGCCGACCTTTTCTTCCAGCACCGGTGGATTGACAAAATGCTCACTGATCTCGTGCACGGCTTTCAGCGTTAGGTTTCCCTTCGACTGTGTGCCGGTCACCCGGTTATCGCGCAGGTAGGTGAGCAGCGTGACCGTATCCCGGCGCAGCGGTAAATTTTCAGCGACCGCTCGTTGGTCTTCTGGAAGCCCTTGCGCCCAGGTGGAAGACGTGTCAACAAGCGTTGTCCTGAACCGATCATCTTCTGTCGACCAGGCGTTGAATGTTTCCCTGTTTTTATCTCGAGTCGTGCTTCTCAGTATGGCATTGACCTCTTCTAGGTCAAAGGCTTCCGGGTCGAACTCGCTGCCGATCCACCCGCAGTACTCGTCGTGTTCGGAGTGTTCCGGGTCATTAATGGCTTCTAAAAACTCCTCATAGCCCCATACACCACCCACATCTTCCGGTGGGCAGGCACGCTTGCCTTTTACGCAACGAGGGTAGTGGGTGCCCTTTTCGGCTGGCAGGATCTTTTCAACCCGCAGGGTGTGTTCCCAGCAGTCGCCAAAATCGTACTCATAGACGAATCGCACTCCCTCCTCACGTATCACCTGGCTCAGCTTATAACGGGTTTCTTCTTTGGTGCCCAATTCGTCAAATTCATCGTACGTGGGGTCGCCATAGTGTTCGCCATGGATTAAGAAGGAGTGCAGGTGGTAATTATCCCACCCCATCACGACCTGCAGGGTTTCGTGCAGTTCGAATAGGGTTATATCGCCAGGCACCTGAATGCGACGCCAGATGGCAGGGCGGACATTGTCGAGAGTGACCTTGATCTGGTAAATCCGGGATCCTTTTCTGGTCATGGTTTACCCTTTAACATGAAAAACCATTCAAATCGTGAGGGTTTCACACCATTGCGGCGCTATCGCTGATGGTTCCTTCCAATTCTTCGTAAACCGGATTTTAATATTTGGTGTTCAATGCTGCAAACGTTTTGAAAACTTCCGGCAGCTCAGAGTCGAGATCAGGGCCTCATTGTATCGAAATATATGTTCCTTCAGGAGGGATTCAGATAGGTAGTTTAACACCTTATCTCGTTACACATCAAGCAAGAAATAACATCAGTCCACCCCACCCATCACGCGACTTCCGATATTACAGGTTGTATTGAGTTGGCCACTCATGGGGTAATACTAGGGTAGAATCAATCAAAGAAGCTGTACTCATAAGACGGGGGTAGTGGGTCCCGTGGAATTATCGATATGCATCTTCTCGTTTGATGACCCGTAGGATTTGTATCTGCCTACCTTCAATGTCATAACGAACTCTCAAGTTACCAACTCGCCATCGATATTGTCCAGTTTCTGCCGCAACAACCTTACGCCCCCTATAAGGCTGCGTTTGAATGCTGCTGAGTGCTCTTCTTACCCGTACCTGATCTTCACGAGAGAGTTTCCTCATGTCCTTTAGAAAGCGCTGAGCGATAACCAGTTCGTACTCGTTAGCGTCATCGGTCATCTCATCTCAGCGCCTATTTCTTCCTCAGTAAAACCAAATTCCTTATCCAGAGCTTCCAAGTTGAGTATGCGACCTACCCGAATACCCTCACGAGCCTCCGCGATGCCAGCAAGATACTCCTTGTCCTGAAGCTCATCTACAGTCTCAAGTAGCTCTATAAGCTCACGATACTGGTCCATGCCTAAAATTACAGCTTGAGGTCTGCCCATTCGAGTGACGACAAAGAAACTCCGTCCACGAGCGGCTTCATCGATCATGGTACCAAAACGATTGCTGGCTTCCGTTGCGGATATCGTCTTTGGCATAGGGTTGTTTGCCAATGTTACACCTCCCGAGAATAATCAACAGTTTATGCATATTAGCGAATTTAGCTAAATTATAACATACAAAGGAAAAAAGTCAATCGAAGCTATTTCATTACACGTCTCCCCTGAAAAAAGAGAATCACAAGCCTCCATACATCGACGTCTGCTCAATCAGACATGGGAGACGCGAGTATCTTCATCCAGGATGTGGCTGCAATCAGTCCACCAGAGGTATAGGGGCTAAATATCATTAATCTTCACCGAGAGGCGGAAGATTGAGTGCCGTGTTGAATCCAAACCATACATGCTAACTGATGGAAGACTCCCTCTTCTCCAAGACCTCTAGTTTCTGTAAAACATATTCTCGAGTCCACGGATCATGCGCGATTCGTTCAGCCCATTCGCCGGCGCGCTTGAAGTTGAACCCTGCTCCCAGGTTGATTTCTGGGAAGAACCTGAAACGTTTCCCTTTCCTACTAGACAGGTAGAGGGAATCTACGAGAGCCTTCTCCGGCGTCGCCACGAGAAAGTCCTGCCTTTTACCATACCAATCGAACCCCGCGAAGAATTGTGGGTGGATACGGTGGAATGAGTAGCTTCCTACCGAAGTTTTCCTCACCCGCGTGTGCCCTGTTGTAGCGGCGAATACTATCTCAGGTATCTGCTCTATCAGGCCGTGTAGATGCAAGGCGGAGATCAGGGTGACATACGCTCGATGTCCGCCTGCGAGTAATGGCACCAGCAAGTATGGAGAGAACCTTGGATCATCAGGGATACACCATACCCCGCGGGTAACCTTCTTAACAAGACCTCGCTGCTCCATTCGCGCTAACGCCTGGCTGGTTGCGGAAAGGGAACCGCCACGAAGAGCAGCGATCTGGCGTGTCGTGAAGGCCGAACTCCCTGTGGCATGAATAGCTTGGGCAGCACTCACTCTATTAATCATCACTTACACCCCCTTCAAACATCGCAAGCACACGCAACCTGATCTCGTCCCAGATCTGCGGAGAGTCATACGCCATCCTGTCCTCAGGCCCGAGGAAGCTGACAACTGTGTCCCGGTATTGCTGATACCCAAGAGAGTAGATCGTGTCACGGGTTCGCCGGACCGCACTCGGCGCAAGTCCTTGCCCAAGATCAGCTTCCAGTACCTCTGGCTGAGAACTCAGTTGGTAGAGATCGAAGATATCCCTGGCCTGGGGCTGCGCTCGCGAGAAGAGCGCACGAACCTTCTGCAGGGCAGCCGAGCGCGCAACGTAATGTGGGATGATAACAGGGGGCATACGATAGGCCGCCAGGACATCTGCCGAAATCGACTCGGCGCGGATCCCTTCGCCCAGACCGCGGCGGGAGAACTCTATCTTTGTAGCGAGGTCCTCCCCCGCAGATGTCAGCAGGCCAATCTTGAACCGCTGTACCGTCTGGGTCTTCTTGGCGCGAGTCGTGTCAGGAAGCCGCAAGTCATCAACCCCGAACGTCCTCAGGGTGTCCGCCAACCCTGACGATTTAAGCACTTTCATCACCTTCTCACTAAGAGCATTAACGGCAAGCCCAGACACATCAATGTTCATGTCTTCTGAGTAGCGAATGCTCCCGAAGAAGAAGCGCAGGTTCACACCTCCCTTCAGGGCGAAAGTGGACAGAGGAACCGATCGGACCAGCGCCCTCAGAAAGACCAAGTGGAAGATTTCCCGCAGCTGGACAGGATTTAACATCATCATCTTATGGATTCTAGTTTAGTTTTTACTAAATTCAAGTACACAAGGGGGCTGTAGCAATCAGGGAACCCGCTCAAGCAGGAGATGACGCCTTCCCGACCATCGCACTTCGCTCACTTTTCCCTGTGATGGTCACAACGAAAGAGGCAATCCGGCAATGAATGGGGGCGAGGGGCTGCGGGGTGCAGGGGAGCGTGTGAACTTCCGCTCCACCAGGGAAGACTGTCCCCTATAACTTCGTCAGACGTCAAGTAATCGTATGGAACGAGTACGCATTTATCCGTAACCCTGAAGAGGTTCAGGTGATGTACTTTATAATTATCCAAGGTGGTGTATTGTTCTAATTGGAGGCTTGAGAAGACCAAAGGGGTATATCTATCCCAAAGTACTCAATTGAGGAAAGATGCAATGGGCGAATCCGACGAAGATAATCAAGAGTTCTCAGAGAGTATCATCGCGGAGTGCTATTGCTGCGGCTTTTTTGCTCAATTAAACGGCCTGGGGCTTTGCGAAGAATGTGCGACCAAACTAGAACGCGATCTCATCCGTCAACGGGATTGGGAATACTCGACTTCAGCTTTTGGATTATCCTCTGAAGCTCGTAAAGCCCTGCGCCGACAAATCATCAAGCAGGATGGGGCAAATCTGGAGATCATCGCACCACGAAAGAACTCATTCAAGAAACGATCATCACGTGAAAGATGAGATTAGCGACCAAGTCGAGATGGCGGAAATGATTTCCCTGATCATCGGGGACAATTTTGCCATCGAGTGACCCTCTGGCACCAAACACAATCGGGAGAGAAATCCACGGTGCAGGAACACGACAAGAACAAGTTCTATAAACAGCTGACCTGGAACGATCTTACGGATTGGGCCGGCTCTAAAATTGTTTCACGAGGGCGCAGCTACCAGCACAGCAGGTTGGTTGAGGGGTTGGCTCACACAGAAGAGGGAGGCCTGATCGCGTGGGTTCAAGGTACGGAACAATATGCCACCTGGATCGATATCGAGCAGGGGAAATTGATCTCGGGTTGCACCTGCCCATATTGGGATACATGCAAGCACGCAGTAGCAGTGGTGCTTGAATACCTGGAAACCTTGAAGGAGGGCTTCCAAATTCCAAGCGTCACGCACGATGACCGGCGATTATTCTTGCTGCGTGGTTTCAGGGATCAGGGAATAACGATCCCGAAATCTGGGACCTATTCACAAGCGAATGCCGACTTGTTAGCGCGCCTCCAATACGAAGAAAAGACCGCTGGCGAGATGCTCGCATATCTTGAACAACAGCCAAAGGAACAACTCATCAAGATGCTGCTGGAACTGCAGGACCATATTTCTGGTGCAGATGAGTTCTTAAAGGACCAACGTGATCTGGAGATGGGTAAATCAGACGAGATTATTGCTAGAACGCGAAATGAGATCTATGAAATCAGCTCTGAACCCGGCTGGCGGAACGAATGGACAGGGGAGGGTTTCACCCCGGATTACTCTCAGGTGCGTCACCGGTTGGAGACACTGCAGGCTGATGGATACGCGGATGAGGTGGTTGGGCTGGGAAAGGATTTGCTGGAACTGGGGACGAAACAGGTTGGAATGTCCGAAGATGGAGGGGAAACGGCGGCAGCAATAGCCGAATGTCTGGACGTCGTTTTCCGGGCGCTACCCCAGTCTACGCTCTCCCCTGCTGAACAGCTTATATGGTCTGTTGAAGCGGCCTTGAATGACGACTATGATCTTTGCGATGGAGCCGAATTGTTTTGGGACCAGGAATTTGATGCCGCCGAATGGAACACTCTGGCAGACCGGCTGGACCAACGCCTGGATGCAGATCAAGCAGCTCTTGAAGAGAGCAGTCATCGCAGAAAATACCATCGCGACAGACTGACCGATTGGCTCGTGATCGCATTGGACGGATCAAACCGGGATGAGGAGATCATTCCTCTCCTCGAACGGGAGGCTGTGCGTACGGACAGCTATCTCCGTTTGGTTGCATACCTCATCGAGGCCAAGTCTTGGATACAAGCGGAAGAATGGATACAGCGGGGAATCGAGGCCACGGAGAGCCGTCGTCCGGGGATTGCCAGCAATCTGCGCGACAAGTTGAGAGCGATACGTGAAAAAGAAGGTGACTGGCTCTCTGCAGCCTCCCTGCGGGCTGAAGAATTCTTCCGACGCCCTTCGTTGGAGACATACCAGAAACTGCAAACCGCTTCGGAGAGAGCCGGTGTCTGGCAAGCGGTGCGGGCGGGCACCTTGCGCTATCTGGAAACGGGTGAAATTCCCCCACTTGATGTGCAAGCAGTGGAAATTGGTTCCATTTCGCCATGGCCCCTATCGGAAATCGGAGGAGACACCGTCTCAAGCAGGCGGAAGCTCGTCTTCCCATTAACCGAATCGCTAATCGACATCTCTATTGCTGAAAATTGCGTTGACGATGTCGTCAAGTGGTATGAAAAACGCAACTTGGGAAAAGGCTTGAGGATGATTGGAGCATTGCGTGATGATAAAATCGCACAAGCGGTGGTTGAGGCCTATCCAGATCTGGCCATCGTGATTTGGAAAGGGATCGCTGAGGCCCAGATTGCACAAACCCAAACGAAGGCATATGAGGTGGCTGCACGCTACCTGCGCAAAATCTACCATGTACTCGAGAAACAGGGGATCGATGAGGAGTGGCACAGATACCTTGCCGAAATCCGAGAAACGAACAAACGCAAGAGGCGACTTCTGGAAATACTTGACGGTCTGATCGGGCGCCCGATCATCGATGGGTGAGCATCTCCGCTCCACCTTAGATCACATGCTCCAGCACATCCTCAACTTCACATCTCCACCCCTCAAGAGTGGTAGGACAATTATGGAGCAAACAAGCAAATAACTGAGGATGTACATAAAAGGCAGAGTCATCTATGATCTGCTTTGGCAGCTAAGCCATTCTGATTAGCCTGCTCCCAAGCTGAAACAGGGTTCTGATGCCGCCGAATATGGTACCGCTCCAGATAAATGACTTGAGAGGATATTTATTTGTCCTGGGATAGATTAATCTCCTTTTTCATCATTTGAATCCATTGGGCATTTGACACATATACATGCAGGGACAATACTTTCAGAGTACGAACGTGTGTGACCCTATCATTTTCGGCTTCTCGTTCCAGGCCGGAATTATTGTCCGAGGCACAAGTGCAAAACACATCAGATATTGACCGAATGCTTGCTGCCGCACAGGAGGAACTTGACAGCTTGGATTCCAAGCGGAAAGACATCCTTGAGCAGATCGATAGACTCAAGCGTGAGAAGGCGCTTTTGTGTAAGAATTCTTCTGAATCCTCAGACAATATCTATATACCAACGGTCAATAGTCAGTCTTCAGAGGACGCGAAAATTGCGCTTTTCCGAACGCTTTTCAGAGGCAGGGAAGATGTCTATGCGAGGAGATATGAAAGTGTGAGAACGGGTAAGACAGGTTACTTCCCGGCTTGCCGAACGAAATGGGGAAGAAAGCTGAATGAAAAATCAAATGCCGGAAGCGATGACCTTAAGCAGCGCGATTTCCTTCCTCTTACAGATGAAGTTATTAGAAATCACCTCCTTGGAATGGATCCTCAGAACCAATCAAAACGCGATTTTACAATTGGCGTCTATCCACTTCTGCTCGATGAAACTTGCTGGTTCCTCGTTGTGGATTTTGATAAAGGCACATGGATTGAGGATGTGTCCGCTTTCCTCGAAACCTGTCGGACCTATCACGTTCCTGCTTCGCTCGAACGCTCCCGCTCCGGTAACGGTGGCCATGTGTGGATATTCTTTTCCGAACCGATATCTTCTAGATTGGGGCGACAACTCGGGTCGTCCATATTGACAGAAACCATGGAACGGCGGCCTGAGGTCGGTTTTGATTCGTATGACCGTTTCTTTCCCAGTCAGGACACGATGCCAAGGGGAGGCTT
>CAYLOO010000084.1:0-12374 GCA_964385355.1 uncultured Anaerolineaceae bacterium
TGGTAGCTCACTGTGATGTGTTGATTGCCATCTGGGATGGGCTTCCCTCCCGCGGTCCAGGTGGAACCGCTGAAGTTGTCGCAGTAGCCCGCGGTCAAAATCTGCCAATGGCATGGATCTACGCCAGGCCAGAGATGAGCGAAAAAACAGAAACCACCACCCCCGGCGCCAAATATGGGGATGTATTTCTCGAGCGGTTCCCTGAATGAGCTGAGCACCCCCGAGTGGAGGGTATGATTCTGAAACACACATCCAACGCAGAAAGAAGCGAATATGATGCCGGCCGGCGAATTCGCTGGAAGGAGTTTAGATGGGCATTTCTCGGTGTCCTCTGGTTGAGCATTCTGCTCCTTGGGTACACCGGTTTCTCGAAGTACTTCGTGGCTCATAATATACCGGCGACATCTCTGGATTTATTCTACGCCACTATTCAGCTCGTCGTGTTGGAATCGGGAAGCATCACATCACCCATCCCCCTGGAAGTTGAAATTGCCCGCTTCGCCCTGCCCACACTGGCTGCTGTAACCGCGGTAACTACTATGGCGTTAATTTTCCTTGAGCAAGCTCGACAGGTGCGACTGAGATACATCCGCAATCATGTCGTGATTTGCGGCCTCGGCCGAATGGGATCCTTGCTCGCCAATAGTTTTATCGACCGCGGAGATACCGTAGTCGTTATCGAGCATGATGATAGCAATCCATTCCTCGAACAAGTCAAGGCTCGCGGTGCTATCGCTCTATCTGGCACCGCAACCGATTCGATCGTTTTAGGCCGGGCGGGGGTCCAGCGAGCGTCGTCGTTGATCGCGGTTTGCGGTGATGACCGTGTTAATGCTGAGATCGCGATTCGTGCACAGCAGGTTGTTAAAACGCGCCGGCCGAAACCACTGTGCTGCCACATCCACATTGTAGACTCACAATTGTACGAACTGCTGGTTAATAAAGAACTTGGCGGCCAGGATTTTTCATCAATCCGTCTCGAGCTTTTCAACGTTTTTGACCAGGGTGCAAAGCTCATGCTGCAGAAGTTTCCGCCCTTCAATCCGGATGAAGAAGGGCGTGGGTCTCACATCCTGGTCGTGGGCATGGGCAACTTCGGAGTAAGTTTGATCGTACACGCAGCCCGAACCTGGACGATGGAACACCCTGGATCTGATCGCCGCCTGAAAATCACGGTTATCGATCGAAATGCTGAACGGAAATGCGAAGTTCTTTCGATACGGTATCCACATCTTCCCAAGCGTTGTGAACTTAATCCTCTGTCAATTGAATTCGATTCACCGACATTCCATCGCTCCGATTTCCTCTTCACCGCAGGGAAGAGTGTAGACGTTGATATCATCTACATTTGTCTGGATGATGACTCTCAAGGCTTAAGTGTGAGTCAAACCCTTCTTCGGCGATTACCTAATCAGCAAGTCCCCATCGTAATACGCACTCAGGGAACCGCGAGTTTGGCTGGATTTTTAAGCAGTAATGATGATGGACGCAGTGCGTTTCAGCGTGCACACACCTTCAGTCTCTTGGATCGAACTTGCACACCTGATTTACTATCGAGCGGGCCCCATGAATATCTGGCTCGAGCGCTTCACGAGGAATACATACGTCAACAAACCAAAGCCGGAAGTGCTGATGGATCCGCAAGTCTCAGTTGGGCTCATCTTCCTGAATCGATAAAGGAGTCAAACCGAAAACAGGTCGACCGCATTGGCGCGAATTTAGAAACCGTGGGCTGCAGGATCGCGCCGCTCATGGATTGGGATTCCCCCCCCTTTGCATTCACAGATGCAGAAATTGAAGTGATTGCGCGTCGCGAGCACGAAGGATGGTGCGACGATCTGCATCGGGAAGGATGGATCTTTGCCCCGGGGCCGAAGAATATGAAAAAGAAGACCCATCCCGATCTCGTCGAATGGGAGCGTTTACCTGAACCCGAGAAAGAGAAGAACCGCGCGCCGGTTCGTGAGCTGCCGATATTCCTGACTCGAGCAGGCTACAGGATCGATCGCCTGGTGTAATTCATGTGGGTTGAACTGAATTTGAAGATGTGATTGGAGAGACATCGCGTTCAAGGGGATCAGACCCTCAGTAAAAGCATTCTGTTCGCTGGAATTTTCCAAGTAATTCGCAGCAAGATATTAATGGGCTAGGTGGAATCTGGACCATGCTGTTTTTATCAGCTACTTGTCTAAAGATAAGACTATTGCCAACGCAGCCTGTGTAACGACAGAGAATCGTGAGACTCGCTGCTGGATCGCATCACGAGACGTTCCGCTGGGGATGAATTACGGTACGGCGATCGTTAGTACGATCGGCACCAGCCGAGTTTTTGTTTTGCTTCTCTCTGAAGGTTCCAGCGCTTCAGGCCAGGTGATCCGCGAGCTGGAAATAGCCGTTGATAATGGCATCCCCATCATCCCCTTGCGCATCGAAGACATCGAACCGACGGAGGCGATGCGTTACTATATAAAATCACTCCATTGGTTGGATGCCATGAGGCCTCCACGGGAAAGGCATCATGGGAAACTAGCAGACTGGGTGCAGGCTATATTGTCCGTTGAAGAAGAAGATCAGCCGCCGGTTACCACAACTGAAACCGTGGTGGAAACTTGTGCTAAAAAGCGATGGGCCTTACCAACTTGGGCGACAGTACTCCTCGTCCTCGCCGCGGTGGCGATCGTCGGCGTAGTTGGAAGTTGGGCGATTTCACAAATAGGTTCAGCAGCCGGGAGTGATATGCATCCAGCGTCCTTTATGATCCCCGATCCACAACTATGGGATGAATCTGAAGAAAATCGCTACCATGCTGTCGGGCAGAGAACATACGATGCATTTGCGTGGTCCACGGAAACTTTTACAGGGGATCTGATTCTAAGCCTGGACCTCGAAAGCCCGGTGAGCCAATAGAGAAGGCTGCGTCATCGTCTTTGGCGATAGTCAGGGGTAGTCCGATGGAAGCATAATTTTTTGTGTTGAATCAGAATTCTTTACGCGTGAAAAACATACCCGCTATCATGAAGGGGAATATCTATTAACGTATTTCCCAAGCAATATCGATTTTAAGGATGCAGTCTATTCGGTGACGATCGAAATCAGCGATGATGTCGCCAGTATGACAGTGAATGGGAAAAAGTATTGTCTACTTTTTTAGACGAGGAAATCGATCGCAACGGCAGAATAGGATTGCATAAAGTATAGGCCGGGACGGGGATATCCTTTTCTAACATACGAATTAAAAAACCCCGTCACCGGGGATTAAGAGACACTTGCTGCTTGGGTTGGGGTAATTGAGGTGATCGCCCCACCGCTCGATCATCTGGATATCTAAAGACCGTCAACCTGACCATAACGCAACCTGAGTAGCTGCTTTCGAAGGTAAGCGGGTATAAATACGTCAAGGGTTATCGACGATCATCTTGTCGTTTACCGAACCAATGTATCCCAATGAATTAGATATCTTTATAGATGAATAGTAGCTGGGATCACCCCCTTCGCGGATTGTGCGGAATTTCACTAGTAAGCTTATGTTAATTAATATATACAGCCAATCCTCCGAGCGTACATGGTGGAATTAAATAATTCACCCCAACCGGAGGGGGTGTATAGCGCCCATTGATGAACTCCAGGTACTTCATCCTTATATCTAATGGGGCCCAAGATCTAGTAGGATTCGACACATAAACCCCCCGGTTTGTAGGGGGCTTTATTGCTGCTTTAGGAAAGGGTATCATCTACCTTGATTCTAATATTTCTTAAGGACAGGTACAAGTAAAGTATCCATAGGATGACCAATTGCACTCCACACTGCTGCCCTGCCTTGAACTGGTCTTCTCACCGATAGGGGGATGCTCAGCAGCAGTAATTTATGATGTTGTGCAGCTCTGAGTTACCGCATTTTGTTTTACTTTGCTACCTTGATTTCCCCCAAATCAACAACTTGACCTAGCAATACAGTAAAAGTAGATGTTGTAACAATGCCATGTTTTGTTGTAAATACGTTATATTGCCCGGGCGGTACACCCGTGAAATGAAACCCCCCCTTGCCATCGGTTTCAAGTTCAATTTTGTTCATGTACTCTTGGATCTCGGCCGCATCATCGCTTTTTAATTGATCGCGAAATAACGCAGGCCTGTCCAGGATAGGCTGCCCGGTATCCTTGTCTACCAACACTCCCATAATTTGTCCCAATAGCAGGGCGGTAGGTGTGGGGGTAGTCGCCGGCGGTACAGATGTCGGTGTTGGCGGGATTGGTGTGAGAGTAGGTGTCGGTGCAGGCTGAGATGTGCCACATGCGACTAATAGCTGCAAACTTAACGCTAAGCCCATCATTTTTGGTGATAACCTCATGTGATTCATCAAGCCCTCCTAAGAAGGATTGTTTGCTCTAGAAACAGACGTCAGATTATATGGGTCGCCAAATGGTTGACCTCAGCTGCAAGTCCGGTTTGCAGTGTATACAGCAAGTTAGGAAAAACGCAAAAGAGCGGTCAGATGTAGTGATTTTTTTCTGCAAAATCGAAGTCATTCCGGAGTACCTGAAGTACTGCCCATTAACTGATCTCGTTCCATGCGAATTCCAATTCCCTGGGCGCCCTCTTCCAATTATCGAACTATTCTTTAGTTACGATGCCGGCAGCCAGGTATCCCAGACCACCAATAAAAAGGACGGCCATGGCCCCGCTTCCAAGCGCCCCGATTAATCCAGCTATGTCGGCGGAATACAGGGCATAGTTAACACCCAATAAAATCACGGACCATATCAGGTAAGTGCGCCCTTTCTTTAACCGGGTCTGCTTTTTTGACTCATCCATCTTTAAATATCTCCTTTGGACAAGGGAGATCTCTCCGAGAAGATACTCCCTGCTCACACTCAAGCCTTGGGAGGCGATGCTTCTCCCAAGGCTTCGATTGAACTCATCCTGAAGCTACGCTGCGCCGGCTTTCACTTACCCGGAACACCCCAGACGAGGACCGTACTATCCATTGACGTTGACAACAACTTCGTGCCATCCGGCGACCAGTTAACCTCCCAAACCAAACTTTCATGACCTTCTAACTCGATCAGCGGGAGGCCCAACGACACATCCCAAATCGTAAGCGGCTGGTACATGCCAGCTGCGACGAACATCGTACCATCAGGACTCCAGGCAATGTCATTTACCCACGCATCCCCGGTGGTCAGAACCTGGTGTTCGTTATCATTGTTGCTGGACCAAAGTCGGATGGTGCCATCGCGGCCTCCCGACAGTAACTGTTCCCCATCTGGCGACCACGCTACGGCCTGCGCCAGGTCGGTATGCCCAGCCAGGTGCTGTAACTCCTCGCCAGTCGAAGCATCCCACACCCGCACCGTGCTGTCGGCGCTCGCTGAAGCAATTTGACTGCCGTCAGGCGACCAGTCCACGTCAAAGACCGTATCGGTGTGGCCATTCATTACGAGCAATTTCTCGCCAGTCGAAGCGTCCCACACCCGCACCCTGGAGTCGCTGCTCGCCGAGGCAATGCGCGCCCCATCTGGTGACCAGGCTACATCAGTCACGCCATCCTGGTGGTCAGTGATCTTGACAAGTTCTTGGCCGGTGGATGCGTCCCACACACGTACCGTTTCATCCCAGCTTCCCGACACAAGTTCCGCGCCGTCGGGTGACCAAGCTAAGCTAGATACCCGACCGGCATGGCGTGTGTTTACAGAGAGCTCTTCCTCCGTCTCGACATCCCACACCGCGAAAACGTTTTTCTGGATGCCCATCGCATCTCCGCAGCCAAAAGCGAAGGTCTGGCTATCGGGTGACCAGGCTAACGCACTCACGTCGGCGTGTTTGACCCTCAATATCACTTCCACTTGTTCCACATTGGCAATCGATATGCCCTCCGGTCCAGCCGGCGTTGGTGTGGCTGTCGGGGGCGAAGGCGTGGCGGTGGCTGTGGGTGTCGCTGTGGAAGCACCACACGACGTTATCGCCAGGGTCACTATTGCCAGGCCTACTGCTGCTTTCCAATGTCTACGAACCATCAATTTCTCCTTTGCGGGAATTTACCCGCTCCATAACTCACTAGCATTCTCGCATATCTTCCAAAACATTGCCTCACCGCCTCGAGTTGAGCAGAAACGCGTTTATTTCACGACCAGATTTGGGCCCGCCATGTATAGCCGGGGCATTGGCCTTGCTGTACGCTGATAGGCCACTTTAATGGCATCAATTAATGTCAGTACGCACGGTTGCTCCACAACATTCCGCATCCTTCTCACCGATCAAAACGTGCGAAACTCCTGTCTCAAATCGCTATCTATCTCCCAATGGAACGTAATTTCGTCACCAACCATGCTAAGGATGCCAGACAGGGAAGGTATCCTCTGCTGGATTGTTGGTTAAGTTCCTTATACTAGAACCATCGACATTCATCATATAAACTTCCAGGTTGCCGTCACGGTTGGAGTGAAAAGCGATCTTTGTACCATCCGACGACCAGGCAGGAAACATATCATCTGCTTCGTTGTCTGTTAGCCGTGTCACCAAGGAACCGTTGGCTTTCATCACGTAAATCTCCATATTGCCATCACGGCTAGAGTGGAAAGCAACCAGCGAGCCATCTGGCGACCAGACGGGGAATTCACCAAGCGCTGATCCGTTGTCCTCGATCGTCTCCATGGAGCCCCCGCTGCCAATGCATATCTGGCCATCTTCGAATATGTAGATGCCGAAGCTGCCAGGGGAGCGTTCGCTGGGCGGTAAACCACTATCCCGCATCATCAGACCAGAGCCATCGGCGTTCATCACAAAGATGTCATAGCCCATCATGTAGGCAATCTGTGTGCCATCCGGCGACCAGGCAGGGTACATCTCCAGTCCTACTGTGTCGGTCAGTTGATCAAACCCATTGCCATTGACATCTACCAGATAGATTTCCCAGTTGCCGCCGCGGTCGGAGATGAAGGCGATCTTTGTGCCATCAGGTGACAACGTTGGCCAATTATCATTCGATTTGTGGTCAGTCACGTTTGTCTGCCCGGAACCGTCGGTATTCATCACGTAGATTTCCCAATTGCCGTCACGGTTGGAGGTAAAGGCGATCTGTCCGCCCCCACTGCCGTCTGGATTCGGCGTTGGTGGAAGCGGTGTGAGATTGGACATCGGCGAGACGGGTGTGGTTGTCATGGTCGGCGGGACAGCGGTGGGCGTCGGTGTCGGGAGGACAGATGTGAGCGTCGGTGTCAGCGGAACAGGCGAGGGTGGAAGTTGAGGCGCGCCACATGCGACCAAGAACAGCATATAAAACACAAAGCCAACCGCCAATGATAACAACCTATTATGACGCATTATGTCATCCTCCGAATCAACCTGATTTGGAAATGGCTTTAGTTTCAGTTGGCCGCATAACGGTTTTTAGCTACGCGAAACAGCGCCGGAAACCCGGGCGGACAGTAACTCCGCACATCTGCCTCGATATTTTTCGAAAGTGCGCGGAGGTCGCTACGTGCAGTGCTGGCGCACCCGCTGTACTGTTAATACCCTATCTCTGAACAGAGACTTCTCCCATGTCAAGCTTCTCTCCGCCTGACAGATCAAGCATTACAGTTTTCCCCTCGCCATCCTTCAACACGTATGGGCCCCCACCCATCAATATATACTCCCCAGGCGGCACTTCCTCCATTATGAACTCGCCATTACCCGCTGTCGCCGTGTGAATCTCGGGGTTGTCCACTGGTACGGCCCTGTTCCCATCCACGAGCACATGCATTGATGCCTCTGCGCCTCCCTCCAGGACTAGCATCAACCATACGTTCACCCCGGAAAGCCTACTCCCTGTATCTGAGTCCACCACCACGCCCTTGACCTCTCCAGGACCAACAACACCGCAGCCACTGGAAAGCACCATGATTGTCACAAGCACAAATACTATCGGCAGGTATCTATCTCGTCGCATATCTTTCATCCTCTCAACATCTGCTGCTTTTCCATGCTCCACAGGCGTGGCAACTGACCATAGTGGCGACCAACCGTCAGAGTCATCTTCGCCCGTCACTTCTTTCGCGGTGATACTCAAGTTAATCTATTTTCGTGAGTATCCCGCTCTCGTAGACAAATAACCTTGTTCCTTCAGGGTAGGCTATGCTTTTTAGGGTGACTCCTCCGATTCCAACATCGATCATCAGCCCCATTGGCAACGTCAGGGCATCCTCATAGATATAAATCAGCGAACCAGCTCTGGCCGTAGCTCCAGACGTCAGTTGATAGTCCCCAATGAGGACCTTCAGTTCCATTTTACCCGCGGCCCACTCAGGCACTTGTGTGGATAATGAAATCGACACTGTGGGAGTGATCGGCGTGTTTGTCGGTGGGATGGGTGTGGGCACCACTGTCGGCGGGACAGGGATGGGCGTAGCAGTTGGCGGAACCAGAGTAGATGTGGGTGTCGGTTGGGATTGTTGCATTCCGCACGATGACAAAAGCAATACGACTAACGTCACACCAATTGCTTGTTGTATTAGTTTTTGACGATTCAAAGCCTGTTTCTCCTTTTCTCTTATTCGTCCAGAATGATTAGCCCTAGTTGGTCGCCCAACAGTTTGGAGCTTCGCAAAGCGCAGCAGAGCATCCAGGTGGAAAGCTGCACCGCCAAGCTCCATTCTTGAATTTTTCCCTGCGCGCGGCGTCCGCTCCACGCGATGTTAGGCGACTCTTATTTTCTTGATTACCCAAACCAGATAAGCTGGAGCCGAACAGGACCCGACTTGTCCAACTAATGAATAATAAAGTCTTCCTGTAAAATCTCACCCAACGAAACTTCGATCCCGGGCTCTGCAATATACAGGAGTGTGCTGCCATCAGCGCTTGCACCCTCAAAAGAAGACATGTAATCCTTTACACTGACTTCAATTGACGACACCCTGGTCTCAGTAGTCATGACGAGTGAGATCACATACTTGCCAGGGATTATGTCCCTGAACGAATAGTGATCTTGCGAATCCGTAGTCGTCTTGGCAACCGTAAGATCGGGATTCTGCGGTGGACCACCGGGTATCTGAGGATTATTCAGCGCCATCGTAAGATCTGAAGGGATAGTTTGAAAAATCACATCCAGATCTCTTGCTCCCGCTGTAATGATGCTGAAAATAACCTTGAATCTCACTCTCAAAATTAATCTGTGAAATGGAATTCTCCACGGATCTCTCCCTGCTTCTCTAATACGCCGATTACTTTACACCGCGAGCGCATGATCATCAATAGGACTAAATCCCCTAAACAGGCAACGATCTTCAGGATAAGGTACACCTCGCGGCAATGATAGGCGCACCCTCACTGAAGTATTAAGGACATCTCCCTGGAGTAAGGCAACTATTCGTATTTAATGTATCTTGTGAAAAGGAGAAGAGCCGGGGTAAAACTAAGCCCCCGCGCAGGACGGAGATGACCCGCCGAACAGACCAACAACGAGCAGCCCGAGGATGACCAGGATGGGCGGAAACCCACCGGATAGATCGGCCTGGGTCTCATCGAAGGTTGGCGGCACTACAAGCTCTGCGGGTGTGAACGTCGCCCGCAAGCTACCTGCAATACGGGGGGAAACTTGAAAAGCGCGCCGATCCGTCAACGCGCGTTCATACCGGTGGTTGGGTGGCAGTTCCGGCGCAAACTCATCAGCTTCATTCAAACTTGAATTAGAGCCAATGCTCTGCCCAGTACCGGAAACCTGGAATTTCGTTAAGCTTCAGTTGATCCTTGATAGGCGTAGAATAACATGCCAATTTGAGCTAATACGGCTATCCATAGGCCATAACCTGTCTTCACTTCGCCGCCACTCCAGGTTTTCATCTCAAAAGGAATGAGTATAAATGGTAAGAAACCGACAGCAATCATAACAATCATTATGATCATCTGATTTCGCGGGAGTTTCTTGTCTTTTTGGCGCTTTCCCAGAAGTTTTGGCAGATACAGAAAAATGACGACCAAAGCGCTGATAGGAGTTAACAGAACCAAAAATAACGGCAAACCTGAGGCCCGGCTGATAAGCGATGTGAATAGATACAATCCTGAACTTATGCTGGTAAAAAATCCCCGCATTGCGATCCACGGCAAAAAGAAACTAATCAGGGCGACAACGGCAAATATTAATAACCGCTGATTTGCTTCAGTAAGATTATCCAGCGAAAATTTTTTGCCATTTGATTGATCCATTGTGATATCTCCTTTTTGATTGCATGGATTGAATATCTCTTTCCAGGGATTATTTTAGACAAATATTTGTACTCTGGCTGCCACCTCCTTGGCTAAATTGATGCAATTACTCATCCTTTAAGAGTGTCGCCTAACAACCTCGAGATGCGAGGTCCCACGTTCTGCTCTGCTCCCCCGCAGCGAAGCGGAGTTGGTTTTGTGGGGAGCAGCCGCTGTTGATCATCAGTCGAACAAGCGCATATAGGTACCTGAGCGTCCGTCGCTGAACTTCAGAACCGGGAATTCCACCATGCTGGGCAGTTCTTCAGTAACGTTAATCACAACGAGTTCCAGGACGTGATCCTCCACAGCTTGCCCTGTGTTGTGGGCGACGATAAACGGTGAGTCACCAAGTAGCAATGTCGCGGGAAAATATAAAAGCAAGAAATCCACGTCATACTCAAGTTCGAACCCTCGTGGGGCCAACATCTGTGCCATCCCGTCATCTGGTTCCTCTTCCCAAAACAGCTCCTTCTGCCACTCGCTGTCATCCCAACTGAAGGTATGTCCTCCCCAGCGCTCTAACCCGCCGTCGAAATCACCCCGCCCCGAATCATAAAGAACGTAGTATGCACCAGGCGGAACATCAAAGAACTCGAATCCGCCGTCTTCTCCCGACACAACTGCCGACTCCAGAAGGACACAGTCAGCAGGCAACTCCTGCCACTCACCGACGATCTGGCATAGCACAACTTGCCGGCCTGCAATCGGTATGTCTTCTCCCCACGGAGTGAGCATTCCGCTTACAGAAGGAACGGGCGCAGCGGTGGTACCACACGCATTCGAAAGCACCAAGACCAACGATAGGCCGATCATTTGCATCAACGGCTTTCTGCGATTCATTGTAATTCCTCCTCAACACGGCGCTTTGCATTAGCGATAGGCCTACCATGCTTTTCAATCAATTGGCGAGTAAGTCTTCTCATGGCGTCCTCGTATCCCATTCACTCTCCTTTCACTGGATGCGAATGCGTCGAGTCTCCGCAAGAGTCGTATTACGGCTGAGGGATGATTGACCCGGTATTGATCCAAACGAATTCAATAGTGCCGTTATCGCTCTTCGTAATCCTTACTACCGCCAATCAGGCCGCCGAATACAGCGATGCTAATCATGAATGAGAGTAACTCCCAATATTCACGGAAGAACGATGACCATCTCACCCCTGATCGGAGCTTTGTCGTCCAAGCTTTCCTTATAGGAATACAGGAAGACCAGTTCGGTGATCTCTGTACCCTCCGGGATCTCGAACGCAAGGATCCCTTCCGCTCCCGGAACAAACTCGGCTGAGCTTAATAGATTTGTCGGGTCCGCAAACTTGATCCCTTTAAAGTGACGAAATGCACTCTCGTAGCTCTGGCCATCTGCGCCGTGAACGACCGGCCCCTCACGTTCATAACCCATTGCATTCACCAGGTGTACCCCCTCGACCCGGGTGACACTCAGGTAGATGGCGAAATACGCATGGCCTTCGCTGGCATCGGCGGTCTCGTACTCGGCGGGCAGCGTACGCGTCTCTTCGATCGCATCCAGCGATATTCCGATGCGGCCGTCAAACCAATCGGTCTGCTCCGTAGGTACCGGCGTGGGAGGCACCAGAGTGGCAGTCGCCTTCGCTAATGCGGTTGGAGGCGCCTGTGTGGCTGTCGGTGGAACAGATGGTGCGGGGGTGCCACATGCATTCGAAAGCACCAAGACCAACGATAGGCCGATCATTTGCATCAACGACTTTCTGCGATTCATCGTAATCTCCTCATTAACATAACCCCTGGGATCAGAGACAAACTCAGCATGTGCGTGTTGCCTGGTTAGTGAACATACCGCAACAATTCTGGATATCCCTCCCCGAAGGGATTAGATGCAGAATACCCTCCACATTTCCCGCTCCCGCGGGTCATGTATGGAATATTATCCAAAAGGAGCACCCCAAAATAGGTCACAAAGTGGAATTCCAAGCAGAGATCTCTCCCCGCTTCTCGAATACTCCGATTACTTTATACCGCGAACGCATGATCATCAATAGGACTAAATCCCCTAAACTGGCGACGATCTTCAGAATAAGGTACACCCAATGGCAGAAATGAATATGCTAGATTCAACTGCGAAGTGATAGCATGAAAGCGTTCCTCCTTCTCTGCTAGACTGGGAATAACCACAA
>CAYLOO010000085.1:0-5557 GCA_964385355.1 uncultured Anaerolineaceae bacterium
CGAAATTGCGTGCTCGAGGTAATACTCACATCCTCTTCGGACTCTGGGGTCATCAGGGGAAGCTCCAAGCTGCGCCAATGCGATGAGTGACCATACAGTGGAGCGGTATTTCGGGTTGTACCCTGGACCGGATTTCACCCAGAACCCATCATCATCCTGAGCCTCGAGGATGATAGGCACAGGTCCGCTATTCATCACGGCTTGAGCCGCTTTTGCCAACTCCGAGTCATCCTGCGGGAGTTCGTATAGGTCGCGTAATGTTAGGTAGCGCACCGCTGGAATCGCCCGATCTTCCTCGAGCAGCCAGCCAGTCGGATCGCTTCGAAGACTTCCTCCCCAATCAATTTCCTTCGCCATCGTTCTCCTCCCGTTGTATTAAACCATTTTCCAAACTGCTTCAGATGATATAGAAAGGCGAGGTCAGTCCTCCAGGGCAGGGGCTTCAAGCTGGAAGGTATGAATCTCTGAGTAGTGGCGACCCACGTCGAGAGAGATCTGCCCCGTGTGAAGCTGATAGATTACGGACCACTGAGTCGAGGACTGAGACACGTCTGCGAGTAACTCCATCGCTTCCCCAAGAGATAAATCCCCTTGCTCCTCCTCCAACCTTTCCGTTAGCACATCATAGCGATGACAGATTCCATCTGCTGAGCCGTTGGTATTACTGAGGAGGAAATTCGTCGCTTGGTGCCAGGGGTTTGTGTTGGTTAGCACGACCATCTCACCCTCCATAAACTCAACCAATGCGGCTGTGCCGCTGGCGTCGGCGATGAGGTAGTGGAGTTGTGGTCCACCATTCCAGAGGATGTTCACGCCTCTCATGATCGTGAGCGCTTCTTCGACGCTCGCAGTGTGATCCAGGATCATGCGGATGACACCCAAGGAACCTACGCTCTTGTAGTCTGGGTCGGATGGCGTTGGCGATTCGGGAACGGCAGCCATGCCGATAGCCAGACCTTTCTCGTTCAATCCATCAAATGGCATTGATGGAGTGTTCAGCAAAGGACTCCGGTCATTGAGATCTAGATCCATTAGATGAGTCGCGGCGGGGGCATCAAAAAAGTAGGCCAGATCCACCATGGATACCGAGGCGTATCCATCAGGAGGATCGGTGAAGAGTAAGAGGGCGGGGCTGAATTCCCAATCGAAATTACGCCCGAGCACCCTGCCTTGCGGATTGGCGAGAGCAGTGAACAGGGAGCATGCCCACAGCGGAGTAGGATTTTCAAACTCGAAATTGGATCGTTGTAATTCATTCGCTGCTGGTGTCACAAGAGTCGTCTCGCGATGGGGTCCTTGGTAGTGCATCACATATAGCGGGTGATCATCCACTTTCTGTAAACTGTTGAGGGAGTCTATTTCGGCTTGGGTTAGCCCAGGAGTTTTGAACTCGGGTGCTGGGACTGTAGAGGGTAAGACTGTTGGAGTGATGGCTGACTGTTCAATGCCGGAGATTTGGCAGCTGGCGAGAGCAAGAATTCCGAAAATGAGGATGAGGAGAAAAGGGAGTCGCCAGTGGCGTTTCAAAGAATGGCTCATGAGGTTCAATTTCCTGGTTGTCTGAAAGTTAGTTGCAATAGACGATGGGCATGGGCAGTGACTATAATGTGGTTCTTGTCTAGTAGTGAGAGCAGCCACACCTTACACTTTATACAATTTCTGACCGCGCTGCGTTCATTTAACCAGGAAAGCATGCAACCTGTCCCCCTGGACCTGCGTATATAGGATTAGCTAACAATTATTAAAGGGAGGGACGTCTAAATGTCACAGAAATGGTTGGCTTTACTTGTACTAGGATTGGCCATGAGTGCGTGTACGATCCCGCTGCGCTATGAGGAGGGCTCTGGGGTGCTGGTGACGGAGCAACGGGATGTGTCAGGTTTCGACCGAGTTTCTTTCGAGGGATTTGGGACGCTGATCATTGCTCATGGCAGCGAAGAATCTCTCACCATAGAAGCAGAGGATAACATCTTGCCAAGAATTGAAACGCGGGTGCGTGGGGGTACCCTCGAGATCGGTTTCGATACCGATAGGTGGCAGGACATTGTCCGACCAACGAAATCAATCACGTATACCCTCACCGTCATAACGCTGGATGGGATTGCCTTATCGGGGGCAGGGAGCATCGAAGCGAGTGGTATAGATGCCAAGCGCTTTGATGTAGAGTTAAGCGGAGCGGGGTCGATCGAGCTCTCCGGTTTTGCGGCAGCCCAGGAGATTAACGTCAGCGGTGCAGGTTCATACGACAGCGTGGAGTTACAGAGTGAACACATCGATGTAAATATCAGCGGTGCCGGCAACGCAATAGTGTGGGTGACAGAATCCTTGGACGTGAATATCAGCGGGGTGGGGAAGGTAAGTTACTATGGTGATCCGCAGGTGCGGGAAAGTGTCAGTGGTTTGGGGAACCTCGAAGCGCTTGGATCGCCGTGATTTGAAAGACGTTTGAACCGAACGCAACTTGTAATCACAAACATCTTTGGAATACTCCAGGGCTAATTTTCCTGGAGTATGATTTAATCCGATCCGGAAAAACCGCTGGGGGCGATAATTGGATTGATCATTTCCTTGGCGCTATTGTTAGAAGTCAGTCTAACGTCATGAACACTTATCTATTCCCGGCTATTGTAGTCATAACCCGAACAAGATCTCCAAAAAAGAAAGGTAAGAACGATGTATTGCTCTAGCTGTAATTGTGAGTTTGAAGGGTGGAGTGGTAGATGCCCGAATTGTAAGGAGCCTCTCGTCGAAGACCCCGTTGTGTTTGATGAGGGGGATGCTCGCCCTGTTTCCTATCAAGCCTTAGTGGACATGGTGAAGGCGAATGGTGGGCAGCTGCAAATCCCACTCACGACGACCGCAGTTGGCATGGAGCGAAAGTGGTCGTTTCCCTACTTTGGGTTGGGCTCTGCATGGGCAAAGAGAATGCAGGGTTCATCCAAGGGTGTGTCCATCGATCTGCAGGCGGTTGACGTGGGTAGAGATAAAAGATATGGCTTCCCGTATCGGGGTTTTCGCTTTGCCTGGGTGAAAGAAATGGGTGGGACTATAGGGGGAAATGCAACGGCATTGACAGCCAGCAAAGTTCGCCGTGAAAGGAAGTGGGGTTTTCCGTATTTTGGCTTCGGCTATGCGTGGACGGAAGAAATGCACGGTTCTTGCGGCGACCAGATCGAGATCGATCTCGTGACTACGGATATCGGTAAAAGGATAGTTCGGCGATTCCCGTATCTTGGGTTTGGCCTTTCATGGATCAAAGAGAGTATGCTTACCCTGAAGGTATCCGCGGCATAAATCCCTCGAAATAATATTTGGTGCAGGATGGAAATACCCCCTGCTTGATAACTTAAAGCGGCGGGTGCTCTTAGCGTTGATCGGAGACGAGCGAGGCGAATTCCTCCCCGGATAAGGGTCTCCGGCCATGGCCTGGAAAAAGCCACTCGAGATCGAGGGCTTTTAATCGTTCGAGGCTCTTTTCTATTTCTGACCAGTTGTGGGCATACAGGCGTTGGGTATGGGGCTTCCCAGAGGTGGAGATCAGATCTCCAATGAAGGCCAATCTACCATCTACAATGAGAGAAGTAGAGCCTGGTGTGTGTCCCGGGGTGTGGAGCACCTGTCCGGGCAAGCCGAAATCCCCCAAATCTTGCCCATCTTGAATCACAGGGTCGGCTGTAACCGGCTCAACCGGGAACAGCGATCTCACGATGGGCATCAGCGCGGCTGTGATCCGGCCTCGGCCACGAACCTGACCGAGATGGGTTTCGCCTTTTGCCATAGTCCCAGCATCTTCAGCGTGAATCGCCACTGGAGCGTTCGTTGCGCGCTGTATCGAAGCTGCCGCTCCGTAATGGTCGAGGTGGGCATGTGTGATGTAAATGAGACGTAGGGGTTTGCCTCTGAAGGCCTTCAGCCGTGAGAGTAATTTCTGTGCATCACCGGGAGAGCCGGCATCGATGAGAACCAATGCGGATGGCAACTCGACCACATAGGCATTCGACATACGGAGTTTGATGAGATGAACTTGGAGCTTCATGGCCTATCCTGAAGGCATTGAGGAAAACCGCATTGCCTCATTCTTCACGAGGTTTAACGCACTTGGTAGGTGATCTGATAGGTTATATCTGTTGCCTCTCCCTCGAGGGCTTCAAACACGACTTCAAAGCCGTCGAACTCACCTGAAGCGACACCCAAGAGAGTGCCCGAGTTCCCGGAAGAGATCTCGATAAACGTGACCTCACCACCGGGTGACTCCACCGAGATTCGAACTGGACCACTCTGTATGGAGGCTTGAACCTCAAAATCAATCGCGTCACCGTTGAAAATAGCCTCGTCCTCGATATCTTTCCCATAGGTTCCTTTAAGCGTATTGAAGGTGCCCTCGCAGATTCCAGAGCCTTCGCCGATGCGACAACTCTCTCTGGAACCGAGCACGCTTCCCGATGTCCCACCAGCGCAGGAGGCGAGAAGAGTGGCGAGAAGCAGGAATGATATCCAATAACGTTCACGATCCTTCATGGTGCCTCCAGATGCTACTTATTTGAGAAACGATCTCCATTGCGATGATTATGGTTGATGTTTACTCCAATGCAAGAGGAGAGCGAACTGGACATAAATTGTTCTAAAGGAGTAAAGTAGTTATTAGTTAGCTAAGGATTGCTGATCTTGCCGTTGTAAGTACACCATCTTGTTTACCAAGATGAAAATTTGTTGGCGTTTAGGAGGGTGACATGAAGAAACAAACACAGATACTCTTAGGCAGCGTACTCATTGGATTTGGTTTTCTCATTTTAATGAGCAATCTACTCGACATTGATTTTGGCGTCATCTGTTGGCCTAGCATCTTAATCCTGGTCGGGATATTGATTATCGTTCGCCCACGAATTGCACCGGAGGGCACGGACGTGCGAATGTTTCTCTTCGGGGATATGCGTCGCTCAGGTGAGTGGGATGTTATGGATCAGGAGATCTGGAGTTTTGTGGGCGACATTGATCTTGATTTCACCCGGGCAAATTTCCCGGAAGATGAGGTCGACGTCCGACTCTATTGTTTTGTAGGAGACATAGATATCATCGCTCCAGAGGATATTGGCATTTCCATCTCCTCAATGGGGTTTGTGACGGAAGCTCGCCTGGAAGGAAAGAAGCGCGGCGGCTTTGTGACCCCGGTCAGGTATAAAAGCGAGAATTTTGAAAGCGCTGCAAAAAGAATCCACTTTGACATGATCTCTTTCGTAACAGATTTGAAAGTAATCCGAATATAAATCGCTAGTTACCCATCCCCTTCGCCGCTATTCTTGAGGCAGGAATAGACACCCCGGGCTTGATGTAGGGTCAGATGATCTAGATGGAGATATGATGTTGTTCAACACTTTCGTTATTTGGCTTCTCCAGTCTCTCTTCCTTAAATAATCTTTGGATTATTAATCGAGTCGTCTCAGGGATTTCTCGTCACTTCGGGCGCTTCGCTTCCTCCGCTCCTCGAAATGACATACTCCAAAATGGCTCTTTCCCATCCGTCATTTCGAGCGAGCCCTACGTCAGGCTCAGGAAAAGC
>CAYLOO010000085.1:5567-11872 GCA_964385355.1 uncultured Anaerolineaceae bacterium
CCCGGCGACCGCGAAATCCCTTGATGTTGCTCTTGAAAGCTCCTTCTCAAGGAACAAGCGACATCCAAATACGACGAAATCATTCCCCTAATGTCATTGCGAGGAACGAACTGACGAAGCTATCTCCTCCAATGTTGTTGTGAATTTGAGATCCTTCGCCTTCGTTCAGGACAGGCGTCGCCCTTGCAAGCTCCTCGCAATGACAGGGACGGGAAGAGTTCTGCACTAATGAATGTCATTTCTGAGCCCATTCGAATTCGCTCAGGCTAAACTCCGCGAAGCATCTCGTTCTTCGAACAACAGGGTGCTTCTTACTCGGGGAGAAGCTTGATAACCATCCCGGTGTTTAAGGAACTGTTTTTCCCTGAACGATGGCTTTGATCGCCCAGCGGTCATCGCTTAAAAGCAGGGCATCCCCCGCGTTTTCTAGATCTTCCAATGCCTGGAGTGTGTTCTCCGTTTGCCAGCGGAAGAGCTTCGCGATCTCACGACTTGCGCAAACCCCCAGAGATTGAAGATAACGCTTCGCGAGTTCCGCTCTGGCTTGACGAAGCGATATTCCGCGCGCCTGCTCAGAAACATCCGGGAACCAGCGGTCGAAGAGTTCATAGATGAAGGCATAGCGCCACGAACCCGCCTCAGCGATACCCATGGGCAGAATCCATAGTCCCCGCTGAAGATCGGTGAGGGCGCGATTGAAACGTGACTTCGAACTCCGGGCAGTCATATGCGTAAGCTGGCGGAGCCCTACAGAATTTTGGGGACCTCGTTTAAGGAGAACATCGGCGATAGCTTTGGCTTCGTGCGTGAGATGACCAGCGCGGTAGGCCTCATGGTAATCATCGAGATCAGCGAGGCGTGGTGCTAAAGTATAATAATATGGGAGGATCTGCAAACTAACGAAGGTCGCTTTACCGCGCAACAGCTTGCCGTAGTACCAGCGGCGTTGATCCAGCATCTGATCCTTCCAACCCCAGGTGATATGGCCGGGGTCGTCATGTTCGTTGGCAACCGGCTTGTCGCCAGCGACGGCGGCCCAAAGGCTGGGCATTTCAATACCCTTAACGGGCCAGAGCATGACGAATCCACGCTCATCCACGTGCTCGAGCGCATCTTCGATACGATTGAGCCGCAGCTTGGGGTTGATGCGGTAGGTTTTCTGTCGGTAGCTCTGAATATCCTTATCGGTAATTGTCTTTGTCATAGCCTAGACCAAAATCAAACCTGCAAATAAGTGTGAGAAAAAAGCATCATTGGGCATGCTTCCGGTGAAGTTCGAGGAGTTCCAATTCGCGCGAGGGCTCAAGCCCGGCTTTCATGGGGACGGATGGATCGCGGGCTCGATCCCAATTGAGCGTATCCTGGAGTGTTGTCCTGAGTGGACGGAAACGCAGACCTGCGCTTATCGCCCGGGTACAATCGACGACCATCAGCCCCGCGTTCTCAGGCCCCGGGAGCCACATCGGCACCTGGCTCCATGGGTCGATGCCGGCGTCGAGTAGGGTGGTTCCGTCAACCCAGATTAATCGGGCACCCTCTTCACTGAAGTCGCAGCAAGTTTGCAGCAGTTTGCCAAGCGTAAGCGGATTCTCGGGTCCGGTCGCGTTGAATGTCCCTGTGTGCCCCGCTTCGAGTCTGTCGAGAGTCCAGGATGCAAGATCGCGGGCGTCGATGAATTGCACATTCTTATCGGGAGGGGCGGGTGCGAGGATATCTCCACCTTGTGCACAGCGCCGGACCCAATAGGTGAAGCGATCTGTAGGGTCGTGTGGACCAACGATCAGGCCGGGACGAATGATGAACGCTCTCCCTGGTATCTCGTCCTGGATCACCGCTTCACAGAGCGCCTTCAACGGACCGTAAGTATCGCCGGTGATATCTTCTGTCGCCTCGTCATTGAGTGAGCCTACGGGGTCATCCTCGGAGAGGCCCTCTTTCTCGAAGCTGGCGAAGACAGAAATGGTTGAGATGAAGACGTAAAGATCGGTTTGATTAGACAGGACCCGTGCCGAATTACGGACGATGCGGGGAACATATCCGCAAGTGTCGATAACGGCATCCCAGGTCCTCTCTCGAAGTGGAGCCAAATCCCCATCGCGATCCCCGGCGAGCTTCTCGATCTTGGGGAAAAGGTCAGGATTTGTTTGGCCGCGGTTAAAAAGTGTTACTTCGTGTTTCCGGTCAATCGCTGTGCGCACGATGTGACGACCGACGAATTTAGTTCCACCGAGAACGAGGATATCCATAAGGCAACCCTCCATAGGAGCACCGAAGAACTCGGAATCATACAAATGTCGAAAACAATCTGTATAGCTTGGACAAGAGTGGACACTTACTACAGTCGAAGTCCGCTGGCTCTATTGTACTGGTATGGCGGTTGTTTGTAGCGCAGTATTTCTTTGGGTGTACTCAGGTCAACCCGTTTAATATAGTTTCGCGGTTGGTCATGGGGGCAGTGCCTTATGGAACGTGATGAATGTGTTGACGGCTTGGCGAGATCCGTTCGTTTTCGTCCTCCAGGAGACGGCACCATGAATTCACCTTCTTGCTCCGAGTGCCGCCGCGGGATATCATGGAAGTACCATGGATGAAGAGAACCTCGTACGCGCGGCGAAGAGCGGCGATCTGGATGCATTCAACCGCCTTGTCATTGAATATCAGAGCCGCGCCTACAACCTCGCTTATCGCTTCATGAGTGACCCGGCTTCCGCGGCGGATGTGACTCAGGATGCCTTCATCTCTGCCTTCCGCGGCTTAGGTAAGTTCCGAGGTGGTTCTTTTCGATCGTGGCTGCTGCGGATTGTGGTTAACGCTTGCTACGACGAACTCCGCCGCAGGAAGCGTCGCCCCGCATCCTCACTGGATGAGCTTTCCGATGATGGCGATCGATTGACCGTGGAAACCGGGACATCCTTCTCACATGAGAGCAAGAAGCCCGAGCAGGAGGTTGAGCGGTCTGAGTTACGTGCTGCTATTGAGAAATGCCTTGATGAGCTTCCACGTGATTTTTTAACCGTTGCTGTGTTGGTAGATGTCCAGGGATTTGATTACAAAGAAACGGCACGAGTGATAGGAAAACCCGTAGGGACTGTGAAGAGCCGGTTGGCGCGTGCACGCGGGAGGTTGCGTGAATGCTTGAATCAGCGAGGGGAACTTTTACCATCCAGGTTTCGTCTGGATGATGAGACGATTTGATGAAGGAATTAAACCAACTTTCTACGCGTGACCTTGAACTTTTATCGGCATATATCGATGGCGAGTTATCCGCGCGCGGCATTGCTCGCCTGCTTCCGCGCCTGGACCGTGAACCGGGGTTGAAGCAGGCGCTTGAAGAGATGAAAGCTGCCGTCCAGCAGTTGGGATCGCTTCCGGAAGCTCCGCTGCCGCGCAGTTTCACGTTGACCCCTGAGGCAGCCGGGATTCGTTCTCGACCTCGTGCATATCCCGTCTTCCAATTTGCGACGGCACTCGCTGCAATTGTCTTCGTTGCCCTGGTGGGACTGGACACATTTACTGGTCAGTTCTCTTTGGCTTCGCGGGGGGCTGTGATGAGCGACACGATGGAAGAAGCTCTGGTTGCCGCTCCACAAGCCGAGGCTGAACTCGGCGCCGAGGATACCTTTCATCAGGCTGATGACCAACGTGATGGAGCCGATGTGTTGGCGGAGGAGGAGGTTGCGGGGGCTCTTGCACCGCCGGCGGCGGAAGCACCGGAAGAACCCGATGAAGCACTTCGTTCGGAAGCTTCGCCCTCACCACAACCGCCGGCAGAAAAGGCGGTTGTAGGGGAGACGATCGTTGGAGAAGGTGCTATTGAACAGCCAGCTGTGACACACGCAGATGAACACGCCGCGACGCTGGATGCGGAAAGCATGAACGCCGTGGATGAGACCGTGGAATCTGACTCAGTTCCACCTGGTGATGTTAACCTGGAGTATGAACAAGAATCAGCAGGGCGTTGGAGCCCTACCCCTTTACCAATCCTGCGCTCGCTTGAAATTGGCTTTGGCGCCCTCGTATTGATACTCGGCGGCTTGACCCTCTGGATCCGTACCAAATACATATGAAAGACACTAGCTCCATCCTCTTTTGTCCTTTCTGTGGCAATGAAGTGGAAGAGCGCGAAGCGTTCGGGGCGACCCGCCCGGTCTGTCCTGCATGCGGCTACATTCACTTTCGGGATCCGAAAGTCGCGGCGGGCGTCTTAGTTGAGAGCGATGGGAAGGTTTTACTGGTGAAGCGCATCAATGTACCGATGCAGGGAAAGTGGACACTCCCTGCCGGATTCGTCGATGGGCAGGAAGATCCACGCTCCACCGCGGTCCGGGAGTGTTTGGAGGAGACCGGGCTGGAAGTGGAAATCGTCGATCTTGTGGATGTGTTTCATGGGTTGGAACACCCGCGTGGCGCGAGTATCGTGATTTTCTATCGGGGACAGATCGTGGGGGGTGTGTTGGCTGCGGGTGATGACGCGGATGCGGTCGATTTCTTCAATGCTGATGATCTTCCACCGTTGGGATTTCAAGCGACCGAGCAGGTGCTGGAGCGGTGGATGAATGAGCGCGAGGATTCAAGCGATTGCTCTTAACCCCATAAACAAACCGCACTCCTCGAGGCTTCCGACGGAGTTCTTTTTGAGCCTTGTGGGGTGAAGTTGATTGGGCTCAGCATGACATATACCTGTCACCCTCGAGTTTTCGGAAACGCAGCGACGATGATTCTCAATCTCCCACACTTTCAAAACGAGCGAGGGGCGTAGAGACGCAGCATGCTGCGTCTCTACGATGAGGTTGAAAGGAATGCAGTGCACCCATGTCCCCCTGCCTTCTCCTTTCCGCTTCGCTGTAAGGATGATATCGTGAAAGCGCCCCTCGTGTAGACTGTTGATAGGCATTCGAAAAAACAGTCTCAAAAGGAGGGACGCTATGTCTGAATATTACCTCGGTATTGATCTCCACAAAAGGCGTTCGTACGTCGTACTGATGGACGCCCAGGGCAAAGTGATTAGTGAAGGAGGCCTCTCAAACGATGACATGAGTGAACATCTGAAGGAAGAAGTACCTCACGACACCATAGCCGTGATAGAAGCCACCTGGAATTGGCAGTTCATGTATGACCTGCTGAGCGACCATTGCGAAGGAGTTTTGCTTGCGCATCCTCAAAAGGTGAAGATGATCGCCGAAGCCACGGTGAAAACCGATAAGATCGATGCGCACACGCTAGCGCATTTGGCCCGGACGGGGTATTTGCCAACGGCATACGCAGCACCGCGGGAGATCCGCGAATTGCGGCAGTTAGCCCGGCACAGGTCAAAGCTGGTGGCGGATCGCACCCGACATAAGAACCGCATCCATGCTACGTTGGCGCGCAGAAATATCCATTCTCCGTTCAGTGATATCTTCGGATGCAAGGGGCGCGAATTCATGGCCGAAATAACGGATGACAAGCTATCTCAAATCGACCGGCAGGTGATCGAAGACAACCTTGGCGCCATAGATCTACTGAACCAACTGGTGGATGCAGCGGAGAGCACCATGGCTGAGCAAACGGTCCATGATCCGAAAGTATCACTGTTGAAAACGTTACCTGGTGTCGGTCTGATAACCGCGGTGACTATTCGGGCAGAGTTGGGCGAAGTAGAGCGCTTCAGCTCAGCGGATCGGGCTGCGAGGTGGGCCGGGTTGACACCCAAGGTCCATGTGAGTGATGAAACCGTTCGGCATGGATCGATCAGTCGACAAGGCTCACCCTATCTAAGAGAAGCCATGGTAGGAGCAGCACTGCGGGCAATACGCTACAGCCCTCGACTGCGGTCCTTCTACCAACGCATTGCCAAGCGCCGCGGGTCAGGGATGGCAAGAGTAGCATTGGGACGCAAAATGCTGTTGATTGCCTATTCCATGTTGATGCGGGATGAGCCCTATAGCGAGGATTACTGCTAATACCACCAGGGAGCCTGACGCGAAGCATGGCTCCTGGAAGCCGACGGGATGATTAGGCCCCTGGTGTTGGCCGGACTGATATCCTGTGCCGAATGCGGGAACGCCGGGCTGAGTAAGTAAAGATTCAGCTAGAGCACGAAAAGGTGCATGACCTTCTTGGTCCAATAGGCCAAAGGAACAGAGGGGCGATCATCGAAGTTGGCAGGAATAAAAAACATCCTTAAAAGAAACCCTGAATACGACAGGGCTGATTCGACACGGCAAAATGAGAGATGGATCAAGAAATACTTGACAGGCGCTTTCAAAGGTGCTTCGCGAATCTCGCTGACGGCCTCTGGCATTTGCCTGGCCCAGACGTTAGCC
>CAYLOO010000086.1:0-11807 GCA_964385355.1 uncultured Anaerolineaceae bacterium
TTTTAGACGTGGATATGAAATCTCAAGAAAAGGAATTGGTGGTCTTCTAAAAAAAGCACAAAGCACCCGGCGGCCATGCAAGATGGATTACGCTAATTCACAAGTGGCGCTCACGCAGCCCCGATTGCCGGCAAAGCCAGATCGTGCTCCCTGGATACCAGCTATTCGCCGAACCAGATATCCTGCCCGATGCAAAACGCCCGGTCCGAATCAGCAAACTCAGATGGTGCAGAGTAGCGGAAGTGAAATGATAGAAAATGAAATTCGATTTCACCTTTAGGGAATAAATCAATTGCCTTTTCTGTACTGATGCGCAGTCCAATGCAATCGTGAGTCATTGAGCGGATTCCGAATGATCTAGCGGCCCCGCCGCGTCCAGCGACGAGTATTCCTGACAATTGAGTTAATGCAATAAGGCTGAAAATTGTGATTATGAAGTATTTCAGGAGTAGTTTCGAAAATTGGGGATTATCGCCATTATCTATGGTTTATTTGTGGGCGAAAGCTGACTCCTCTGGGGATCGAGATCAACCACAGGGTACGTTCGTTGGGGAACCAAGCGATATATCTTGATACTTCAGTTTGACCCGCTTACGGATTGTACATCACCCCATTCGTGCTTCGTAGATAGGCCCATTCTGAATACGGTAAAGTTGTGAGAAGGTTCTCGAGCAAGGGATCAATCGAATTGAGCGCCGCGTTGCGACAGCGCGTGGTCACATCACCTATCGAGTACAGGCAATAGGAATCGGTTGATGTGAAGAAGGGAGTTCCACGAGCACGGTCGTAATAGAACAGCATCGCTCCTGCTGGGTACTCGTACATGGGTGGGATGACAAACACAGCCGGCTCCGCAATAAGCCAGGCGGCGACAAACAAAACAAGGATAAAAAGGACTACAGATTTCACCATGGTGGATCTCTTTCGCAAGTTTTTTTAATATTACGATGCTAGCTCCAAATTTAGCAATCACCTTCTAGTTCTATCGTAGGTCTGATGGAGAATAAAGACGAGGCGCGGCTCTCCCATCATCGAAATATTGGGTGGTAGAATCTGCGCCTATGAATGGTCTATATAATATTGAAGACACCCAACCTGTGCGGGTAAGATCGACTCGAAAAGAAGGGGCGCCAATTTCACATGCAGTGGTCGGTTCAACCGAGCCACGCAAACCCTGGAGGCGAAGAGCTGTTTTTCTCGGGATTCTTCTTGGATCAATCGCCGCGATCTACTTGTTTGTTCCCATACGAACGAATCTCTTGCTGCTCGGGATCGACCGTTCGCCGAAAGGCACCAATCTGGGGCGGAGTGACACGATGATTCTCACCACGGTTGTGCCTCCACAACCTTATGTGGGTATGCTTTCGATCCCGCGGGATCTCTGGGTGAGTATCCCCGGAAATGGTGAAAACCGCATCAACACCGCGCATTTCTTCGCGGAAGCAGAGAAAACAGGGTCAGGTCCTGGGGCGGCGATGAGAACCGTCCACGAGAACTTTGGGGTGGAAGTAGACGCTTACGTGAGGTTCAATTTCGAAGGATTGATGTCTGTTGTCGATGCGCTGGGAGGTGTTCCTATTGAGTTAGAAACAGCAACTGGCGGTCTGTCTCCCGGGGTCCATGTATTGGATGGGGAGTCGGCGTTGGCTTTCGCACGACACCGGGAAGGAAGCGATGACTTCTTCCGCATGGCGCAAGGGCAAATAATCATCAAGGCTTTGATACGTAAAATATCCGTTCCGCGTGTATGGCCTCGTCTGCCGGGAGCTTTTTTTTCACTTCTCCACCATGTTGATACGGATTTAGCTCCATGGATCTGGCCCCGCCTGTTGGTAGCCGTTCTCCGCAGCGGACCTAGCGGAATCGACGCCCGAATCATCTCCCGAGAGATGGTCCAGGGCTTTACGACTGCGCAAGGCGCTCAGGTTTTAGCCCCCGATTGGTCTCTGATAAACCCTGTTCTATTCGAGATGTTCGCACAATGAGGATCTCTTCGGTTTCGATAACCGGATGCGCTTTCGGTGGGGTATGTCCTGGTCGTTAGAAAGTGCCAATCCCAGTCCGATCATGGTTCAATTATGGGTAGTTCGGCACAAGGACCGTTGAAATTGGCGTTCATCCCTTCGACCCAACCTTCGATATTCTGTCCAATATTACCCAAACTCAGATCGATCTTCAGCCAGCCATCCTCTGACTTCCCAATAACCATTGCGTAGTCCCCTGACGAGATTGAGTGAAGAACGTTTGCGCTGGTCAGCGGTTGTGCAAGGAGCAGCGCGTCGATCATAAACATGTTGAAACATATTCCCGGGGAAGGACCGACGACGACGGGAAGAGAATCACAACCTCCTTCGAGATCGATGGCTGGCCCCTCTTGAACCCAGCGGTGGTGGAAGACGCCGATGTTCGCCGCTTGGGCATACCCCGGATCGAATCCGATCCACCCATCCACAGTGCGAGCGGTTGCATAGAGTGACATTCCAACTGGCAGATCGCCGAATGGCTCTGCTTGCAGACTCGGTCGGTTATAGGCGGTTATCGAACTTGAAGCCGAAAGCAAACAAGGTTCTGCCTGGGAGATGGCCACAGACGCTGCGACTACTGGATCAAGCTCTTGCCAGGTCTTTCCACCGTCGATGGTCTGTACGAACGCAATCTCGTCACCAGCTCGTGCGACCGCCCACCCACGATCGTGATCGATGAAGCTGAATTGACCATCCCAACTTACGATTTTCACTGGCTCCCACGTCAGACCAAAATCCAGCGTTTTAAAAATCTCCAGCCAAAAAGCCCAGCCGAAGCCATCCGCTAGCATCGAAAGTTCGCCGCCAGGGAAGGTGTTCGTCTGCCATGTCGAGCCGTCATCCCGCGTTGAGTATGCGATGTCTGAAGTCCCACCACCTTTTAAGTGGCAGGTTACGATCAATGTCCCTTGACCGGGTCCGAGGAGATTGGGGGATCGCGTCAGGCAGAGACTGGATAGCTCAAAAAGATTGGGGCTGCTCGTCGGAGGGGGGAGGGTGAGCCGTTCCCATGCGTCTCCTCCGTTGCTCGTTGTCTCGAGGAAGACTCCGCCAGCCAGCTCGAATGGGCATTGGCTGGTCATCCAGCCGTGCTGCTCGTCGAGGAATGTGATTGCTGTGCGGTGGCATGTCGTCACGCTATCCGGCGGTTCTGCCTGGACTTCCCAGGAATTGCCGCCGTCCTCCGACCGCAGTAAGTAAAATAAATGGTGCCCCATCCCCACGACGCTCTCAACGAAGATCCAACCCGTTTGATTGTCGACAAACATCACGCTTGGAGGGGCTTCATTGATCTCCAATCGTGTAGCGAACGCACCTTGTGTCCAGTTTGTTCCCCCATCATCGGTCCACCAAATGCTTACGGGGGCGGCGCCGCCGTAAAACTTCACTGGATAAAACAGGACCCAGGCTTGATCAAGACTTAGGAAAGATCCCACAGCGGCTTTGCGCGCGGGGACAGTGGACTTGCTGGGTTCAGGCGGTGTGACGTCTGCCCAGGTTTCGCCGGCATCCAATGTGCGTAAGACATGATCGCCTGGATCTTGGTCGCCGCCGATTGCCCACCCACCAAGCTCCGTGACCATATGGATGGATGTGATCGTCACCGGTTCACCAACTGTAAGTGGCGGGAAAGGCGTCACGTCTTCCGGAACGGGCACGGTTGACGTGTCACGAGTAGGCTCGGGGGGAGTAGGGGAAGGTGTGCTGGTTTGAACGCTTTCCGTGACCGGGATTTCTTCTGCTGTTGAGGAAGGTATACTAGGTACGGGTGTGGTTTCGGACGCCCCGCAGGCTGATGTGAGGAGCAGGAACACTAGTAGTGGGATTAAACTATGGCGGGTTTTCATCGAGCGCTCCTCTCCCCATTTCAGGAAACGAGCAATTTCTGGTGATATTCTGGCACTTTCATCTCATGATATCACCCATCATGAAGAAAAGCAGGTTCCCCTCCAACTTGTGAAGGTAATCAAGAGGATGGACGCTACCCAGCTCCACTACATTACTAAAACGTAGGTGCCGACATATGGGTCGGCCCACCGCCTTCAAGCAATCGACTCACTTAACCTCCCGCAGGATAGAGAAACCTGCGGGAGGTTTTAGCCTCGCGACCGGAAGCAGAGTTTACTGACTCTACATCAATAGGATTACGAGACATATCTCTGTCAGGCTGCTGGCCTATGGCCCCGTAGCTCAATTTGGCAGAGCATCGCACTCTTAATGCGCAGGTTGAAGGTTCAAGTCCTTCCGGGGTCACCTGAATTGTGGTGTTATTAAGAGTAGCTCCCCCTGTGTATGGGGGTAGGAGTGCCCACCAAGTCGGTGGGTTTTCTTTTCCGGTGCAGTTATTCTGAGAAATGAACCTCATCTCGTCCTTTTCCTGCATCATGGGTTTCGAATTCGCTCATATCCAGCTTGATGGGTGTTACCAGATCGTCCATGATTTTGGCAGCTTCGCCCAGCATCTCTTGGTATAGATGGCAATAAAGATCCAGGGTAATATTGGGTTTGGAGAGCCTGAGGATTCGTGAGACGACGATCGGAGGGACACCATTGTTGAGCATCAGCGAAGCAGCAGTGTGTCGCAAATCATGACATCGTATCTTCGGTAGACCTGCCTCTTCCAGAAGGCGATTGAAGTCAAGTCGCAAATTGCTGGGATCTATTGGGTTTCCAATAGAGTTTGGGAAGATCAAGTCGCGCCTTTGCCAACGTTCACCTGCAGCCCCCATTTTGTATCGTTGCTTTTCTTGATGGCTGCGTAGAGTGTGTAAAGTGCCTTCTCCCAATTCCTCTGAGAACGTACACCCACGTTTTCGCACAACAAATACACATTTTCTGATGGATGGGGTTTTTGCACCATACGGGGTATTTACCGGTGTGGGAGTAGGTTCTCCACCTTCATAGGCAACTACCAAACGAGCGGGAAATAGATGGGGCCAGTCTTCTGATTCTGCTCTTTCTTTAGCGATCACACGACGCCAGGATGTTGATCCGGAAGCATCATTGTTTTTGATTAGAAAGGTCAGGGCGTTTTCTGGTGCCCAATCTCCCCGGTGAACAATTTCTTCAATAATGGGAGCCAGTTGGGGAGTGGTGAAGCTGTACTTCGCCGCCACGTTTGCGTGATTGTCAGTAAGTTCCCAACGATCAGATATAGAATCATCCATATTCCAAGCGACGAACGCTTCGGTTGTAGCTCTACCGGCTAAGGAGTAATCCGGTAGGGCTAAGGAATCCCCACTATCATCTCCATAGATCAGCAAATTGACTTCATTTTGATAAGGTCCATCTACAGAGAAGGTGATAAATGCGTATTTAATGGTAGCGTTTTGTGGAATGTCTATGTTGTCAAATCGGAACCCACTGACGATGCTGTGACCATTTTCGCACATCCCCAGATAGACTTCATTACCCACATAATAGCCATCACAATCCATGGTTTGATCATCGTTGCTTTCAGCCACAATAGTTGATTTCACCGGAGGAAGGCCATCACTGCGTTCTATATGAATAAATCGGATGTCCTCATAGGCGTAGAAAGTGTATTCTATTTCATTATGGTCAGTCGTATGGCTGGCAACCATTGGCATGCCATCATTCTCCCGAAATCCGACAACGATCACAGAATGATCCCAAACCTCATCGTTTGTATCATTCAGTTTCTCGTATTGAATAATGTCACCCAATTCAATATCTGTTATGGTTACATCGTCATAAGGATCTTCTGGATGGTTCTCGCTGCATCCTTCCGGTCCTTCGTCTGGATATCCCGTATGAATAACTATATTAGCCTACATCACCGTCAGGCGGTAGTGGAGGGCTTCCAACAATGCCGAAGTGATCCTGGGTCGCCCCAGTGTACGGTCGTTGCTTTGCGGTGAGTGGATCTTGGTTAGAAGGACTGTTTGGTTTGGCATAGGAATGGCGGGTCTTGTTTAACGAATCCCATCATAGCGGTTTTTTATAACTTTGTCTCACCCAACAACATCCAACTCGACAATTCCTCCTGCCTCATACATTCCATGTCATACAATTCCCACTGCCTGAGGATACATTCGTAAAAAAATATTCACCGAGGGAGTCAGGCTTAATAAACAAATGGGCGGAATAAATCCGAACATGATTCATATATTCCCAGATACGAAGGGGTTGGCCGTTCAACCGGAGATTGCTTACCGGGATGGGCATTGCCCACTCAGCGACGGATCGTCGAACCCGACCGGCCGCTGGGATCAGCCGTTACTACTTGCTCACCTTTAACCAGCTGGCCGGTGTAAATCCGCTCACCCGCCACCGCTCTCCAACCGCTTAACACAAAGGGGACTGGACCGTCGGCAGGCAGCCATTCGCCGTTGAATTTTCGGGATACATGCACATGTGTGCCCGTTGTTTGGCCGCCCTCACAGGATGGGTGCCCCAGTTTGTCATCCAGTGAAACGTGCGCGCCCTCCTGCACCATCCCTTGTTCTGAGAGGTGATAGAACACCACCACCCAGCCGCTCCCCTCAAAACCATCCCCGTCCAGATCGAGGGCTACAGCATTGTCGACGGCACGCACAACGATGCCCGCCGCCGTAGCCGTGACCCAGCGATAGGAGATTGCACAAGGCTCCTCGTCGGTGATCGGCGCGAAATCCAACGCACCCATTGGGGTTCCTGCGTTCCACGCATTGTGCGGGCCAGCCGTCAAAGCCCAGGCCTCACCGGGGCGAAACGGGAGCTCGAGCACCGGTTGTGCCAATTCCCCGGGCAACAAGGCTCCGATAGTCGCGTCGCGCATCCAGGGCTCACCAAACATTCCCCGGTAGCGAACAGCGAAACCCGTCGAGCCGTAAACATCATCGACCCACTGTTGGGATTCGGAGAACAGGGTATAGAGATGCATGACTGCGACGGTTCCCGCATTCAATGTCGGGTTGAGCCGGATGGTCCTACCATCCTGGAAGTGGATCGTTTGAAAGCTCCCTTCCCGCCAGCCGTAGTACGCCAGGTTGAGCTGCGTTGCTGCAATCCGCACCTCTTCAAACAGGCCCTCCCGGCCGGCGATCTCGAATCCAAGCGGGTAGCGCACTTGCCCCGCCCCGGGTGGATGTTCGAACACCCAGCCGCTGCGTACCTCCAGAATTGCCAATAGCAAGCGGGGGTTGACCGAGAGTTCGTCGGCGACGCGCTGGATGATCTGCGCTCCAGTCAGCGACTTTTTATCCTTCAAGACCTCCCGGTACTCAGCCAAGAAACCACTGGCCGAATCTACGAACCCCTGGACATCGAAATCCATCGCCGTCGGAGAGTAGACCAGTTCACTATCAGGTAGGATGAGCTTTGCGGGGGAGACTTGCCCTACGCGATCCGTTATCGTCAGAAAGGTCCCCGCCGGCAAGAAGCCTTGATCGGGGAGAAGCGATTGGCTGAAGATCTGACCCGCATCCACACCAAAGCGGCGGGCTAGCGCAACCAGCGTATCGCCGGGCCTGGTCTCATACTGGTACAGAGATCCCGGCGCGGTTGGAAAAGGTGTTGGCGCTTGATCGAGAACCAGGATTGCTGCTGGTGAACCGTCGGGGGTGGAGCCAGGGGCAGGCGTGAGCGTCGCGGGGAGCGGCATCGCCTCCACCGTTTGCCGCAGATCCTCAGCCGTGAACCCCGAATTCGGACGCACGAGCCGCCCCGGAGCGTTGCACGCCAACACCGGAAGTAGCCACATAAGAAGAAAGAGCACCGGGTATAAGCCGCGTCGTCCCAAGGTGTGCAAATCAGCCCTCGACCGGGGTATGCCTCATTGCCTGTACCCCGCGTTTGAGATCGGATGATCGTCGATCATAGCATGCGCGGGTCGAGTTTTCCATGTCCAGAGCATAGAGCAATCCACGCGGCCAGATGCCCTGCACAGTGAGGCTTTGTTTCTCGAGCACCTTTCCTCGCAAGGACCAGGTCCTGACCAATGCTGTCATATTAAGAATAGACCCTCTACTCTATCCTGGCCGGGAGACGAGTAGGGGTGAGAAATCTGAATAATTTTACACCGGGACCATACGCCGACCGCCCGAGTGACGTTTCGCTCAACGGCGGTCCTTCGGCTGCGGCGATGTGGCATACCTGCGGGCGGGTCGCCGGGTGGCGGGACGACTTGGAGAATTAGGCCGTTCAACATGTGCCGGTATGTGCGGCTGCTAGTTCCCGTTCATGATGGCGCCGGTCACGTAGTCGTTCTTGTATGGCCACTGGACCAGCGAGTGGGTGACCAACCCATCGTCGTCATAGAGGTCCGTATTGATCCCAATCAGCTCGAAAGGTTCGCCATTCCTCGCTGTTCCAGCCCAAATCCATAAAGACCCTGCCATCGAACCATCCTCGGCGGTCCACGTAGCCCACGTTTCAACATCAGCAGCAAGCTCAAAGACCGTGTATCTCTATGAGGATCTCATATCCACCGGACCGAACGCGACGTCGTCCACGACCGCACCGGGGGCCGCGTAGGTCAGGAGCAAGTCGAGTACCTCCTCTTCTGTGCCAAATGAATCAGGGTTGGCGATGATCTCAGCAACCGCTTCCTGGTTGGCCAGCACCTTGTCGTGGCGGGCAGCGGCGGTTAGGGCCTCGTCGGCTAGTGCATCTCGTTCGACAATGACGTCGGCGAGTTGTTGTTGGGCGGCTGCCAGCTGACTCCCCAACGCTTGATACTCCTCAGACGTAGTCGGATCAACCGATGAGCATCCGGCCACTAGCAGCAACAACACGGTTCCGAAGAGGACCATCTGCTTCCTCATAGGATCTCTCCTCCGCTGGTTTCTTACGAACTGTCCGATCCGGGATAGTCCTCACACACGGTCCTGCACCGTCTGCTTTCAGGGGTCTGTTGAGGCGAGAAGTTGGGTCCATTGGCCGGTGGTGACATCGAGAGCCCAGACATCCTTTGTTGTTTCTGTTCCGGGCCAGTTGCAGCAGAAGTCGTTGAATAGCACTAGCCGGTCGTTGATCGGGTCGACGACCATGGCGGAGGGCATCTGGTCGAGCAAGCCGTCGGGGAGCGGGTGGCAGATCCAGTCGAGTGTCACCGGGTCAAGTCGGCAGACGCTGAAGTTGGAGGTGAAGGTGTATGCGGTTGCGCCGCCGGTTGCATACGAGAAGCTCCCGAACCCTCCCACAACACCGCTGGGTGGTTCGTCCAGGTGGGTGTACTCGCCGGTGCGGGGGTCGAACAACCCTCCGTTTCCCTGGAAAGGGGCACCGTTGAATCCGAGGAATGCCAGGCGGTCTGTCTCCGCCACATAGCCGATCAGGAACGGCGGCCCGAGCGTCCGGGTTGTGCCACCAGAAGTGACATCACGTTCCTCCACGATCATCCCAATAGGCGTCCACTCGTCTGTCTCCACGTCGTACGCCGTCAGCCCGTCATCGGTTACGACGAGGACCAGTCCCGAGACTGGGTCGTAGACGGCACCCAACCAAAACAACGAGTTCTCATACTCGGATGGCCGGTCTCGTTGGGTCCAAGTGTTGGTTTGGGCGTCGTAAACGGCAATCGTGGTCTTGCGCCCACCGAAGGAGATGGTGAGATCCGAATCGATGTCGTAAACCAGTTCACCTTCGTTCCAGTACTCCGACGTGGGTACCCGGCGGGGGTTCATGTTCTCCCACGTGTTGGTGCAAACGTCAAAGGTCCAGGTCTGGGCTGCTTCGTCAACGAAGATGATCCGTCCGGTGTGATGGTCAAAGGCGGCGGACTGGTTACTCCACGAACCTGGTTGGGGCCGTTCCTGATCGACCCGACCAGGTAGGTCGGGGGTGCTGCCGGTAGGGCATGTAGCGGCGGGTGGGGCGGGTTTGGCTCGGGTGGTCGCCAGGATCGGGTTCCAGGCTCCCAACGGGGGGATCATCGTGGTGGTAGTGGGGGAAGGTGTCTCTTTGGCGGGCTCTTCGAGGCGGGTGGCGTCGATCTCGGCCGAAGACGTTGCGTCGGAGACCGGCTGGTCGTTCGACGCGCATCCGACCACCAGCAGCGTGAGAGTGACGGTGACGGTGACGGCCAGTGTCACACTCCTTGCGTTCATGTCTTCCTCCTCCCGACAGGAGCCCACCTTCTTCCGTTTGCTCCAGGGTGCGTTTGCCGAGACCGTTGAAGGGCGGTCCTTGGCGCGGGCCCTGCGGTCGCGTCGTGAGCGAGATCGACTTCTGCCCGCGCACGGCCGTGGCAGCTTGGCGAGAACTTCCAACCTCGCTCCTGCGCATCTTGGGATAGTCAGACCCGGATTCCACGTCGAATTAATCTACAAGCATTTTCAACACAAACGATGATAATTCTGGCGGAACTCTTTTAAGTTTAGCACTGTTTTCATTATTTCCTATCATTTTTAGCGATCCATTGTACAAATTTGGACATCTGAAATGATTTTTCCCTGCCCAATTTAATAGAAATAAAGGTTGAGACATACGAAGGCGTGTTTTCTTCAAGACAGACTTTTTTCATATATCTCTTGATAGGGATATTTTTCAGAAAGCTTCATCACCACACTTCTGGCCGTTCGGATGATCTTCCCAGCCAGGAAAATGTACTTCAACCGGAACGTCTTGATTTGCTGCCGGTATTCCGTTTCCCTTGTAAAGTCCATCTTGAACAGTAAAAACACATTGTATGCCAGCATCATCAGCTGAAAGATCGCTTCATTGGCCCAAAATGACTGGAGCAACAGGTGCCCAACCGCCATGTCATACTTGGCTTCCTTGATGTAATTCTCACAGTTCCCGCGTTTTTCATAGAATTCAACCACTTCTTCTGACGATTGTTCCGTGTTGGTGACAAAAAAGAAATAGTCATATGATTCGCCTTCCAGGAAAGAGATTTGCGCTCTATCTTTTTCATCTTTCAACACCCGGGAAATAACAAACCTTCTAGCGTTGTCCCACGTATTCAGGGCTGTAACTAGCTCGGTGGTCTCCCGGCCTGCTTCACCTGTAACAAAGACAACGGATGGATTGGTCACCTGCTCAACAAGCGTTGGATACCCTTTTCCCTTGATCACATAAGTACACCCCAATGATTCGATCGTTTCCAGGATGTTATCGTTAAAATAGCCGCTGTCCATGCGAAAGGTGATCTCCAATCCCTCGTCTTTGAGTTGGGCAATGATTTCTTTGATCATTTCTGCTGCGCCGTTGGCCGTATAGGTATCCCCACTTCTGACATATCCAGTCAGGTAAGCCTTGATTTCATCACAGAAAACCAACTGGAGGTTATAACAGCGGTTTCCAGGCTTTTTTGGATTGTAACCTTTTACTGCCCCCTCCTGATGGCCTTCGACATTTACCACACTGCTGTCAATATCGATGGTGATGGATTTGAGTTTGCTCTTTCTCAGGAGCTTTCTGAAGAGTTTGAAATTGATTTCTCTCAGCATTTGGGTCGTTTTGTAATTGAAGTTTCCCAAAAACCGAGATACTGTTTCCGGTTCTTTGATCGAAATGGCAAACTCGTTGACCAGGGGATCGCTTTGCAGCGAAAGCTACCCGGAGACCATGCTGCTTCGCGAGATCAGCGGCGTGGGACCACTCACTTCCCTGGCCTTCATCCTCACCCTTGAAAACCCCGATCGCTTCCACACATCGTCCCAATGTCCTTAGGGAGGAGCCGGCAAGTGGGTCCGGCTATAGGACTTGTCCCTCGCAGAGATCAGTCTGGTTTTCAAGACCCGCAGCTGCGAATCACCACACCGTCCCGGTGTCCTTCCGGGAAGACCGGAGACCCCTACTTGCGCCGCCTGCTGGTGTCCTCCGCACAATACATTC
>CAYLOO010000087.1:0-11411 GCA_964385355.1 uncultured Anaerolineaceae bacterium
TCTCCGCCCGCGGCACCAACGCCGCCACGCTGTCCACCACCACCACATCCACCGCTCCGCTTCTCACCAGCGTCTCACCGATCTCCAGCGCCTGTTCGCCCGTGTCTGGCTGCGCTATATACAGTTCGTCCACATCCACACCGCAGCGCGCCGCATAGGCCGGGTCGAGCGCATGCTCCATATCGATGTAGGCGCATACGCCGCCCATACCCTGCGCTTCGGCGACGATATGCTGCGCCAGCGTCGTCTTGCCCGAGGCCTCCGGACCGTAGATTTCGGTCACCCGCCCGCGGGGGATACCTCCCACGCCTAGCGCCATATCGAGCGATAGTGAGCCGGTCGGTATCGCTTCCACTTCCAGATGATGCGCTTCCCCCAGCCGCATCACCGCACCGTCACCGTAGCGCTTTTTGATCTCTGTTACCGCAGCTTCTAGCGCCTTATCACGCTCACCTGTCATAATTTCTGTTCCTGCTGTGTGTTGCTAGAGATGAATTCTTGGGAATTACGGAAGTCTACCCGAGATTAAGATGGCTCGCAAGCCAAACCAAATAAACGTGTCTTTTCCTGTCTGATTCCCAATACCTATTAGTGCTGAACCCTCCCTGCGCTTGTCATTGCGAGGAGCCCGTCAGGGCGACGTGGCAATCTCCGCGCTAGAATGGAGAAGATTGCTTCGCTTCGCTCGCAATGACATTAAGGGGTGAACTTAGCCGCACCCATAAAGCAATGCTCACCTCAGGATAACTGTGACGGATGTAAATAAAAGCGGTGGAAGTCTCTCCACCGCTTTTAATAATGACTGCCCCGCCATGCCGTGTGCTGCTTGATTTTGAACCTGCTATTGCAGGCGGGATCCTACCAGTGACTTTCGCCTTGGCCGAAGCCTATCGCGTTACCCACCGGACAACGAACCCCATTTATCAAGTGTTGGCTCAAAACCTCTTGCTGCATCACGAACACAGCAGGGACTGACATTGGTATACCACGTTCAATTCTAGTTGGCAATATTCCACCATTAATCCTCGTCAATAACCCTCAAATGAAGCTCCTTCAATTGATTGGGCTCAGCAGGCGAGGGGGCATCTGCCATGACATCGCGCGCTGCTTGATTCTTCGGGAAAGCGATAACCTCACGTATATGATCCTCTCCGGCGAAGACGCGAACGAGCCGGTCGATCCCCGGCGCAATGCCGCCGTGGGGTGGAGTCCCGTACTCAAAAGCCTCAAGCATATGGCCGAATCGTTCCTGAGCGACATCAGGCTCAAGACCGATTAAAGCGAATACCTTCTCCTGCAATTTTCGATCGTGGATACGGATACTCCCACCACCAACCTCTAACCCGTTGAGCACCATGTCATATTGCTGACCGCGTGCTTTGCCGGGATCAGAGTCCAGCCACGGAAGATCTTCTAGCATCGGCGCGGTGAAGAGATGGTGACTCGGATCCCAACGCTTCTCATCCTCATTCCATCCCACAAAGGGAAAATCGATCACCCATGCGAAAGCGAGAATCGTCGGATCCAGCAAACCCAGCCGCTCGCCGAGGTGGACCCGTAAGCGCCCTAAGGATTCGAAGACAACCGCAGGTTTGTCGGCTACAAACAGGAGCAGATCGCCGGGTTCGGCTTCCAACCTGTGCAGCAAAGCCTTAATCCGATCCCCCGCGAGGAACTTAGCAAAGGAAGACCGATGCTCTCCCTTCTCATCAAGCGCCAGATACGCTAAACCCTTGGCTCCAAATTGCGCGACATAAGCTGTCAGTTCTTCGATTTCCTTCCGGCTGAAGCTCCCAGATCCTCTAACATTTAAACCTCGGACTTCTCCGCCCCTCTCGACTACCTTTTCAAACACCTGAAAACCCGACTCCACCGCTAAATCCGTCACGTCTTTCAACTCCAGTCCAAAACGGATATCCGGTGCATCTCGCCCAAAGCGCTCCATCGCATCGCTATAAGTGAGCCGAGGCCAGGGCTTGTGCATCATTTTTCTCTCGGGAAGCAGCTTCTCCACCATCGAGGTGAACAACACCTCCGAAACCGCCATCACGTCCTCACGATCGACGAAGGACATCTCAAGATCCAACTGAGTGAACTCCGGTTGGCGATCTCCACGCTGATCTTCATCACGGAAACAGCGGGCGATCTGGAAATAGCGCTCAACACCTGCAACCATCAGCAGTTGCTTGAGTTGCTGAGGCGATTGCGGTAAGGCGAAGAACTCCCCCGGGTGGACGCGGGAGGGGACCAGGTAATCCCGCGCACCTTCGGGTGTAGTCTTGAAAAGAATCGGGGTCTCCACTTCCCAGAAATCGCGTTCGCTGAGGAAATCACGAATGTATTTGATCACTTGATGGCGAAGCTTCAGGTTGCCCTTCATGCGCTCACGCCTGAGGTCCAGATATCGATACTTCAGGCGGACCATTTCGTCGACTTCCGTCTCTTCATTGATCGCAAACGGAGGCGTCTTCGCAGGGTTTAAGACAACAATCTTCTGGGTTTCCACCTCAATCTCACCGGAAGGCAGATCTGGATTCACCATCCCCTCCGGTCGACTTCGAACAATCCCCTCGATCTGCAGCACCCATTCATTGCGAATCTCAACCGCTGTTTCATGCGCATCAGGAGATATCTCTGGATTAGCGACGATCTGTGCGATCCCCGAGCGATCGCGCAGGTCAATGAACGTCACCCCACCATGATCTCGACGTCGATTCACCCACCCGGCAAGTGTCACATGTTCACCTATATGATCTGATCTCAGCTCGCCACAATCATGAGTCTTAAGCATCATGCCTCCATACTAAAAAAATACACCGCCCGGTCTCAATGACATCGGGCGGCGGCAGGTTCATTCTACAATCCGTTTACTTCATTAATGAACCCCATGCCCGATGTCGATTCGCATCGGGGTTGTTATTGATGACCAGTAGGCGAGAACCTTGGACCACCATGCAGCGATTATAGCATCCCTGCTGACAACCGGGCAACACAACTTCTGGTCCTTCCATCTATCAGAAAGAGGGGCTGCCTTCTCTCCGCGGTTACCTCCCTCTGATCGTGTCGAGATCATCAGGGGTATCAACATCGAGCATCGCCGCCTGTCCCCAGGGCACAGCTTCAATAGGATAATCCTTGAATAACGTTCGTCCCCCCTGATCGCCACGAATCCGACTCAGCGCTTCGAAAGTCGCTCGGTCGAAAAGAACAGGATTCCCCCATCGTTCACCAGTCCAAGGTGCCACAATCGGCGCTAACGACCTGCGCTGGTTCTCCACCAGAGTGCTAACGAGATCAGCATCAACAAGAGGCATATCCGCCAGAAGGAAAACTGCGCCATCAACATTTAGCGCCAGCATTTTAAGACCTGCGCGCACAGAGCTGCTTTGCCCCTCAGCCCAGTCGGGGTTGTTGGTGATTTGAACCCCAAGCGGGCCTATCGCCTCTCTTACAGCCGGTCCTTCTGCGCCAAGCACGACAACAATCGGGTCAAGCCCGGCCTCTCGCGCCGCCAGGACTGCCCTCCGGATTAGAGCTTCCCCATCCCAAAGCTCCAACAGTTTCGGCCGGCCAAAGCGCTGCGATCCACCGCCCGCTAATATAATTCCGGCAATCCGCCCATGAGCTTCCACAACAGGGTCCGCCTGCTTTACCTGCGCCAAAATGACCGATCCGATGCGGTCGGTCTTCAGGGTTAGCTTGGCGATTTCACGCCCTTGCTCCATCGCCTTTGGCGTCTCAGCCTTATTCAGAATCACCCGCACCTGCGCGCTCGCCGGCACTGCTTTCAGTGCTCCATTCCCGTGCGCCAGGATTGCGGCCGCGTCCACGGGCTGGACAATATGGTCTTTCTGAATCCCCAAAAGTGCACTTACCGCTTCTGGTCGATAAACGAAATCACCTTCCAGCTTTGTTCCAATAGCATCAAGACCTATCACCGGCACGACGATATCGACAACCTGAGGTATGACCGGTTCATGCTCCGCAGGCGCTTTCAATGAGCGACCCTTAGCACCATCCGCTTCAATCAAGACTACGGCGCCCGAAGCAGCCGCCAAGAGCAGCAAATCCGCAAGCAAAGCCTTTGGAGGCGCGGTCCACTTCGGCTCTTCCAACCATCTTTCACCGGTTACGAGCACGGAGCTTTGCTCTTGAAGAAGCGCGGGGAAGAGGCTCACATCCTCCTTAGAGCGAAGGATGATATGTTGAACAGCAAGATCTGTTTGATCCAGCGCTAATTTTGTAGTAGTCGTGATGAGAACAGGCGTCTTAGGAGTTAGTTCTTCGATCAGCCGGCGTATGCTCGAGGATTTTCCACCTGCGCCAACGAAAGCCACAATCTGCCCCGGGGAAATGCGCAGGGCTTTCGTTAAGTCCATCTCACCCACTCAGCAATCTTCGTAACTGGGGCTGTGAGAGCAGCGCTTCGAGCACTCCGCCGCCGACGGCGAGTGATTTATCTGAAATCGAGAAGCAATAGGATGGTTCACCGCGTGGATCCAGGTCGCCAATTTTCGCTGCTGCGTCGATGTGCACGCCGTCGTGCACCAGCCCTCGCAGCGCGCCATCGAAGGGCGCTTCGACCGGCACTCCACCGACATGGGCAATCTCATCTCCCGCCTTGATCATGAAGCCGATCTCTTTGCCACCCTCCAAAAGCCCGCTGACGGGTGCCCGCAGTACCCGATCGACATCGAATCCCGCCACTGTTTCTGGGACTTTCGTATCCGGTTCAGGGCCTCCCTGCCAGATAACACGCCCCATATTGTGGCCCCGGTTGGTCTCAATCACTACATGACAGTTGACCCCGGCTGTGAATCCCGGTCCTAGTCCGATCGTGAATAGTGATGGATCCAGAGTCGTCTCCGGTGGAGTTTTACGCATGCGCCCGTCGACCAGAGCTGTTGCATTAATCTGCGCACACAAGGACGCCGTAGGATCGACAAGCACCGGAACGACATGTCCTGAGCGAAGATGTGGGATTTGCTCGGAATCAGAGACAAAGACACTTCGGACTCCCCCGATTTCGATCTCCCCCGAATAAACAGCTTCGGCAAAAGCGACGCGCCGCCGGACAGCCAGGGGCTGCTGAACCTCGAGTACGACAATGTCGAATCCACAGCGATGCAGGCGCACTGCGACCCCTGTCGCCAGGTCACCTCCACCCCGAATAATGATGAGTGGCCTTTCAATTTCCACGCTTATTGAATCTTTCCAATGCCGCGCAGGACTCGCTCAGGCGTCAGCGGAAACGAATCAAACCAGGTGCCGAGCGCATCATGAACCGCGGCGATTACGGCTGGCGCCAACGGGATAAAGGGCATCTCAGCCATCCCCCGCGCCCCCCAGGGTCCAATTGGGTCAGGATACTCAAGGATTAGCGATTCGACCTTGCCTGGGATATCCAGCACGGTGGGAATGAGATAGGTCGAGAGCTGACCGGTCTGGACGTAACCCCCCTCCTGCTGAAAATCCTCCAGAACTGCATAGCCAACCGCCTGGACGACGGCTCCCTCGATCTGTCCTTTAACCAACTGCGGATTGATCGCCTGTCCTACATCATTGGCAGAGATAACTTCCAGGATGCGGATTGCGCCGGTCTCCGTGTCCACCTCAACCGAGACAGCCTGGGCGACATAACCATACGCGAAATTGGGTTCTGACTTGCCCGTTTTCGGGTCAAGGGGTGTCGTCGCTGGTGGACGGTACTGATAAAGAGCGATAGCCGGTCGCTCCCCATCTTTCCACTTTTCCAACACTTCTTCAGCCGCACCCCGGATCGCGTTTCCTGTCATGAAAGTCAACCGCGAGGCGGATGCGGATCCCGAATCTGCGGTTTGCGCGGTATCAGAGACAATCAGGCGGACCTTCTCGATCGGGACACCGACCGCCTCAGCGGTCATTTGAACCATCGCCGTATGCGCCCCTTGCCCGACTTCCGCCCCAGCGTGATGCAGAACGACTTCCTCAATCTCCGATCCGCCATGTAATTCGATCTCCGCAGAACACTGCTCCGGCGCACCGAACGAGAAACCAACATTCTTGAAACCGCAGGCGAAGCCTACGCCGTGCCGAATGTGCGCTCGCTGTGTGTCATCGGGGATTTTTAACTCAGGTCTGCTCCAACCACGCCCTGCATGTTTCCATCCAGCTCTTTCTGCAGCCTTTTCAACGACTTTATCGATGCTTACACCCTTCGGTAGAGGTGTACCTACTGAGAGAAGAGAACCTTCTCTCAGTAGGTTCCGAACCCTGATCTCCACTGGATCGATCCCCAGTGATTCGGCCAGTTTATTCATCTGCCCTTCGGCAGCAAATGCCCCCTGTGGTCCTCCAAAACCACGGAAGGCGCCGCCAGGAATGTGATTTGTATACACGGAATATGTATCTACCTTCACGTTCGGAATCTCATAGGGGCCCGTGCACATCAGGGTGGCATTTCCGAGAACCTTGGTTGAGGTATACGCGTATGCGCCGCCGTCCTGGATCACATCAACCTCAGCAGCTGTGAGAACACCATCCTTCGTGGCGCCCCATTTCGTCCTCAAGATGAAAGGATGCCGCTTGTGGTGGCCGAGGATCGATTCCTCCCGGGACCAGATGATCTTGACCGGTCTATCGATACCCTGCTGATGCAAACGATAGGCGGCGAGAGCCAGGGCGATCTGGATCGACATATCCTCCCGCCCACCGAATGCCCCTCCTATCGCTGGGTAGATCACACGGATCTGATCCCGCGGCAGCCCCAATGCGTGGGCAACTTGTTCCTGGTCTTCATGCGTCCATTGTCCGGCGGCTTCGATCGTCACCCGTCCTTCTTCATCGATATAACTTATCCCCGCTTCTGGCTGAAGATACGCATGCTCCTGAGAAGGCGTATGGTATTCCCCTTCGATAATCACATCCGCCGCCTCAAAACCAGCCTCAAGATCCCCCTTCCGAATCTGGTAATGACAGAAGACATTGCTGCCAGTGTTGGGGTGGATGAGGGAACTTGATTCACGCATCGCTTCCAGTGGATCTAGAATCACTGGCAAGTCCTCATATTCCACCACGATGCATTTGACCGCCTCCGCGGCGATCGTTTCCTTATCTGCAATAACCAGCGCGACCTGGTCACCTATGAAACGGACCCGGTCGGTATAGGGTTTGGATGATCCCGGACCACACAGTACAGGCTGATCGGGCATGATGAGACCATACTCGTTTACAGGCACATCCTTAGCGGTGAAGACCGCCACGACACCGGGGATGGATTCAGCTGAGGTTGTATCAATCTTGGTGACGCGTGCGTGAGGGCGACCCGCAAAGAGAATCTTCATATATGCCTGATTGGGTCGGTTGATATCCCCCGGGTAAAGAGTTTTCCCAGTGACTTTTCCTACAGCGTCGACGCGCCGGATCGATTTTCCTATAACGGACATTCAGTGCTCCAAGCGACTGTTGATTCGAGAAATACTTAAACCATCCTTGTGGATGACTTGCGCTGCCTTACGATCGCTGTCGCTCCAATTCAAGGTCGAATATGCGCCGCAAAACTGCGGTGCTTATAGCGTAAGTTGGGTCCATACCGAAATAGGACAGCGAGCCACCCCCCAGGTTCTTCCCTCGGGTCATCGGAGTATCGGATGCATAGTGGAGGACGCCAAGGTCAAATGGTAGACCATATAAATTGACGATCTCATTGTTCGGATACCGTTTTGGGCGGAACAGTTCATATACCGCCGATAAATAAGGGCTTGCCTCCATCTCGATGTCGGTGTAGCCCTCTCGGTAGAACACATCCATGTAGCGCGGCGTTTGCAGGAATGTACCCAGCACACTAACGGCTTTCTGATTGTCTAGAACAGTTCCATAAACCAGGTCATCGCGTAGATCGGCAGCGCTGAAGGAATTCTCGAAGAGATAGGTGTTGCGTGAATGCTCGTCATGGATTACTGCCGGAACCATCACGTCGCCAATGACACCATTCAGGGTCGCCGCCTTACCCATGACATAAACGCCGCGCAATTCTCCAAACCGAGTAGCAGCATGCGAGAGGATCAGATAAGCCGCCATCCCCAGTGGATAGTCGATGTTCATAATAATCGCGTCAGAATCCTTAAGCCGATCGAGATCCTCACGCCGGAGGCGAGGGTCGATCCAATCGGGACGTATATGTTTAAGTTCGATAAGTTGGGCCTCTACATCGAAAGCGTGTTCGCTCTGAACGCGTACGATCCCGACTTCTATTTCAGCATGTGCGCGTTCACTATGTGCTTTTTTACCCTGCTCCAACCGTACATATTTCTTAAGTGTGTAGTAGAGGAAATTCTCCCGACTGGAAGGGATCTGTCTGGATTTGATATCCTCCCACTCTTCCAGGAGGTCACGGCACTCCGGCTGCTGCAAATAACGGACAAGCTCCTCTTCGTTGCGCAGTGCATGACCGCTGATCAAGTTAACGATGCTGTGGGCGTTACTGGAAACGAAATAAACCGGTCGCTGCAGGATCGAAGGCATCGCCTTCTCAACATACTCCCACCAGATTTGGGTCGCCTGGCGGTAATCATTTAGCGAGCCTGCCAGGAGGCGGATTTTTAACCGCTTCTCTTTTGAGGCGATTGCGCGGAGCTTAGCCCAGAACGATCCCCCCAACGCATCGTGCAATCCCCTCAGCTCGTCGGTGTTCATCGCCAACCCGGCAGCAAGAACTGCGAGCCCCTCATCCGTCTCGAGTGGGTTCTTAAGAAATGTTTTTACCTGTTCACCTTGTAATAGGCGATGAAGTTTATTCCACTCGATTTGGTAAGCTGTTAAAAGCGGGACCATATCGTCAATATCTGAGCGGCTTGCGATGTAGCAGGCAAGTGTATCTTTCCCATCGAAGAAACTCCTTCGACGGCGAGCCTGCGCCACAGCCGGCTGCCACTTCTCGACATTCCCGAATCCCTTGTTTTCGAAGACCGCCTGGCTTTGACCAAGCACAACCCGCTCTACATCCACGATGCAAGAGGGTAGGCGTAGAGAACTGTATATAAGCGCTGCCGTATCCGGAGTTTCTGATCGTGCATCCAGATGAAGCGATGAACCCATATTCGTATGTACTTCCTCAAGCGAACGCACTCGCACATCCATCGTGGACCGCAATAGCGAGTAATAAGACCGCATATAAAGCTCGATTTCCTCAGAGCCTGTTCGTGGTACGGTTCGATCCATCGATATTCCTCAATATTTCTTGCGTTTCCTTTGCTCTATGCGTTCCCTGCGCTTCTTGCGTTTCTCAGCCTTCCGGTCGACAGGGACATCTGTTTCACCCGGCCGAATGGGAAAGACCATCGCGTAGATAACGCTGAGAACCGCGTAGGACAGCAGGGAGAAGAGAAATGCTATGATGATCTTGATCAGTAACCCGCCTCCCAGAAAGGGGACGAATTTGGGATAAAGGGCAGCACGCGGTATGTACATCCAGCCGTTCTCAGCGTTGGCGCGCAGAAACCAACCAGCGAAATAATAACCACCTGTGGCGAAGATGGCGATCAGGATTAATCCCACCCCTCTCCACTTTGGATCTAGCTGGTTCCGTTTTTCCCGCTCCATATCGAGAGATCTAAAGCGGTAGGAATCTCGCCCCATGACGGCCTCCTCCTCCACGATTCGCTAAGAACCGAGGTTTACTGCAGTCAATATCCTTCCTTAAACATTCAAAACAATATTGGAAGGAATCCACTATGACCCAGAACCCTGCTGCATCAGTTCGGCAGCACGCTCAAAAGCAGTGAGTATCTTATAGTAACCAGTGCAGCGGCACAGGTTTCCTGTAATCGCCTGCTGGATCGAAAAAAGATCAGGCTCAGGCTGTTCTTCGAATAGTTTCGCCCCCGCCATCAAGAATCCCGGTGTGCAGTACCCGCACTGCACTGCACCTTCTTCAATAAAAGCTTGCTGTAGCGGATGGAGCTTGTCATCCTGACCAAGCCCTTCGATGGTAACGATCTCAGCCCCATGCGCTCGCGGTGCGGGCACCAAACAAGCCATCACCGCCACACCGTCGAGATAAACCGTGCAAGCACCGCATTCACCTTCCGCACAGCCCTCCTTCGTGCCAGTTAAACCCCCTTCCTCACGCAAGAGACGCAGAAGTGTTTTATTAAACCCGCTCTTGAAACTATGCGGCTTCCCATTGATAGTCGTCTCGATCGCCACGTCTTGATGATGCTCGACGGAGTCCGAGAGCGGTTGAACTGGAAGAAAACCTGCCTTTCCTCGCAGCATCACCGGATTCTCGGGGAAACCCTTTCGCTCGCTGTCATTATTAATCTGCCGCAGCGCCCGGAGTGTGCAGACTCGCACCATCTCCTGGCGATATGCCGCGCTTCCCCGCAAATCGTCAATCGGGCGCGCTGCAAGCGCAGCGAGTTCAGCAGCCTTCTTGATAACATCCGGCTGGAGTTCCTTTCCTGTCAGGTAGGTCTCTGCCTCCGTCGCGTGGATGATCGTCTGCGCCACTGAGCCAAGCGTGATTACCGAGTGTTCAATCCGCCCACCCTTAATTATCAGCACTACGGCTGCGTTTACGACCGAAATCGCCTGCGCTCTACGTAGTCCAAGTTTAACAAACATACTTCGAGTATTTTCTTCGAGAGCTGGGAAGGCGATGTCGCTCATCAGCTCCCCGTCCTTCATTACTGTTTTTCGGACGCCCGTATAGAAATCCTCGATGGGCACTGTCCGTTCACCTTCCGCAGAGAGCAAAGTGAGCTTTGCTCCCAGCGCTATGAGCGGTGGGATAGCATCGTTGGCCGGCGAGGCGGTGATAATATTCCCGGCGACCGTTCCGCGGTTGCGGATTTGGGGTGCTCCCACCTGCCAGCAGGCTCCCGCCAGCGTAAATGCCCTCTGTTGAATGAGTTCTGACCCGGCACAATGATTGTGGGTTACCAAAGGGCCGAGATGAACCCAACCATCATCATCAAGTGAAATGTTATCCTGGCCCGGGATGCGGGAGATATCGATTAACAGTTCCACGCCCGGACGTTGGCCGCGTTCCAATTCAAGGATCAGATCAGTTGCCCCGGCGACGATTCGAGCTTGCTCACCGTGCACCGCAAGCAGTTCAACGGCTTCCTGCAATGTCATAGGGGTGTGATAACGCGTCCACATATCCCGTCTCTACCTGCCCTTCCCTTTGCGAGGTTTTTTTTGCGAATATGCCATTCTTTCACCAGTTCCGCCGTGGCGCAACATGATGATCTGTGCCAGAACGGACACGGCGATCTCCTCCGGCGTTTCAGCGTTTAATTCTAGCCCTATAGGCGACGTCACGCGGGTGATTTTTTCCTCCGGCACACCTCGCTCGCGCAAAGCCTTCACAGTAGTCTCCCAGCGACGCCGCGATCCTATCACCCCGATGTACGCCGCGGAGGTCTCCA
>CAYLOO010000088.1:0-11322 GCA_964385355.1 uncultured Anaerolineaceae bacterium
ACGCACAACCGTCGGATTAGAAGTCCGGTGCTCTATCCATTGAGCTACGGGGGCGGAATTCAATTGTATTGCAAAGATCTACAGGGATCAATCCTCAAGCAAAGGCCGAATTCCTTTATAGACTCTCCCACCAGAGAGCATACGTAGGATCGTCCTTGCGGGACGGTTAAGGCTTTCGCCCAGCTCTTCGGGCGTGAGGGGTGAGTTTCCGTTCGATAAGAACACCCGGAAGATCGCATTGACCAGAGGCGTTTGCGGTGTCAAATAATCAGGTTGTAAAGCGCAGTGAGAAATCAGCGTATGCTGAATTCCCAGGACCCGGGTGACCTCCGCCGTTTTAGGATTCACGCTGTCAACGAGCGTATCGGCTTCGACATCCGCATACACTTCCTGATGTTCCGGGCAGAGATGGCTGCGAAGATAGATATTGAAATCCCGGTCCGCACGGTCCCAATACTCAAAATCAATATGATATTTTGTGTCCAGAGTTTGTCGAGCGAGGATGGAAGGTGATGGTTTAGTCACGACGAACCCCATGCTTCCGCGTCGAACCGCCAGTAAAGATCCCCCACATGTTGGAAATATGGACGCTTGATAAGCTCGGCGAAGATCGTTGATGGCGGCTGCCGTCGTATGACATTCACCGCAGCATAAAGTGTCTGCGCGTGCACAGCGCTTTGAGGAGTCAGTTTGGCTAATTCCCGAAATACATGCGCTACAGTTCGATCGAGAGAGTGCTTCTGATGCTGCGATTGCATCCAGACTTCATCGAGCGCCTGGGTGTCAATTAGCCCGATCACCATCAAATCATCATAGGCCGTCCCAACTGGCTGCTTGAGCATCGTGAACCCTATCTGACCATTCTCGGCGATAGTTACTGTACGAATCCAATCATTCCGCATGCGTCGATCATACGTTTCAACGACCACTTCGCCAGGGGCGTCGCCAGGATGAACGCGTATAAGCCCTCCCGCTGGGACCTTGTACTCTCGATACCAGTCTTCCAAACCGAAGACATATCCATGCTCACGCACAACCCATCCCGGGAATCTCTCCCCACTGTGACCATCAATCAGGATGAAGCGGATTCTTGGCGCCTCATACGCGGTCGGGAAAAGGTGCTGCAGGCGAGCCGATAGTGGGAGCGCTCCCACTCTCCAATGAGGAAAAATCAGCGTGACGGTAACATCATCAGGCGGGTTAACCGGAGCTTGTAGATCACTCATTTCATCATCCAGCTTCGTTATGAGTTCTTGCAACTCATCTGTAAGGATGGATGAATCAAGAGCTTTATCCTGGCTTTCAAGGCGCGGAGGTGCAAACAACACCTCTGGAGGTTCAAGCCGTCGTAAAAACCAGAGAACCTGACCGGCTGGTCCAACTTCATCAAACCGTTCATCTTCCTGCAGAGCGTAGTCAAGCGAAAATTCCGCGAGATCCGTAGACAGTGATTCGGGCAGTTCAACATGTTCAAGCAAGTCCGCGGTCGGCAAAGGTCCACCAGCTTCGACGTCGAGTACTGCCTCGGCAAGGTTTAGGTGTCCATCGGTGATCTCGGCCACAAGCGCGCTCGGGAACCACTTCCCGGCGATACTGACGATGTCATCTACCTTGTCTAGCCTCTCATCCAAATGCGCGATGATGGATTCCCCAAACCGGACCATTATCGTTTCCGGCTTACGCAGCTCCTCGATTTCAGGGTCTGGTTCAGGTGGGCTGTTCAGGATATGGTCCGCCATTTCAGATGCGAATTCTTTCTCTGCCCCGTCCCCCGCGAAAACAACCTTGATCACAGAAAAGGGATCAACGTCCGGGTTAGTGCCCTCACGCACTCCGACAACTTCTCCTGTTCCAAACTCTAACTGCGAGAATGCCAGGACCTGTCCTACTTTGTAAGTTTCTGCGGGGATGTATATGGCATGTTCTGTCTGTTCTGCCTCTTGGGCCTCTTTCTCCAGTTGGACCAAACGCTGCTTAACTAGCGCTGACGCCATCTCATCAGACGTGAGAGGAATCTCCCGCTCTAGCAGGAGGTTGATGATAAAATCGATATCGTCGTCTTTGACCTCAAAACTGGTCCAATACGATTCGGGAGGAATACTTAGCACAGATGCCATATTAAAGAAAGATTGCCCTACTCGGGGACGTTCTAGGCAATTATACTACACCCAGAGGTTATTGCATCATGACGGAAAATTTTGTTGTCGCCGAGACGGTTTCAGGTTTGCTCGAAGCCGAGATTATCCGCGGGATGTTGGAAGCTCGAGAGATCGAAGTTGTCCTATCACACGAAGCTGCGGCAACGATTTACGGCTTTGGTGTGGGTCGAGTGGCACGGGTAGAAATCCTCGTACCTGAGGAGCTACTTGGCGAAGCCCAACAGTGCGTGGAAGATTATCGCAGCGGTCGCTTGATCGACGAAACTGAAGTGGAAGATCAGGGGTAACCCGGGTCGACCCAGTCTAGAGGATTAATTGGCGCACCGCCAACCCATATCTCCCAATGCAGATGGGGCCCCGTGGATCTCCCGGTACTTCCCACAATCCCGATCTCCTGCCCCCGTTCAACGATGTCGCCTTCTTGAACAAATATCTCCGATTGATGGAAATATCCTGAATACACTCCCCAACCGTGGTCAATATAAGTCGCATTTCCCCTTATTAAAAGTGGTCCTGCAAAAACAACCACCCCGCGAGCCGGCGCATAAATAGGAATATTAATGCCATAGAAATCCACTCCGGTATGGTAGTAGAACAATGCGCCACTGTTGTAATTACGCCTGTCCCCAAAAACTGCTATGAACTCATCGGTGTAATATTGCGAGGGATAATCAAAGGCCCCATTCCATAGCTTGTCAGGGGTAACAGGCGCAAGAAGGTCCGCTACGAACTCCTCTTCAGGCTGAATAATTTCCGGATCGACGGTTTCTGGGGGGACTCCAGATATATATTGGAAACCATAATTACCATCTTCGACCATAACCGGTTGGATAAACGCATAGCTGATCTCCTCCCCCTCAGACAGCGCCATCCGCAGCTCAAGATCGATCAATCCCGGCTCGGCTAAAGCATGGATGCCCTGCAAAGCAACCATTTCTCCTTCACCAGCATGAAAGAATGTAAGCTGGTGGTCTCCGAGTGAACCCTCAAGATAAATTGGGTGACTCTCTTCTGCTTTAACCACGACGGTATGCCCTTGAACTACCGGGAGGGGTTTGATCGAAATTGAAGTTATGGGCTCAGGAAGTGAAACTCTCCACCCCATCGAATTGGTCAGTGGATTCCCGGGCATTACCCAAACGCGCAGCGGATCCATAGCAGAGTCCCGCAGATCCCATGGGCTTATCCCAGCGCGGGCCGCAATTTCCAGCCTGGTTTCCCTAGGTTGCGGCAGAAATGCCCCAATTTCCTCCTCTTGGATCGCACCTTCCGGGGGTTCAGGGACGATGAGCGACTGACCAACGTAGAGTCGATCGGGTCTGACAAGTCGATTAAGGCGGGCCAGCGCATCCGCTGACAAATTGTAACGAAGGCTCAGGCTGTTTAAATCCTCGCCGAAGCCGACAATCTGCAATGTCAGGACACCTTCTACTCCTTCGAAGCCCGGGATCGTCAGTTCTGCACCGGGGAATAGTATAGAAGGATCATCAATCCCATTTAACGCGACCATCGCCTCAACGGTGGTGCCAAAGCGGCGGGCGATGCCCGAAAGTGTGTCACCAGGTTCGACAATATATATCGGTCCCCCGCCCTGCGCTTGAACGGCGGCTGCCGGAAATAGCGCCATGACCAGGATGAGAAATATGAGTAATTTATACCTACTCTTCATCGATAAACTCCAGCTGATCCCCGATCTGCACTTCGTCAAGAATCCTGGGCGAAGCCTCCAGGATAAATTGAGCCGCATGCTTCGGTGCGTAGAACCCCCAGGGTTTGGCAAGTGTTCTGTCCACCACCAGCCCCTCAGAGTTCACCCAGAACACACTGATCGAGAAAAAAACGAACAGCATGTGGATCGTGGTATTAACACGCCCTTCGCTGCTTTCAACCAGGAGCAACCCCTCACCGTCAGGGATCTCGCGCCGGAAAGTCAATCCACGTAAACGGCAGAAGAACGAATCGCACCAACGTGCCCTACCCAAGGGTGAATTTCCACGACTACGATTGTAAACTCGAACCCAGCGTTTCATCCCGTTCCTAACATAAAAATAGGGCGACCGAAGCCGCCCTGCAAATGCTCGGCCTACGAGCTTATTCTACCTCAACCTCGCCGATGATCTTCTCCACGCTCTCGAGTAATTCTTGCGGACCAAAAGGTTTGGTGATGTAATCGTCCACCTTAGCGATGTGCAATCCTAAAACCTTATCGATGGACTGGGCTTTCGCCGTGACGACAACGACAGGGATGTCGCGCAAGTCATCGTCCGCCTTCATTTGTTGATAAACTTCCCAACCATCCATATCCGGCATCATCAAATCAAGCAACACGAGGTCTGGACGTTCGCGTTGAACCGTTTCCAACCCCTCTATCCCGCCATTTGCACCGATGACGCTGAACCCCTTTCGGCCGAGGATCAGCCGGACAAGATCGATCATTTCTGGTTCGTCTTCAATACAAACGACACGTTTGGCATCTTCAGCCATACGGTCTCCTTCCGAAATCCTTAATGTGTACCTAACCAGTGTATCATAACAACCGAACCGCGCAACAAACCTTTATTCCTACACCTGACACCTGGATCTACAAGGGTGAACATGCGCGATTAGACCATCTTTTCACAGTATAGAGTAGAACCAATGAATAGGCGTCTCTCGGGCTCGACCGGAGTGAGGGGGGGCATCTACAACGAAATGCAAGGTCCGCAGCATTACTCACGGACTGATCGCAGTCCAGGGTTGGTAATAATCCTGTGGAAGAACCGAATTCTGGGGATCTAAATACCCTGCCGCGAAGATTTCTTCCGCCAGCGATAGCCCGACGTAGCGGATATGCCAAGGTTCATGGATGAACTCCGTCACCTGCGGTATCCATCGATTGTCATACGGCCACCCCTCATTCTCCTTATAGGGATAGCTCAGGACAAATCCGAAATGATGCGCATTTTCTTCTAGCCAGATATATAGCTGCTTATTCCTTGGATCGCTGTATTCGACTTTTAATCCAGGCCACACGAGATCGAATGCGGTCCCGAGCTGGTGCTCACTGCAGCCTGGCGCCGCAACGTAGAAACTAGCAGTTGAAGGTCTTTCTCTCCATTCCCGCTCCACTGCAGTGCCTTGTTTTGAGTAGCTCCGATATCCGGAATAGACAGCGGCTTTTATACCGGCATCACTCGCCTCTGATATCAAGTCTTCCAAGGCTGAAACCGCATCAGCGTGAGGGCCGGGGTCAAACCAACGCGGGAGCGGGTGACGTGCATCAACGAGCACATCCAGCGGTGCGCCCATGAGCATGTGCATTACGATGTAGAGCTCAACGAGAAGCTTCAAACCACTCCCTCTGCACTTGTAAAACGATCTTCCATAGAGAGTAGTGTAATCTCCAATCAGCCTCGCGCCAAGCCGACTTTTTCCACCGCTGAGTTGTAAGGTTCCTGTAAATTCACCGACGGCGTTCGCGTGTTAACATGTTATTGAGTTCATTAAATACACTCCTGAGTCAATAGAGAGTAGGTTATTATGGCAACGAGAATTCATCCCGTTGGTTTTCCTTCAGTAGAGGAGGCTCTCAACCTGGCCGTCGAAGCCGTGGAACGAGGGGATCTTCAAAATGGTGAGGCCGCATTGAGTTGGGTGCTGCAGGAGGATCCTAAGAATACAGCGGCATGGATATGGCTTGCATGTTGTGCACCCGATGACAGTTCAAGGCAGATTTGTTATCGCCGAGCCTCCGCGCTTAATTCTTGCTAGGGAATGGATATCCGCATACCACATCTTTCTCATTGATTTAAGTACCGAAAAAGCCTTAACCTGTGCAAACAACCAATTTACAGAGAGTAATCTTGACCCTAACCTGAGAGAAACGAGCGTATGAACGAGCCAGCCAGCATGATCTTGGTAATCGACGATGAACAACCCTTCTGTGAAGTTGTTGCTGAGATTCTCACCACCTTCGGCTACCCGGTTCGGAAGGCCTTCAATGCTGCCCAAGCACTCGAATTGTTGGAGTCGATAACTCCAATATTAATTATCCTGGACATCATGATGCCCGACGTAGACGGTCTGACGCTCGTCCGCAGATTCCGCGCGGACCCACGTCTTTCCAAGATACCCGTCATTATGTCAAGCGCCAAATTCCTCAAGGAAGACCGCGTGGAAGCGATTAACGCTGGTGCGAGCGCATACCTCACAAAACCTTTCTCCGCAGCAGAGCTGAGATCCGCAATCGTTGAACTTCTAGGGGAAAAGGAACCCCCGCTCACCCTGAGCAGTTCCCCTGGATACCTACGCTAATAGGCATCTTTTTGTAGATTGCGATTCCATCTCCCAACATTGGAACCTACCCATAAATGCGCAACTGTCGCAACGAATTAAAAAGGCGAGCTCAAATTACGCTCGCTTTCACCCGCAGTGGAATTGGAACTCCTGGCTGTTCAGCTCACCCAACTCACTAAATATTCAGTAAACTCGTCGGTTATTTCGATGTCAGGAATGTTTATTTCCCAATGTCCATCCAAACCGTGATCGCGCGCCATGAATTCAAAATGGCACATGGCGATGCCCATGTCGATGGGCTGCAAATCGGCCACTGTGAATAACCTAACAAGCCATTGTTCTCGATACCCCGGTGTGCGTTGCAGGAAGAAATGCCACATATTCCCATCTTTGATGATTCGCCAGGGCTGCTTGTTCGATGCTGACGGAGCGCGACGGACCATCTCCAGCGCTTTGGCGTAATCACCAGCCACCTCCCGGGATAATGGCACCCCGAACCTGGAATCGAAGAACAGTTGCTCCCACGAGAGCCGCCGATCCGCACCCGCACTGTTGCGAACGATGGCATCGAACCTGCGTGGTTGCTTGGCGCAATAACCCAATGCGATAACAGCGGGAATTAGTTCGCCAGGGCGCGGGGAGACTCTTTCCGAAAAGCTGCTTTTGGTAAAAGTACCTCCAAGCCAACACGTACTCAAGCCTATGTCCATCGCAAACAAGATGATGCTCTCCATCAGGTAACCGAAATCTTCCAAGTTCTTTTCATCATCCTGAATAACCCCGATGATGAACCCGGTCGCCCCTTTGATGAACCCATAAGTTCCCAGGTTTTTAAGAGCTTTTTGATCCTTCTCGTGAGCAGCGACCAGTTCAAAGCGCATCTGCGTGCCAAAGGGTCCCCTCTGAAGCGCGGCAGCATAATCAATGAGCCTTTGGCGCGTTTGTTCTTTCACAGGTTGACTCAGGAAACTCCTGCAGGAGAAACGCTGCTTGATTAACTCTTCAACAGGATGTGCGAAAGTCATTTATTAATTTCCTGGATTTCCCCTATCTAACCGATAAACCTGATGTCCCAAATGATAAGTCGAGAAAAGACGATTAGACTGCGAGGGCGATAATTCGTAGCTCCTGGCAAATGCTGCTGTCATGGTCACCCACGCCAGTAAGATTTTCCCACAATCCCGATCTGCGCGGGAGTGTATCTCTCATGGAGTGCCTATCCTAAAAGAAAATGCCCGCGATCGCTAAGTGATGTTTGAATTATCTGCAACATGGGATGTAAGAACTCGGCATCAAAACAGCCTTATTTGGCTCGCCTCGCGCTGAAGGGCAGTATATGTCAATGTCCACATTGAGAATCAAAAAAATGCGGTCGGTTTTGGTCCTGGATTACTCCGAATTGCCTCATTCTTGTCTATGACGAAAGCTTGAGAGCCGGGAGTCTTATCTGCTGATGACTCCACGCTGCCAGGGCCAAGCACCGACCGTGATACTACGACGCTGAAAGAAGGCCAAGGCTAATCCAAATGCGACCAGCGATATCGCCAACAAGGCGATCATGTTGCCCGTTTGCTGTCCCACTTCCAAAGCTTGGGCAGTAGCTTCGTAATAGTGAAACAGGAAGAAATTTTCAATCTTTTCCAACGAAGAGATCATCCCGCTTAGGTTGCTGCCCAGGTAGCTGACCAGCACCACCACGGTTGCGATCGTCGAGGCTATGCGCCGGTTGGGGCTGAATGCGCCCAAGAAGAAGCTGATCATGCCTACAGCCATCGCCAACGGCCAGGCAGCCAGCAAGCTGAGGAAGACATCCAACGACGTCACCTTGGTCTCTACGGAGATACTGATCATCTCCATGGTTAATGCTGCCCCTGCTCCTACAATTGCCAGGATGATGAACAGTGCAATCCCCAGGGCGACCGCTTTGACAGCGACAATTTGCCAGCGGGGGATCGGCAAGGAGACGATCAATTCCAGGCGACCATCATCTTCCTCTCCGGCCAGAGTGCCCGTCCCACTGATAACGGCGTAGATGCAAAGGATCACGGGTACTAAATTTGTAACTGTAGAGGCAATAAAACCCTCAAACCCTGCCATGCTAATTCCCATCGCCTGATAAATGGCAAGGTCCATGAGTTCTTCAAAGCTTGCCATTTGTTCGGCAAATGAAGGATACATGCCGACGTACACGGCGGGAAAAAAGCTCAAACCGAGCCCCCAACCGATGATCCCATTGATTCGAAAGCGTAATTCTTGAAGCAGTAACCTAAGCATTGTTGCCTCCATTCCCTTTCCCGTAGTAGGCCAGGAAGATTTCTTCAAGACTGACGGGAATCGTTTCGATATCAGTGATGCCAAACGAGGTCGCTTGCTCCATCACCCGATCAAGGTGTGTATAGACTTCCAGGGTGATCCCGCCCTCATCTCTACCTGTTTCAATAACCCCATCTTGTGCAAAAGCGTCGACCGGGGGCGTTTTGGCGAACTTGAAGCGGATCCGTCTAAAGTGCTGTGTGGTCAGGTCTTCAACCCGCTCGGTTGCCACCAACTGCCCGTCACGGATGATCCCTACCCGGTCGCAGACGGCTTGTACTTCGGGCAGGATGTGCGAAGAAAAGAACACTGTAGCGCCGCCCCGGTTAGCTTCACGGACCAACTCCATAACCGTTTGCTTTACCAGCGGGTCCAGGCCGGAGGTCGGTTCGTCCAAAATCAGCAGATCGGGCTTGTTCATGAAGGCGGCTACGATCCCCACCTTCTGTTTGTTGCCGCTCGAATATTCGCGCATCTTGCGTGTGGTATCCAACCCTAAGCGATCCGCCAACGTCTTCCAACGCCCGGGATCGTTGTTGCTTTTCTGCAGGGAAAAAAACATCTTGAAAAACTGACGGGCGGTCATATTTGGGTACAAGCTCAACTCGCCCGGTAAATAGCCGATCCGCTCACGGATGGCAACGCCTTCCTTTTGGCAGTTTTTACCAAAGATGTGTGCCTCACCTGCTGTCGGGCGGATAATGTCCATCAAGACACGCTGTGTGGTCGTTTTGCCAGCCCCGTTGGGACCGAGAAAGCCAAATATGTCCCCTTTTTCGACGCGCAAATCCACATCCAAAATTCCACGGTGACGGCCATAATAGAGCGAAAGCCCTTTGGTCTCAATTGCATACTCAGTCATCAAGTACTCCTTCCGGGTAGTTATGCTGGTGCCTTCCTACTATACCTTTTTATCAGCGATACCCCGCTGATAGTAAGCCGACGTTGGTCTGACGCAAATCATGGAATTAGTACTGGATTAAAGACAAAACGCTTCACCGGAATGGTGAGCGGTTAATCTAGTGACCCCGGAAGGACTTGAACCTTCAACCTGCGCATTAAGAGTGCGATGCTCTGCCAAATTGAGCTACGGGGCCATGCAGCCGAATTATACCAACTGGCCGCGAGGCGTCAATCGTTCTGTATTAAATATCCCCTTTTTACGAAACCTTTTCAGGACAGGATTCAACGCTAAATAGGATAAACGGATTAAACGAAATTCGGAATCATTGCTACAATCCTTGTACTGAAACTATCCGCCCCATCAATCAAGGAGCAATCCTGTGCTGCGCGCATTCCTTCTCTACTTATCCAATGCAGTTTGGGCTCGTAATATCGTCACACATTGGCGAATCGCACGGAGAATGGCGTCCCGTTTCGTCGCAGGGGATACCTTCGAGGATGCCTTGAAGGCAATATATAAATTGAATGAGAAAGGGCTTTACACAACATTGGACAACCTCGGTGAAAATGTTACCTCGTCCGAAGAGGCTTTGAAGGCAACGGATGCATACATTGATATCTTCCAACGCTTGCACGATGAAGGAGTAAAGTCTAGTTGTTCGGTAAAGCTAAGCCAGCTAGGCCTGGAATTGGATTTTGATCTCTGCCTTTCCAATATGCGCAGCATCGCCTCACGCGCGGCTGAGTATGGGACGCTCGTTCGGATCGATATGGAAGATTCCAGCACGGTTGACCGTACAATTCAGATTTACCACACTCTGAGGGCTGAGGGCATCACAAACGTCGGCCTGGCCCTCCAATCCTACCTTCGCCGCAGCGAAGAGGATGCACTCAGCTTACTGGAAGATGGAACTCGGATTCGTCTATGTAAAGGAGCTTACAACGAGCCACCCGAGGTAGCTTTCCCACAAAAGCGCGATGTAGATGCAAGTTATGACCGCATTACAGCTCATATGATCGATGGTTCCAACGCTTACGGATCTGAACCCGCTAGCGAAGATGGGAAATTCCCACCAATCGCCGCCATCGGCACCCATGATAGTAAACGCATCGACTTCGCGCGGGAGTATGCAAAAAGCGTGGGATTGCCAAAGGAAGCGCTGGAGTTTCAGATGCTGTATGGTATCCGCTCGGATTTGCAGGAAGCTTTGCAGGCAGAGGGATATCCTGTCCGGGTATATGTGCCCTTCGGGACGGAATGGTACCCGTACTTCATGCGCCGGCTGGCAGAGCGACCTGCTAACCTATGGTTCTTCATTACCGCACTCGTCCGCGGATGACGAGGACGGCCTCTAACCTACACCATAAGCTGTTTTGATTCCTGGTTAGAAAGGGCTGAGATGGAACTACCCGGAAAGATAGCACTTGTCACTGGTGGCGCTCATCGTGTAGGACGCGAAATCGCAATTGCCCTTGCACAAGCAGGCTGCCACCTCGCCATCCATTATCACGACTCCGAAAAAGCCGCCAAGGATACGGCATCCGCAGCACAAGCGCTCGGCGTGAATGCCGTCATTTTCTGTTCCGACCTGAGAAAGCTAGACCAGATCGAAGGCCTCTTTCGAGGTTTCGACAGCAAGTTTGGACGCCTGGATATCCTGGTAAATTCCGC
>CAYLOO010000089.1:0-11188 GCA_964385355.1 uncultured Anaerolineaceae bacterium
AAATGATGGAGTTAGCCGGAGAAATTTCCGATGGTGTAGTCTTGAATTACTGTGTTCCACCGGATTACATCGATCAAATGTGTGAACATCTGGAGAACGGAGCGAAAAAGGCGGGACGTACGCTCGACGATCTTGACCGCCCACAACTTATCGTGTGTTCGTTAGACCACGATGAAAACAAAGCTTTGGATAGGAGTCGTGAATTACTCACGCAGTATCTTGCCCAACAGCCGCACATCGCCAAGGCGAGTGGTGTATCTCAAGCGGTCGTACAGGAGATTCAATCCATCCTCGCTTGGCCCGCTACACCCGACCAGATTCAGAATGCGAAACACCTTGTCTCGGACGAGTTAGTATCTCGGATAACCGCTTCTGGGACACCAGACCAAGCCAAAACGAAGGTACAGGAGTACCTCGACCACGGCGCGACATGCCCAATCCTTTATTCTGCTGGAGGGGATGTCAACCTTCTTATCGATACATTTAGCCCGTTGTAATAATTCTGGAAGGCAAGAGGAGGGAGAGCATAAGTGGTATGGACGAGGTGATCGTTAGAAACACTGGATTTGAGACTAATTCGAGCATCGGCAAAATACAACCAGGCTCGCGCCTTTGGTTCGCGTGCTGCGACGAAGATAGTACAGAGTAGGCTTTTCATAAAACAAGGTGGCATAAATAGCATAGATGCTGCTGCCGCCTACTCCTTGTTCCAACATTCAAAGCTGCACTTGTGAGTACAATCTACTATATCGTATTGCCGCTCGGGTATATCTTTCTGAGCAATCGTACAGCGCGAAGTATCTCAGTCATGCCAAAAAGATCACAATGTTTGGGTTAGGATCCTGCGTCGCTCCGCTTCTTAGAATTATCCCGCCGCGAGGAGCCTGAATAATTACTTAATAACAACAAGCCAATTTGGTAGGAAGAAAGGGAGAAGCCCAATGAATAAAGATCAAGATGGTCCCGAACAGATTATGACTACTCATCAGTTCCAGGCGGAGCTTCTCCGCTGCGAGTACTGTGAGGAGCAACCGTGCACGGCGGCTTGTCCCTGCGATTGTTCACCCTTTGATTTCATCATGGCGGCTCGAAGAGGGAATCCATCTGACATCAGAAGATCGGCCGGCGTGATCATGAGCAAAAATCCGCTTGGGGGTGTATGCGGGATGGTTTGCCCCGATCACTTATGCATGGCTGCTTGTACCCATAAACTCTTTGATGGAGCCATCAATATTCCCCGGTTACAGGCGACAATAGTCGAGATGGCGAAAAAACTAGGTGGAATCCCGAAGTTTTCAACCTCGGAGGCCAACGGGATGAAAGTCGCGGTCGTTGGCGGAGGCCCAGCCGGTCTCGCGGCTACTGCCTCCCTGGCGCAGATGGGGTACACCGTTGATATCCTCGATGCTCGTGATCAACTTGGCGGCATGATGACGCTTATACCCGACCACCGCCTCGACAAGAATGTAGTGGAGACGGATATAGATTTCATCCTGTCACTAGGGGAGATCTCAACGAAGTTGGGATCCAAGATCGAGGAACCCAAGGATCTGCTCGCGCAGGGTTATGACGCTGTTTGCATCGCTACAGGTCTTTGGGAACCAATCCACCTTGGCATCGAGAACGAAGCTTCGGCCATACCGATGGTCGATCTACTTGCAAGGCCTGATGCGTATGATTTCGAAGGACGCGTGGCGGTTATTGGCGGAGGGGCGACCGCTATTGATTGCGCTATAACTGCCAAAGAGCGAGGGGCAAAGAATGTCGAACTCTTCATGCTCGAGAAGCTTGCGGAGATGCCTCTTACAGCCAGTGAACGGCAGGAATTGGTTGATTATGACATCGAGGTCAATGGGCGAATTCGTGTAAGTAGGATCAATAAGGAAGGTCAGGGCGTTGTTGGGATCGAGACGATTAAGGTTCAGCTCCCGCAGGATAAATCCTTCACACCTGCCGATGTCCAAGATTTGAGCGGGACCGAGGGTGTAAGAACAGATATCGATGCTGTCGTCATAGCGATCGGAATGCGATCTACGCTTGCGATTGATCAGGCCGAAGGTCTTTACTATGCGGGCGACATAGCCACAGGTCCGACGACTGTAGTCGAGGCATCTGCATCCGGCAAGAATGCGGCGGTCGAAATCGATGCTTACCTGAAAGGTTTGAAGAAGCCTGCGGTTGAAAAGGCGACAAAGTCCTACTTTACCTTGCCAGGCTTCACCCCCATACCGGTTTCCCTCGAGGCTGATTTCTTCGGTCGGACGATCCGCTCACCCTACCTGCTTTCGGCTGCTCCACCCACGGATGGGCTGAAACAGATGAATAAGGCTTACGAGGCTGGCTGGGCAGGGGGCGTACTGAAGACCACTTTCGACAATATCCCGATTCACATTCCTTCCGAGTACATGTTCACCTTCGGACATGAAACGTACGCAAACTGCGATAACGTCTCAGGGCACTCACTCGATCGTGCCTGCAGTGAGATTGAGCAACTGGTAAAGCAATGGCCAGACCGGCTCACCATGGGCTCGACGGGAGGCCCAGTTTCCGGGGATGACGAATCCGATGCTGCCGTGTGGCAATCTAATACGAAAAAACTCGAAGCAGCGGGTGCGATGGGCATTGAGTATTCCTTATCTTGCCCACAAGGCGGCGATGGGACCGAGGGTGACATTGTCTCTCAGAACGCAATACTCACTGCTAAGATCATCGACTGGATCATGGCGGTTGGATCCCCTGACATCCCGAAGCTCTTCAAACTAACTGCTGCGGTGACATCGATAGTACCGATCCTGCGCGCGATCAAAGAGGTCCTCGAGCGGTATCCTGACAAGAAGGGAGGGGTCACTCTCGCAAACACATTCCCTACCCTGGCATTTCGACAGGCTAACAGTAATCGTGTGTGGGAAGAAGGCATTATTGTCGGCATGAGCGGTGAGGGTGTCGCGCCGATTTCGTATCTCACATTGGCAATGGCAGTGCCGGAGAGTGTGGCAATCTCAGGCAATGGCGGACCTATGGACTACAAGGCTGCCATGAATTTCTTGGCCCTTGGGGTTAAGACTGTCCAATTCTGCACGATTGTCATGAAACACGGGTATGGGATCATCAATGAAATTGAGTCTGGTACTGCGTATCTCATGCAGGAACGTGGGATTAAATCCATCAAGGAACTCATTGGCATCGCTCAACCCAATGCAATTACCGACTTCATGGATTTAACTCCGGTTAAGACAATCTCTTCTTTCAACCACGACTTGTGCGTCTCCTGTGGTAACTGTGCTCGCTGTCCTTACATGGCTATCGAACTCGATGATCGTGGACTTCCCACGTCAGATCCGGCGAAGTGCGTCGGGTGTTCAATTTGTGCGCTTAAGTGTTTCGTCGGTGCCATTTCCATGCGAGAACGAACCCCTGAAGAGCTAGAGGTGTTAAAGGAGGACTAATCAACCTTCTCAGGAGAGATTTTGAAAAATACGATTAGTATTAAGGGTAAGGAAAAGATTTGCACAAGATATATGTAACCTTGGTGTTAATACCGGCTTATTACCATTCGATCAGGCAAATGTGATCGGCAAACGTTATCCGATGTTTCTTGGTTCTTTTTTGCAAAGGAGCTTTCAATGACAATACGATTTGAGAATGGCATTGTCGCTACGTTGGGAAAGGATAACCGCGTCCTGTGGAACGGAACGGTCGTTACCGACGATGAGCGAATCGCAGCGGTTGGTGATGCAGCTGAGATGGCAGAACGATTTCCTGACGCTGAGGTAGTTGACTGCTCAGGGAAGATCGTTTTACCTGGCTTCATATGCACCCATCATCACTTTTACTCGACTATGGCTCGCGGCATGGCTCCTCCAGGGGAGCCGGCTTCCAACTTTGTCGAGATTCTTGAGCGGCTTTGGTGGAAACTCGACATGGCGCTCTCTGAGGAGGATATTTCCCTTTCGGCCAAGATCCCTCTTATTGAGTGCATCCGCAATGGAACGACCACAATTATCGATCATCATGCTTCTCCCTCACACCGTGACGGGTCGCTTGACCTTATTGAAGATGCGGTACGTGAGGCTGGTCTTCGAGCATCTCTCTGCTATGAGGTTTCGGATCGCAACATACCTGGAGGAGGGATAGCCGAGAACGAACGTTTCATTAAAAAGATCGGTAAGGGGGATGGTCAGATTGCAGCTATGATGGGCTTGCACGCATCCTTCACCGTATCGGACGAAACGGTTGAGACGTGTGTAGGGATTGCCAAGGACGCTGGTGTAGGCTGCCACATCCACGTAGCCGAGGACCTTTCCGATCGGGAAGATTCCATCGCGAAATTCGGGGAACCAACGGTTAAACGACTACACGGTCTTAACGCGACTGGCGAACGTTCAATCTTTGTCCACTGCATTCATATTGACGAATCCGAGATGGATGTACTCGCCGATACGAAGACAATCGCTGTACACAACCCCGAATCGAATATGAATAATGCAGTAGGCGTTACCAAAGTACTCAAGCTGCTTGAGAAGGGCGTTTTGGTAGGGTTGGGAACCGATGGGATGTCCTCGGATATGCTTTCCCAGATGCGTTGCGCCTATTTACTGCACAGGCTTGATAATAGGGATCCGCGGGTGGCATTTATGGAGGCACCGCAATTGCTGCTGCAGAACAACGCCGAGATCTGCGAGCGCCAGTTTGGCATACGCTTGGGTGAGATCGCGGAGGGTCGCCCTGCTGATCTTGCTATCATCGATTACCTACCCCCTACACCGCTAGATGAGAGCAATTTCCTTGGGCATCTCATTTTCGGTTTGGTAGACGCTACTGTCGACACGACGGTCTGCAAGGGCAAGATCCTGATGAGGGGTAAGCAGATTCTCTCACTTGACGAAGAACGCATCGCAGCCCGTTCACGTGAGCTTGCATCGAAGATGTGGCAGCGTTTGTAAGACATCTTCGATAGAGAACTAAAATGCCTTGATGCTGCAAGCCACTGGGTTGGTAGATTGCTGGTAAAGCTTGAATATCAGCTATGCCTCGAAGATCACCATAATTGGGTGAGTTTCTTCGTCAATTCTCAGATCTGTCATGAGTCATGCCGAACGAATGACGACGCCGCGAGGGACCTGAGTACTTACATGAGATGGATGACGGAATAATGGAAGACTCTGGAAACGGGACGAGATCGAGCATGGAAAACAAACAGCCGAATTCGGCAAACTGCTTCGTTTGCGGAAGGGAAAATGCAAATGGGCTGGGACTTACTTTCTACGAGATGGGTCCGGATGAAGTGACAGCGGAGGTCGTGATCCCGAGCCATTTCGAGGGGTACCCCGGCATTGTCCACGGTGGGATTGTCGCCTCGATGCTGGATGAGATCGCCGGACGGGCTGTTCTTGTCGGCGATCATGAACACTTCCGGCTTACAGCCAAGCTCGAAATCCGTTACCGTAAGCCCGTTCCAAGCGGCGAACGGCTGCGATTGCGGGGCGTTGTGGAACAGAGAAGAGGCCGGGTCGCCTTCGCCCATGCTGAACTGAACCTTCCGGATGGCACGTTAGCTGCCGAAGCGCACGCAGTGCTCGTCGATATTCCTGGTTTGCCCGTCGATAAGGAGGAGCTGAAATCGTTAGGCTGGAAGGTGGATCCTGATTGAGCGCGATACGAAAAGAGGGAAGAAGATGGGGTCATTGAACTATCACCGCCCTAAAACGATTAAAGAGACGCTCGTATTGATGGAAAAAGGAATGCCGCTCGCCGGAGGGACTGCGTTAACACCACAGCGCTACGATATCGATGCCGTCATCGATCTACAGGACCTAAAACTTGACGAGCTTAATGTCGGGAGGTCTGAGATCCGTCTCGGTGCAACGATGAAACTCCAGGCACTCATCAAAGCGCAGAATGAGCTTCCTCAGGCTCTCGCTCAAGCTTGCCGTCAGGAAGCCGCGCTCAACATCCGTAATGCTGCCACTATCGGTGGCGCCGTGATGACCGGTGACGGCCGCTCTCCCTTACTGACTGCGCTGCTCGCGTTGGATGCCTCCGTCATCACCGAACCCGGGAACAAATCAGAGTCGCTGCAGAAATTGCTTGAGAAACGAAACGATAGGCGTAAGCCTCGTCTGATAGTTGCTTTAGAACTAATGCATCCAAATCGGATGGCATACGAACAAGTTTCGCGTTCACCAGCAGATCGACCGCTTGTATGCCTTGCGGTCGCCGAGTACCTGGCTTCTAATGGGGGAAGTCACGTGGTCGCTGCTCTTGGAGGCTACGGTGAGCGACCGATACGGTTGACCAAGATGGAAGAAGCACTCGTAAAGGGCACCAGCCTCGAAGATGCCGCAGCACTTGCGGAAAAAGCATATGCCGATGCCGGTGATGCCTTTGCCAGTGCGGCGTACCGCGCCGAGATCGCTGGTGTCCTCGCAAGGCGACTCTTGTCGGAGGTGAAGGGTTGATGATGATCCGTTTCACTCTCAATGGAATTCCGGTCGAGATCGATGTGCCGCCAGAAACAACCTTACTCACGGCATTACGGGAGGAGTTGGGAATTTTCGGAGTCAAACACGGATGCGAAACTGGCGAATGTGGCGCCTGCACTGTGCTCTTTGACGGAAAACCTGTGAATAGCTGCGTCATGCTTGCAGTCCAAGTAGATGGGCATAACCTCGTGACGATCGAGGCGCTGGGTGAGCATCCACAATTTGGCTGGCGGAAAGGCAAAGGGCTTGATCCTCTGCAGCAGGCGTTCGTCGATACTGGAGCCATTCAATGCGGTTTTTGCACACCGGCGATGATCCTCGCTGCCCGCTCTTTATTAGAACAAGAATCGAATCCAACCGAAGCTCAGATTCGCGAAGTGCTTTCTGGCGTACTCTGCCGCTGTACCGGCTACATTAAACCCATCCAAGCGGTTCTGCGCGCCGCAGCTATCTTGCGCGGGGAGCCTGTGGAGCCTCTTGAAGCGCCGCTTCCAGCCCCGCCCGATCTGTTCTTCCCGCCCGATAGCGCCGAAGACACTGGATCTTTATTGGGATCCGATGGCCCTGAAATCGCAACGCAGACAAGCGTTCTGCCTCGCATCCAGATTATCCCGAGAACCGAACCCTATCAGACAGTGGGCTCCCCTGAACCGAAAGTTGACGCGATCAAACTTGTCACGGGCAAGCCGGCTTTTACGGCGGATATTGAGATGCGCGGGATGTTGGTCGCGAAAGTCTTGCACAGCCCGGTTGCACATGCCCGGATCAAGCATATCGATGCATCCAAAGCTCGTTCGTTGCCGGGCATTGCCGCCGTATTGACGTGGGAGGACATCCCCCGCGTTGCATATTCGACGGCGGGTCAATCTGACCCCATCCCGGGTCCGCTCGACACTTTCTCTTTAGACAAGAAGGTGCGCTTTTTTGGTGACCGCGTGGCCTTCGTCGCGGCAGAGACGGAAGAACTCGCAGAGCAGGCTTTGCGTTTAATCGAGGTGGAGTATGAACCGCTGCCGGCGATACTAGATTCGGGAGAAGCTCAGGTTGAAGGTGCGGTGCAAATCCATGACGAAGCGGACTATGTTAATTTCGCTGATTCGGATCCCAGCCGAAACCTCGCCGCTCAGATCCACATTGACATCGGCGATGTAGAGAAAGGTTTTTCCGAGGCCGATCGTGTTTTTGAAGCTTCCTATGAAGTTCCAAAAGTGAGTCCGGCGCATATCGAGCCGCATGTTGTAGTCACATACTGGGATGAGGACGATCGCCTCGTGATCCGAACCAGCACTCAGGTTCCTTTCCATGTACGCCGTCAAATCGCGCCGGTGCTTAACCTTCCGTTGAAACGGATCCGGGTTATCAAACCGCGCATTGGGGGTGGTTTTGGTGGAAAGCAGGAAGTTTTAATCGAGGATGTGGCCGCTCATCTGACGATAGTAAGCGGTAGACCGGTGCGCTTTGAATATACCCGGGCTGAAGAATTCTTTGGAGCGCGCACGCGCCACCCCATGCGCATCACCATGAGGACGGGGGTTAAAAATGATGGCACGATCACAGCCAATGAGATGCGCGTTTTAAGCGATACAGGCGCTTATGGATGTCATGCTCTCACCGTCACCGGGAATACCGGGCACAAGGCTATGGCGTTATATGTGGGGGATGGTCCGTACCGCGAATCACCCAACATTCGTTTCTATGCAGATATCGTCTATACGAACACCCCCCCCTCCGGTGCCTATCGAGGCTATGGCGTTCCGCAAGGTTTCTGGCCAGTTGAAAGACACATGGAACGCATCGCACGTGATTTAGATCTAGATCCACTGCAGTTCAGGTTAAATAACGCCTTGCGGGCTGGTGAGCTGCATCCCTTCAGTACTGCCTGGTCGGAGGGACGAGAGCCCAGACCTGAGATCATTAACACATGTGGATTGGAGGATTGCGTACGACAAGGCAGAGCTGGAGTGGAGTGGGACAAAAAATTCAACAATCCGGACTGGCACGCTGTCGAGGGAAAACCCCATCTTCAGCGGGGGATTGGCGTCGCTTTAGTGATGCAGGGTACAGCGATCCCTTATCTCGACATGGGTGGTGCCAGCATTAAGATCAACGAAGATGGATCTTTTAATTTACTTGTCGGTGCGACCGATCTGGGTACAGGATCGGACACTGTCCTTGCTCAGCTGGCGGCAGAAGTCCTGGGCATTCCCGTTGAAGATATCGTTGTCTACTCTTCAGACACGGATTTCACCCCATTTGATAAAGGTGCATACGCATCGAGTACGACCTATATCTCCGGTGCAGCTGTTGTCCGCGCAGCCCAGACAGTATCAGATCAGATTCGCCGGCGCGCAGCCCGTTTGCTGGGGACGGATAAAAAGACGTATAGAGCGGATGAGATTGTGCTGCGAGCTCGATGTGCATGGTCACCCGATGGGCGATCCATCACCTTGGAGGAGATAGCGCTTAACGCGCTGCACCATGAAGATCAGGAGCAGATCATGAGCGTTGATTCCTTTGTGTCCCCTGTCGCTCCTCCACCGTTCGCGGCACAATTTGCGGAGGTCACTGTCGATGTCGATACCGGACAGGTTGTCGTCGACCGGTTGTTAATGGCTGTTGATTCTGGTGTGATCGTTAACCCACTGACAGCTTCCGGGCAGGTTGAAGGGGGAATGACACAGGCGCTTGGCTATGCCGTATGCGAGGAAATGCTTTATGATGAAGATGGTCGCCCACGAGAGGTGGACTTCCGAGATTATCATATCTTTGCAGCGCACGAGATGCCAGATCTAGAGACGATATTTGTCGAGACGTTTGAGCCATCCCATCCCTTTGGGGTTAAAGCTGTAGCTGAGATCCCGATGGACGGTGTGGCGCCAGCGGTAGCGAATGCGGTAATGGATGCCTGTGGTGCGGATGTGCTGGTTGCACCTGTGACGCCTGAACGCGTATGGAGCGCCTTGAAATCGCAAGAATGATCCCTTGCGAGCGAATGTACATAGTATGATAAGAATCACAACTAGCGGCTTCAACATAAGCGGTGGAGTGGAAACAGAATGAGCAGGATCTACGTCGTTGGACATGTTAACCCGGATACTGATGCAATCGCCTCTGCGATGGGCTATGCCTGGTTCCGGAATGCTAAAGGCGACGGCGAGGTATTGGCTGCTCGCGCCGGCCCACTCAACGCACAGACGGCATGGGTTCTTAAACGGTTGGAGTTGTCCCCTCCGGAGTTTCTGGCTGATGCGTCTCCCCGCTTCGAAGTGGTCGTTCATAGATATGACACCGTTACGCCGGATCAAACACTGCGCGATGCGTGGACGATCGCCAATCGAACAGGAACGGTAGCACCGGTTGTTGATACGAATGGGATGCCATTCGGTCTTATTTCGGGTTTCAGCCTGTTTCGATCCCTGAGTAAATTGGTGGGACCAAGACTAGATTTCCAGGATATCCGCCTTCAGGAACTCTTCGATCAACTGTGCAGGGAAGTGGCTGACACCGATGTGCCGAAATTCCTCTCCAGTTCACGAATACGGGAGGGACTCCCCAGAGTGTTGCGCGAAGAGCGTAATGATTTCTGGGTGGTTGATCAGGAGGGGCGCTATGTCGGTATATGCCGGCAGCGCGATTTGCTCAATCCACCCCGGCTCCAGATCATCCTTGTTGATCACAATGAGGTAAGCCAGTCGATCCGATCATTGGACGAAGCCGATCTTCTTGAAGTTCTGGATCACCATCGCGTGAACAATCCGCCGACGCGGCTGCCCATTCGGTTCCGGGTGGACCCTGTTGGGAGCACAAGCACGCTGGTCTCCGAGCGGATCGAGGACAATGGTATGAGCGCACCGCCTGCGATCGCCGGCTTGCTGCTCGCCGGTGTGTTCTCGGATACGCTTCGCCTAAACTCCCCAACGACTACCGATCGCGATCACCGTGCATGTGACCGCCTTGGCCGGTGGGCTTTCGTCGGCGGTTCTCCATTGGAGAACGAGTCTATGGATAGCTTCGGTGAGGCGGTACTTAAAGCAGCAGCCGGGCTCGCGTCACGCGAACCCGATGATGTTATTTCGAGCGACTTGAAAGTTTATGAATCCGCAGGATTAAAATTTGGGATTGCTCAGGCTGAAGTGACCGATCTTCTTGAAGTGGATGATCATTTAGCAGCACTTAATAAAGCGCTAGACAATCTCATCGATGGGCGCGGTTTGAGTTTCGCACTTCTAATGGTGACCGACATTGTTGATGGTTCAAGTCGAATTGTAATTCGTAGAGCTCCAGCGCTTCTTTATGAGCTGCCATATAAGCGTCTGCCAGATGAAACGTACGTGGCTCACGATGTGGTCTCTCGAAAAAAGCAGTTGGTTCCTGTTATTCTGGCGCTTTTAGAGGGTTAGTGGGTATCTACCAGACGCTGGCAGAGCTTGAGAGCCGAGGCGGAGCAGCAGTGCTGGCGACGGTGATCCGAACCCAGGGCGCAGTGCCGCGGCGGGCGGGCAGCAAGATGATTATTTTCCCTGATGGTTGCATCGAGGGAACGATCGGTGGCGGTGAGATGGAGAGTCGCGTCGTTGCTGAAGCGCTAGAGTCGCTGAGGGATGGAGAAACGCGGTCGATTGTGTATGCTTTCCGCGATCCTGAAAAGGGTGATGTGGGCATTTGTGGAGGCGAGGCAGAGGTGTTTATTGAACCGATCAAAGCCA
>CAYLOO010000090.1:0-10828 GCA_964385355.1 uncultured Anaerolineaceae bacterium
CGATCAGGGCAGGTGTCTGTTTCAAAGTGAGCAGTCTGTATGCATCACTTAAGACCTTGCAGTTCCAAACGAACGGCAAGTTAATGAAGCACAAACAGACTCCGGTTGAGGGTGGATACCAGCATGAATGTATCGTTGCAGGTGGTGAGGATTTGGCGTTAGTGTTTACCTTCGAACATCAGGGGAACAGCTGCCCCCAAGTCGCAGCATTTTCTGAAATCCTCGCTAAAGCTGAGTGCAGGTGGCACAAATGGTTCTCGCAAGCGCCGTCTATGAGGGACCCTTATCGAGACCAGTATTACTATGCATGGTGGGTACTAGCCAACAACCTTGCTGAACCTCGAGGCCAATTGAAACATGAAGGCTTGATGCCTTCAAAGCACCAGTACATCGGTGTTTGGAACTGGGATGCCGGATTTCACGCTATAGCCTTACGGTACAACGATCCCAGTTTAGCCCGGGATCAATTGCGCATCCTGTTAGAGAACCAACTTGATGATGGAATGCTCCCGGATGTTGTCCATGATGAAGGAATTGTGACTTCAATCGATCATCCGGTTGCGGGCATGGTAACCAAGTCGCCCATTCTCGCCTGGGCGGCTTTGAAGATTCATGAGGTTGACCCGAAATTGGAATTTCTGCGCGAGATCTATCCCCGCTTGAAGCGCTGGAACCGGTGGTGGGTCACCAAGAACGTCGGCGAAATGCCAAGTCTGGCGCAGTACAACCACCCTTACTCCTCTGGCCTAGATGACAGCCCGCTCTGGGATCGCGGCATCCCTGTCGTCTCACCCGATCTGAATACCTACCTTACAATTCAAATGGATTCACTGGCAGTTATGGCCGATCTTATTGGTTTACCCGAAGATGCTTCGGAATGGCGGCAGCGCGCCGACGCTATCACGGAAAGCATGGTCGAGCAGATGTACGACCCGCCCGGTGGGATATTCCAGGCGTTCTATCACGACGAAGCCGTTCCAGCGTTCACGCCATTTAACCTCTACCCTCTCTGGACTGGCCGGATGAACGCAGAAATTGAAGCGCGCTTAGTGGAACACCTGACCAACCCTTTTACATTTTGGAGCCCTTATCCTCTGCGTACCGTTGCGGGTGATGACCCAAGCTACTCTGCTACCACCATGTGGCGTGGTCCAGTTTGGATCAACATCAACTACATCCTCATTGAGGCACTGCAACGCGTGGGACGGAGGGCGCTTGCCGAAGAACTGCGCTCGCGCACGCTAGACCTTGTTGCCCGGAATGACGGGATTCACGAGTTCTACGACCCTGAGCAGGGAACACCTCCCGACCAAGCCGTACCGATGTTCGGATGGTCGGCGGCGTTATTCATCGATCTATGCCTTCAACTCAAAGTACCGCTGAATAGCATCGCGCAGCGAAAGAGTTAGCAGCGAGCTCTCCCGCGTTCTGCCGAATAATAATTTCTTCCTGCGACCTGGCCCATGGTGGCAGGTTTCGGAGCCGCCCCTCTCTTTGGTCCCCTCGGATTTGGTATCCTCAAGACCCTCGTAATTCTATGGTTCGCTAACATTCTGGCGGGTATGTTTTATGTTCTCCCAGAATGGGAGCGCATGGTTTTACTTCGAATGGGGAAATCCGTCGGGACTCGTGGCCCAGGATTATTCATCGTACCGCCTTTTCTGTATTCCGTTGCTCGCATTCTCGATATCCGCATTTCCACCTATGAGGTCAAGGCAACGAGGACACTCACGATGGATAATATCCCTGTGGATATCACCGCGGCTATCGAACTCGAAGTGGAAAACCCAGAGAAAGCGGCCATCGACGTAAGCGATTATTGGAAGACGACCGAGTGGGCTTCGATAGAGGCGTTGAAGAGCACAATCGGTAGCAGCGAGCTGAGAACGCTGCTAAGCGAGACAGAGAAGATCAGCGCCATGCTCAAAGCAGAGATCGATGCTGCAGCTACGGATTATGGTGTAAATGTGCGCGCGGTGCGCGTCACAGATGTTGCTGCTCCACCGTCTCTCATCGAGGAACTCGCCGTGATCGCCCGCGCCGAACGCAGCGCCAAATCCAAGCGCATCCAGGCAGAAGCTGAGAAGGATGTCGCCACGGCGCTTTCAGAGGCCAGCCAGAAACTCTCTGAACAGGAAGGCACAATGCAGTTGCGGCAGATACAAGCGCTTCTAGAAATGTCCAAGGAGGAGAGCGCGATGATCATCGTCTATCCAATGGACAGCCTCTCCGGAGCGCAAATTGCAAACGCTACAGCGGGTGCACAATCTGTTGCAAGAGGGAAGAAGAAGATCCCCCCGACTTCTCAGGTCTGAGCCTGATGCCAACGACTCCAACAGCTGGATGGGGCACCCATCCGGCTGTTTGTTTTATTCCAGAGTCCAATTGTCAATTCTGGTATTGAGAACGATTCAGGGAGTGACGCTTAGACTTCCCTACCCTCCCATAGGTTTCGAACCTGGGCGAGGGTTAAACTCGGACTTCAAGGCACAGAATATACCTCCAACCGGAAGCAAAGCTTCCTGGCTCCATAAGTTATTTTTAAAAGTTAGGGGTTTTTGCTCTCGGCAATCCGCTCTGCCTGGAGGAGAATGTTTCAGGTGGCGACGGTTGGACTTGAACCAACGACCCGACGATTATGATTCGTCTGCTCTGCCATCTGAGCTACGTCGCCATTCGATCTTTTCAATATACGAATTCTAATCAACTTGAGCGGTGTTCGCAAGAGCGAATTACCCGGATCGGGTTCAACTCAAAGACCTAAACTTTCGGCCAACACTTCAATCGGGTGCTGCGAATGGATCCCCGTATGCTGGGAGATCCACCAGCGGCAGGTCTCCGAATCCGTCACTACGCTGTCCACATTTGCTTGCTCAACCTGTTGGAAGAGATGTTTGCCAACCTCATACGATACTTGATAGCGCTCAAGCTTGACGCCGTAGGTACCGGCGATCCCGCAGCATTCTGATTCCGAAAGCACAATGTCAAGCTCAGGGATTCGTTTAAGGATCTCCAATGCCGGCGTCCCGATGCAATGGCTCTTAAGCTGGCAGGGTGCATGGTAAAGCACTCGCCTAGGGACCGGCTTGAGTTCGACATCATCGATCGCTTCGCCGAATTCCTCCAATAGGAATTCGAAGATGTCTCGCGTCCACTCCGCGATCAGATCGAAATCGCGGCCCGCCAAACCCAGGACCGCCCGATACTCATGCTTGAGTTCTAATGTACAGGATGTGGATGTGCCTACAATCGGGATGTCTTTCTCTGCGAAGGGGATCAAGTAGCGGGCGTTCGCTTCGCCATAACGCCTTGCCTGTCGGAATAACCCATTCGATTGCAGCGGGAGCCCGCAGCAGTTCTGCGGGGGAAGCAGAACGGTGCACCCCAATGCTTCGAGCACCGCAATTGTTGTCTCACCCAACTCCGGCTCATAGTGATTCGTGCTGCATCCGTGGAAATAAGCGACGAGCCGCTTTCCCGGCTCTGCCTGCTCTGGAGGCATCTTCACGCAATGTTCGGGAAAGCGTTCACGAAGTGTGCGTGCCGCGAATTTCGGCAAGGGAGCGCTGCGATGGATGGCGAACAGCTTCTCTAGTGAGAAGCGGGTGATCGAGTTTTCCAACGTGGAGTTTACGAATCCCGCAAATGGCTTACTAATCTGCCCCAGCATTTCCGGACGAGAGATGAAATGATCGCGCAGAGGCGCACCCCGCTGTGCGGTAAGGCGAGCTTTGGCCTGCACGTTCATTTCCGTCACGGAGACGCCATGAGGACAGACGCGTGAGCAAGTCCCGCATCCCGAGCACCAGGAGACCGTGGCTTCCGGAATAGGCAACCGGGGATGACGGAAGCGCTCGGCCTGCGGCCCCACCGCCTTCGGCCCCAGAAACTGATCTGTGACGTTCATTACGGGACAAGCCGCCGTGCAAATGTTGCACTTCAAGCAATGGTCAGAAGTGAACCCTGCCCGGGCGAGGAGTGGAAACTCAACCTTCTGCATCAAGGCCATAAATTTACAGCCATACTATAAAATGGGATTTCGACATGCATCCTCTGATAAGAACGAAATCACGAAGGGATAGCAGAGCTTCCATGATTACTGCTGATCACTTCGAGTGCACCTATGAATCACCAGCCTCACGAGATTATTCCACCCAATCGAAAGATCGCTGGACAGCTTTCTGCCAACCGCGATAGAGTTTTTCGCTCTCTATTCGATCCATCTCCGGCTGCCAGGTTTGATCCACCTGCCAATGAGCGCGCAGTTCTTCAAGATCGTCCCAGAAACCTACCGCGAGCCCGGCTGCATAAGCCGCGCCCAGCGATGTTGTCTCGACGATCTCAGGGCGAACAACCGGAACCCCCAGAATGTCCGTTTGGAATTGCATGAGAAGCTTATTGTAGACCATCCCACCATCGACTTTCAACGAGGTTAACCGCACGCCCGAATCCTTCTCCATAGCATCCAGCACTTCGCGCGTCTGGTATGCTGTCGCCTCCAACGCCGCCCTGGCGAGATGGCCGCGATTAGTGTACTGCGTCAGTCCAGCAATCACCCCGCGTGCGTCCGACCGCCAGTGCGGGGCGAATAGTCCGGAGAACGCCGGGACAAAGTAAATCCCACCGTTATCATCAACAGACCTGGCAAGCGCTTCAACCTCTGGAGCATTCTCGATCAAACCGAGATTGTCCCGCAGCCATTGCACCAACGCCCCGGCGACGGCAACCGAGCCCTCCAGTGCATATACAGGGGATGCGCCAGCTAATTGGTACCCCACGGTTGTGATCAAACCGCTCTGCGAATGGACGATTTCATCACCGGTGTTAAGCAACATGAAACATCCAGTCCCATAGGTGTTTTTCGCATCCCCTTTCCCGAAACATGTCTGCCCGACCAGCGCAGCTTGCTGATCTCCCAGGTCACCGCAAACGGGAACGTCGTCCTCGAAGGGACCCTCCTCGAGGGTGTTCCCCCATGGCTCGGGATCGGAGGAGGGGACAATCCTCGGCAGCATACACTCAGGGATGCCCAGGACCTCTAAAATCTCGGAATCCCAGGTGAGCTTCTCAAGGTCCATCAACATTGTACGGCTGGCGTTCGTCACATCGGTGACATGCGCTCCGCCCTGCGATCCACCGGTCAAATTCCAGATCAGCCAGCTGTCGATGGTACCGAAGAGGGCCTCGCCCTGTTCGGCCGCCAGACGGACGCCCTCCACATTTTCGAGAATCCATTTGAGCTTGGGTCCGGAGAAATACGTGGCGAGTGGCAAGCCAGTCTTCAATCGAAAGCGATCGATCCCGCCCTGCTCCGCGAGTCGGCTGCAGATTGCCGTGGTGCGCGTGTCCTGCCAGACGATGGCATTTCCGTACGGCTTTCCCGTTTTTTGGTCCCAGACAATCGTCGTCTCCCGCTGATTGGTGACCCCCATTGCCGCTATTTCACCGGGTGACACACCAGCCTGGGTGAAAGCTGCGCGCATCACTTCCTGCGCGTTCTCCCAGATCTCCAGGCCATCGTGCTCCACCCAGCCCGGCTGTGGGTAGATCTGGTGATGCTCTTTTTGTGAGTGTGCCGCAACCGCTCCACGACGATCGAAGAGCATACAACGTGTGCTGGTTGTACCTTGGTCGAGCGCGGCGATGAATTTCGTCATAGAGATTGCCCTTGTGAAATCTCTGGTTGCATCCACCACGGCAACAAGAGTGCCGTAACGCAAGCCTGGCTGTTTTGGAAAACTTTTCAGGTGACCAGTTCCATGTAGCAATAGCTTAGCAAATCTCACGTTTCTTACAAGCTGGTAAAAAACATGGCAAATATTGAATGCATCAGTGATTTACGCCTTCGATTAACTATGGATCGGTTTAAGATCAATCACATTTTCCCACCCTCCTTCCAGATGATATCATTATCTGGATCACCTTGATTTCATTTCGAGGGCACTTTTAATCCAGTGAGGCACAATGGACAGCAAATTGGACAGAGCCCTGCTTTGGAACTCTGGCGTACATAGATTGCAGCACTAGCCATTCGGAAGGGGGTGCGGGGGACGATGAAATGGTCCCCTGCAGCCCCCCATGGGGGGGGCGAACGGGGGGGAGAGAAAAGTTGTAGTCACTTTCGGCACCAACATCATCGCCGGCGTTGTGAACAATTCGCATATTCTTCCCCCCCACACCCCCCGGATCAAACATCAAGCTCTCAGCTCAAACCAACCATGCAAATCCGAATATGTGGAAATATCGGTGCCTCGGAGTCTTTTTCACATTGAAACGCAATCCGGTGTAGGCTGGACTGAGCCCGGAGGTTCAGCTCCGGGCGGAGCAGGGCAGCTAAAATCCGCTTGAATACCCACGCAATTTGGAGGATAAATTTAAAAGGAGACCAATGCCTAAATTATCACACCCGACTTTCATAGTACTCCGAGAAGCTATAAAATCTAAAAGATGGCAGTGGCTTTATAAAACAGTGAGCAATTATTTATGCGGCTCGATAAAATTCTATGTTTCCTGCTGGATATGGATGGAACGATCTACCTCGGTGATCACCTGCTTCCTGGGGCTCGTGAATTCATCCAGTTCATCTCGGAAAGAACTACCCAATTTTTTCTTCTGACCAATAACTCGTCCCGATCAAGAAATGATTATGCCGCGAAGCTCCACAGTATGGGTCTTGAAGTTTCCGTGGAACGGATACTTACCTCGGGCGAGGCTACCGCATCCTTGCTCGCGAGCAGGGTTGAGGGCGCCCGGATCTATCTCGTTGGGACGCCCTCTCTCCAGCGGGAGTTTCTCGATCATGGTGTTAAGCTAACTGATGAGGATCCAGATACCGTTGTCCTCGGCTTTGACACCACGCTTACCTATGACAAACTAGCTCGACTGTGCTCCTTGGTTCGGAAAGGAACTCCTTACATCGCCACGCATCCCGACCTCAATTGCCCGACGGCTGCAGGGCCAATCCCAGATATCGGCGCGACGATCGCCTTCGTTGAAGCATCAACCGGAAGGTCACCGGATGAGATCATCGGCAAGCCGTTTGAACCACTGGCGAAGGCGATCATGGCAAAGACCGGACTTCCCGCAAATCAGATCTGCATGGTCGGAGACCGTCTTTACACCGACATTGCCATGGGGCAGCATGGATTGCGAACGGTTCTGGTTCTGAGCGGTGAAGCTCAGCGGGGAGACCTTGTGGGGTCCCAATACAAACCGGATCTCGTCATAAGCGGGATCGATGAGCTCGCACAGATGATCAAAGATCGAGGGTGATGTTTCGACAATAAACACTGCTCATCGATTGGGTCGCTGCTCCTGGGTATCCAGAATTAGATTGAATGGAAATCATGGAGCTGCATAGGTCTAAAGTTCACACCTTGAATAGAAGGTTTAGCGTTTAGAAGCGCTCCTCTCCCCCCTTTGCGGCGATTATCTCAACCACCAACTCCTTTCATCCTTACCCAAGACCACTCGTATCTCAGGTCGCGGAAAACGAAACCCAACCCGAGAATTAAGTTACCTCGCACATAACCTATGCACAGCGAGTCGACCCTGCCAGGGAAAAAGAAAAGGGAATAATCCCACACAATTCCTTCACAACTCTCTAACAGGTTCTACAAAATCCTTTCCTATACTATCGAACTGAAAACCCAACAAGAGTCATACGAGGAGCTGGAACGATGCTAAAGAATTTCTCCAAGAAGACCCTATTAATCGGCGGCGCCCTTCTCATTCTCGTAGTGGGCAGCAGTTTTGCGTATTACACACTCGCCTACCTGCCAGCGCAGACAGCAGATGAACCCGATATTCAAACCGCCACTGTTCGTCAGGGGGATCTGGTCATATACGCCAGCGGGTCTGGGGTTTTAATCGCCGGTGATGAAATCGAACTTGGGTTCGGGACCAATGGTCTTGTCGCTGAACTCCATGTCCAGCCCGGCGATCACGTCACGGCCGGTGATGTACTCGCAGTCCAAGGAGAACGTGAACAGCTGGAAGCGGCTGTGGCAGCGGATAAGCTCGCCGAAATTAATGCCCGTCAGTCGCTCGAATCCATCTACGAGAATGCCGGCATCACGACCGCTCAAGCACAGACCAATCTGGCGAATGCCCGGGATGCGCTATACAACGCGGAATATACCAATACCGTTCAACAGCAAGGCAATCGAGCAAGTCAAGCTACGATCGATGCCGCAGCAGCCGAGCTCGAGAGTGCGGATAATGCCCTCGCCCTGGCCAATGAGCAGCTTAATCACGATCCCGACAATGGGGCTCTCCAAATTAAATATTCGAATGCATTGAACAAGTATCGAACCGCGCTGGGGAATTGGAACTGGTATACAGGTCACCCGACCGAGATTCAACAAGCGATGCTTGATGCCGAAGTCGCGATGACAAAAGCCCTTCTCGGGCAGGCTGAACTTGAGTGGGAGCGCGTCAAGGACGGCCCGGATGCGGATGAAATCACGAAGGCTGAACTGCAGCTCGCCAGCGCGGAAGCGAAATTAGCCATCTCTCAGCGCACTCTGGAGCAATCGGTCATCGTCGCACCAATGGATGGCACAGTGATGACAGTTGATGCAAATGTCGGCCAGCAGGTTTCCGGGTCTTTCATGTCGCTTGCGGATTTATCCCAACCATATCTCGAAGTCTTCCTTGATGAGACCGATCTTGACAAGATCAATGTTGGCTATGCGGTTGAAGTGGTTTTCGATGCTCTTCCTGATGAAATCTTCAATGGAAGCGTAGTACAAGTGGATCCGGGTCTGTATACATCCCAGTTTGTTGCCGCCGTTCGCGGACTGGTTAAGCTCGATCAAGGCTCCGTTCTCAAGTTGGACAACCTTTTGATCGGCATGAATGCTGCGGTTGATGTCATTGGTGGAAAAGCCGAAGGTGTTGCCTTAGTGCCTGCCGAAGCGCTGCGCGAACTTTCTCCTGGGGAGTACGCTGTTTTCGTAATGGAAGATGGTGAGCCAAAACTTCGTATTGTGGAGGTTGGGTTGATGGACTTCAGCTTCGTCGAGATCAAGTCCGGTCTTAACCCAGGCGACATCGTCACCACCGGCATCGTGGAGACCGAATAATGCCCGGACATACCATCATCCAAACAAAGGACATTCGCAAAATATACGGAATGGGAGAAATCAGCGTTGCGGCGCTGGATGGAGTGAGCATCTCAATCCAAGAGGGCGAATTCGTGGCTGTCATGGGACCCTCAGGCTCAGGAAAAAGCACGCTGATGAACATCCTCGGCTGCCTCGACCGACCTACGGAGGGTCGTTATATCCTAGATGATGAGGATGTGAGTAATCTGGATAAAACCGAGTTGGCTGCTATTCGCAGCCGGCAGATCGGCTTCATCTTTCAATCCTACAATCTGCTCTCACGGACGACTGCCCAAGATAATGTAATACTTCCTATGATTTACAATCGGGCCAACAAGCGCAGCGCAGAAGAGCGTGAAGAAATCGCCCGGCAGAAGTTGGAAGCTGTTGGTCTAGGGGATCGCATCTATCACCAGCCACATGAGCTTTCGGGTGGGGAGCAGCAGAGGGTAGCGATCGCACGGGCGCTGGTAAATGATCCTGTTCTCATACTGGCGGACGAGCCCACCGGAAATTTGGATTCGCGATCCGGCGAAGAAATCATGAATTTGCTCCACGAGCTGCACGAAGACGGAAGAACCATCGTGATGGTCACCCATGATCATGAGATCGCCGAGCACACGCAACGCACCATCCATTTACGCGACGGTAAGGTTGAAAAGGTCATCAACAATGGGAATGGAGAGGGATTTTCACAGCGAGCCGAGAAGGAGCAATCATCATGACGGTTTCTGAATTCCTTCGTGTCGCCTGGGAGAGTATCTATCGTAATAAAACCCGCTCACTCCTGACCATGTTAGGAATCATCATCGGCGTCGCCGCGGTCATCATCATGATCGCCATTAGTGCTGGAACGGAAGCCGCGATCGAGGATGAAATCACCGGTTTAGGCTCGAATCTTGTATACGTCGGTGCAAATTTCAGCCGTGGTGGTCCCGGTATGGGATCTAGCGGTGGGCTTGTATATGACGATGCCTTCGCCATCGCTGACGAGGTAAAGGGAGTGGAGGCTGTGGTAGTTGAACAATCCTCCTCGGAGACTGTCAAGGCTGGGAATGTAACGCTGGATGGTGTGACACTTTTAGGCAGCACTGCGGATTTTCCCTCGGTGCGAGACATGGAGATCGATACAGGTCGTTACTTCAACGATCAAGAAGTTGATCGAAAGCAAAAGATTGCTGTGCTAGGCTACAGTCTAGCACAGGAGCTATTTGGCGATGGAGACCCTGTTGGTCAGATCGTCACTGTTGGTGGTACAAAGCTGACCGTAATTGGCGTATTTTCGGAACGTGGCTTGGTAAGTGGAGTGGATTTTGATTCTCAACTCTATACCCCCATCACCGTCGTATTCCAGAAGTTCACCCCAAGCCAATTTTCTAGGTTCCTCGGAGACAACGTGCGGGTGATCTATGTTGAGGTCGATGGTGAGGCAAACTTTGAAGCTGTGATCCTGCAGATCGAACTCTTACTCGCCAAGCGTCACGACGTCACCCTGGAAAGCCTTGACTTCAGCGTTACGACACAACAGGACATTATTCAGACACAGGAGGCGACGACGGTTGCATTCCGAAGCCTTTTGGCCTGGGTGGCCGGCGTGTCACTTATTGTCGGAGGCATCGGCATCATGAACATCATGCTGGTCAGTGTAACGGAGCGAACTCGTGAGATCGGAATCCGGCAGTCGGTCGGCGCGACTCCCAACGATATTCGATGGCAGTTCC
>CAYLOO010000091.1:0-10789 GCA_964385355.1 uncultured Anaerolineaceae bacterium
TTCATTTAAGGGGACCCCCGAGGACACAGAAGGGAATTCTCTTGGGGTTTAGATTGAGCGAAGCCGAATGGGCTCACAATGACATTAAACAATCAACGAAGCTTCTATGCTCGTTTAATAAGTGAGAAAATTCAGATTTAAGTATACCCAGCCTTTTTCTTCAGAACATGCCCCAGTCGCCGCCGGTTCCATCCTCCATCATTGAGGGCTCCCACATTTCCATGCCGATCTCAACCACTGCCTTGACACCCAGCGCTTCGATGGCTTTACCGCGAGTCATCTCAATCAATGCCGGTGCGTAGGGGCAGAAGGGTGTCGTTAGAATCATCTTCATTTGGACGCTCTCGTCATCGATCGACACATCTCGTACTAGGCCCAATTCGATAATATTGAGGCCGATCTCGGGGTCCATCACTTCGCGCAGCCGATTCCGAAGCGTTTTTGCCTCTTCCGGATGGGTTGAATCTGCTGCCCATATTGTCGTTGGGGTTGTTTCTTCACCCATGTTCTTTTTCACTCAGTAACTGGACAGAGAAGGCGCAATGTGCATCACCATCCAGCATGCTTTGTACCTGCTCGACCGGCAAGGATAGCGCCTTGGCGATGAAGGTTTGATCGATCATGCAGACCATGGGGTGTTTCTGTCCAATTGTAATATAGGGGCAGCTAAATGCACGGATCACGACGATGTCTCCGCGCCGCTCGAACTCCGCGGTGAAACCCTCTTCGTTAAGCAACTCAAGGAGACGAACCAGGCGCTCTATCAATGGGAGCCCCTCGAGTTGGCCGGCATAATCCTCAGCCATAGAATCGGCGATATTCGAAAGCACACCTTCGTAGTAGATGAGAGGCAGGGATTCTTTCATTTGATCGAGAAGCCGATTGGTAAGCCGGAGATAGCGGGTGGGGAAGAGCTCCTGAGCCTCTTCTGTCAAAGAGAACAATTGGCGTGGTCGACCGACGCCATGCTTCACTTCCTCAATGCACAGCAGGCCGTCAACCTGCAATTTCCCCAGGTGATGGCGCACGGATACAGGGGATATTCCCGCCGCTTCAGCCAGTTCCTTCACTGTGCAGCTGCTGCGGACACGTAGAGTCTGCAGTATCGTCTCGCGTGTTTGAGAAGCCATTTTCTGCAGTATAGCACGGTCTGTCAGCGGATGTCAATATTTAAGATATTTATGATTAATATTTGTTGCGCGCACCTGAATCCGGGTGATTAACATATGGAATATATTAGATATTTCTCACAAATATTGACACACAGGAAGGGTGCGTGCTATAATCTCGGGGTATTCCAAGCGCTGTAGAGGTCGTGGAAAAGAAGCCGGAGGGTGTCTTATGACGGATGTTTTGGAAGTAAAAGACCTGCATACTTCCATCGATGGACAGGCGATCCTAAAGGGCGTGAACCTTATTGTCCGTGAGGGAGAGACCCATGCTTTGATGGGACCCAATGGAACGGGCAAATCGACGCTGGCGAACGTTTTAATGGGTCACCCTGCATACGAGGTGACAAAGGGCCAGATCCTATTCAAAGGTGAGGATCTGACAGAGATGGCTACAGATGAGCGGGCGCGAATGGGGCTGTTCCTCGCCTTCCAATATCCCGTCGCCATACCAGGGGTGTCCGTCGCCAATTTCCTGCGGCAGGCGATTAACGCTCACCGAAAAGCTCGGGACCCAATGTATAAAGGGATCTCGATCCCTGAATTCCGTAAGCTGCTGAAAGAGAAGATGGATATGCTCGAGATGGCCCATGAGTTCGCGGGTCGTTACCTGAACGACGGTTTCTCTGGCGGCGAGAAAAAGCGCGCCGAGATTCTGCAGTTAGCAACGCTGGAACCCACGATCGCAATTCTCGATGAGACGGATTCTGGTCTCGACATCGACGCTCTACGGATTGTGGCGAGCGGCGTAAATACGCTCTCTGGACCTGACCTGGGCGTCCTGATTATCACCCACTATCAACGCATTCTAAATTACATCAAACCTGACAAAGTGCACATCATGCTTGATGGTCAGATCGTTGAGTCTGGCGGGGCCGACCTGGCACAGCACCTGGAAGAGCAAGGCTACGACTGGGTTCGTGATAAGCATAATGGGAAGGTTGAGGCGTAGGGAGGCAGCGGCGGTATGGCTTCATCAGGGGATCGCAAGAATCTCCAGGATATTGATCAATACAAGTACGGATTTAACGATCCTGATGTCTCGGTCTTTAAAACCCGCAAAGGTTTAGACCGAGAAGTTGTAGAGCAAATTTCGGCTATGAAGGGTGAACCGAAGTGGATGCTCGAGTACCGCTTAAAGGCGTATGAGCATTTTTTAGAACGTCCGATGCCAACTTGGGGTGGCGATGTCGGTGGTCTTGACCTGGATAATATTTATTACTACGTCAAACCAATGGAGATGGAAGGGCGCTCCTGGGATGATGTTCCTGATTCGATCAAGCAGACCTTCGACAAGCTTGGCATCCCCGAGGCGGAGCAAAAGTTTCTCTCTGGCGTCGGCGCGCAGTACGAATCGGAGATGGTGTATCACAGCATCCTGGAGCACCTCGAAGAACAAGGCGTTATATTCGTCAGCATAGAAGAAGGCTTGCGGCAGCACCCAGATCTATTCCGTGAATATTTCGGAACGGTCATCCCCTACACCGATAATAAGTTCGCCGCGTTGAACAGCGCGGTATGGTCGGGAGGGTCCTTTGTCTATATCCCACCCGGTGTGAAAGTGGAGCTCCCGCTTCAAGCATATTTCCGTTTGAATGTCGCCAATATCGGTCAATTTGAACGCTCGATGATCATTGTCGACGAAGGAGCGGAGGTTCACTACGTGGAGGGCTGTACGGCACCGACATACTCAACGGATTCCTTCCACAGCGGTGTGATCGAGATTATCGTTAAACGCGGCGCCCGCAGCCGCTACACTACAATTCAGAATTGGTCGAACAACGTCTACAACCTGGTTACCCAGCGAGCGATGGTCTTTGAAGATGCCTCCCATGACTGGGTGGATGCGAACATAGGCAGCAAACTCTCGATGAAATACCCATCCTGCTACTTGATGGGGGAGGGTGCACGCGGTGAGATCCTTTCCATGGCTTTTGCCACAGATGGACAGCACCAGGACACAGGCGGCAAAATGATCCATGTCGCACCACACACGACCAGTAAGATTACTGCGAAGTCGATAAGCCAGGGCAAAGGGCGGTCATCCTATCGCGGGTTGTTGAAGGTTCATGATGGTGCGGTCGGATCGAAGTCGAACGTTGTTTGCGACGCTCTACTTCTGGATCCGCAATCGCGCTCGGACACTTATCCCTATATCGAGATCGACGAGGATGATGTCAGCATCGGGCATGAAGCCTCGGTGAGTAAAGTCGGGGAACAGCAGCTTTACTATTTAATGAGCCGCGGGTTGAGCGAGGAGGAAGCGATCACAATGGTCGTCTCCGGTTTCATCGAACCTCTGGTTAAAGAGCTTCCGATGGAGTATGCCGTGGAAATGAACCGCCTGATCCAGCTACAAATGGAAGGCTCGATCGGGTAAGCGCGGTCTCCGGTCCATGTCATCCTAATCATAGATTTCAAGATGAGGTTGTACAGAGCATGAGTTCCCGAACTGTTAGCCGGCGTAAACGTGTAGTACGCAAGCAGGAAGCGCCGGAATTCAGCTTCACCCGTGAAGATGTCGAGGGTATCTCTCAAGCTCTTGGCGAGTCCGATACGCTCAAAACACATCGGATGGCAGCATGGGAGAAATATGTATCTCTCTCGATGCCATCGACGAGTGATGAGGCATGGCGGCGGACGGACATCCGCGGTCTCGATGTTGACCAGGTCAGAGTACAGGCGAGTGCGAAAACGCCTGTCGCATCAGGGTTGCTCCAGCCGCTTGTTGCCGAGTCTCATGGAGCGCTGCTGGTCCTGCGATCGGGACACGCCCCTGAATTTCAAGCGGAAGATGATCTCCAGGAACAAGGAGTGGTGTTCACAGATTGGGCTACTGCCGTACGGGAACACACAGAGATCCTGGACCGTCATATGGATACAATCGTTCCCGCCGAAGACGGCAAGTTCGCTGCGCTCGCTGCCGCGATGAGTCAGGAAGGTGTGCTGCTCTACGTCCCTGCTGGCGTTCAGCTCCAACAACCGCTGCACTCGATATTCTGGGCGCCGGGCACTGAAGCTGCGTTTTTCCACCGGGTGCTCATCGTTCTGGAGCGAGGTTCGTCGGCAGTGTTCTTCCACGAAACCGCTTCACCGACGGAGAATGAAGGCCAGACGGTTCACGCCGGGATTGTAGAAATCTCCATAGCGGAGGAGGCCTCACTGAAGTTTGTTGAAGTGCAAAATCATGGTGGGCATGTATGGAACTTCACGCACGAAAGGGCGAGGGTTGCACGTGAAGGCCGGTTGGATTGGATTTTCGGTGCGGTTGGGAGTCAGCTGACGAAGACTTTTTCCGATTTGGACTTGACGGGGGAGGGGGCGGAGGGACGGTTTTCCGGATTCTACTTCGCCAGCGAACGGCAGCATTTCGATCATGATACGCAGCAGAATCATCTGGCGCCGAACACGATGAGCGATCTGCTTTACAAGGGCGCACTGGTCGATCAGAGCCGTTCTGTTTGGCAGGGAATGATCTATGTTGCCCCTGAGGCGCAAAAGACGGATGGTTTTCAGGCAAATCGCAACCTGATTTTAAGCAAGAAAGCGCGCGTCGATTCGATTCCCGGTTTGGAAATCCTGGCGGATGATGTACGCTGCAGCCACGGCGCCACGGTAGGCCAATTAGAAGACCTGCCGATTTATTATTTAATGACGCGTGGTTTTCCGCGTGAGGAGGCTGAGCGAATGATGATCGACGGCTTCTTCGCACCCATTATGGAGCGCATCCCCTTCGACGGTGTGCGGGAGCGTTTTCGGGGGATGATCGAAGCGAAACTTGGCAATTAAAGACGGACTACCATACAATAAAAAGCAGGTCTGTCTGAGAGAAAAAGCGAGAGTAAATAGATGGCAAGAGAGATTAATGGCAGTGCGACAATTAACAGGATAGAAAAACATCATCACGTGGTTGGAGAGGTCGTTGATGTCTATTGCGACCATAATAGGGATGGCAGCCGTGTGCGTGACTGGCTGCAAGGTGTCGTCGTACAAGTGGATGAGAAAATGGTTGCTGTCCAGTTCACTGAAGACGTGTATCTGACTGACGGCTGGATGGTCCCAGATCGAGTCCTGTGGATGCAGCACAGCAGCGAGTCCATCCGTCAGGCAAAACGGAAACGCAAACGCACGAAGCGCAAATCCTGACAGGTATTCTAAAATCTAGGTGAGTGAGAGTTTAATGGGATTATCCTTCGAATCAACCACGCTTGACATCCCAGCAATACGCCGGGATTTTCCAATTCTTGAACGCGAGACAGGACCGGGAGTAAAGCTTGTTTACCTGGATAACGCGGCGACATCTCAGAAGCCCGTGCAGGTAATCGAGCGTATGGATTTTTATTATCGGCGGATGAACGCCAACATCCATCGCGGCATCCACTGTCTGGCGGAGGAAGCTACGGTCGCCTACGAAGATGCCCGCAAGAAAATCGCATCCTTTATCGGTGCGGAGAGCTGGCGGGAAATTGTCTTTACTCGCAATACGACGGAGTCGCTCAATTTGCTGGCATACAGTTGGGGCCGGGCAAATCTGAAAGCGGGTGATCGTATCCTGCTGACGGAGATGGAACATCACTCGAACATCGTGCCCTGGCAGATGCTGGCGAGCGAGTTGGGCGTGACGCTCGATTTTGTCACATTAACCGACCAGGGAAAGTTGGACCAGGAATCTTTTACAACCCTACTCGAACGTGAGCCGAAGTTAGTCTCCTTCGCCCAGATGTCCAATATGCTGGGAACAATCAATCCGGTCGCCGAGATGACCGAGAAGGCGCATCGTGCGGGTGCAGTTGTGATCATCGATGCGGCGCAGTCTGTGCCGCACATGCCCGTAGACGTGCAGGCGTTAGGTGTGGATTTCATGGTGTTCTCAGCGCATAAGATGCTGGGTCCGACAGGGATTGGCATCCTATATGGGCGCAAAGAATTGCTACAGGAGATGCCACCATTCCTCGGCGGGGGGGATATGATCAAGCGAGTACAGCTTGACGGCTTCACGATGAATGATCTGCCCTACAAATTTGAAGCCGGTACACCCGCAATCGCCGAGGGGATCGGTTTTGGAGAGGCAGTGGACTACCTGACCCACCTGGGAATGGATGCAGTACATCAATACGAGCAGGCGTTGACAGCGTACGCACTCGAACGTCTGGAAGAAGTTCCGGGTATTACAGTTTACGGTCCTGAGGCGGAAGAAAAGGGCGGCGTGCTTTCCTTCATCTACGATGGCATACACACGCATGACGTAGCGCATATCCTGGATTCCTTCGGGATCGCCATTCGCGCCGGCCATCACTGTGCTCAACCGGCTCACCAACATTTCAACATCGATGCTACCTCACGCGCCTCATTCTATATCTACAATGTGAAAGAAGAAGTTGACCAATTGATCGAGGGTCTTTACAAAGTGAAAGAGATCTTCGGCTAGCGTAAAAGGGGATCGACATCGTTTCGGCTTTTGACGGAATCAAGATTTCGGCAAACCAAATTTGGAGCAGGTAAGACGGATAATGGATGATTTCTATCGAGAATTGATCATAGACCGTTATAAAAACCCTCAAATGCGGGGCGAATTGGATCCGCATGACTATTCGTACAAGGATGACAATCCCTTGTGTGGGGATGAAATTCGCATCGATCTGCGGGTGGATGCTGATAGCCGTATAACCGAAGCGGCGTTCACGGGAAAGGGATGTGCGATTTCTCTGGCATCCGCTGATTTGCTCGTCGAATCAATCGTCGGTAAAAGCCTCGATGAGATTAAGACGCTTTCGAAAGATGACATCATCGAGATGCTGGGGATCGAGTTAGGCCCCGTGCGGTTGAAGTGTGCGCTGCTCTCCTTGAAGGTTCTCAAAGCCGGAGTCTATGGTTTGGATGAGCTTGAAGAGGAGCTCATGATCTAGTTTTTTTTGGATATTTTGAAGTTTTTGTTTTTCCCGAGGGGTGTATGTACAACTACAAGACATACAAAGAAGAGGAAGTGGAATTCGTTTCAGTAGCCTCGGATGATGAGGTCGGGAATGGAGAGCGGATCCTGCTCGAGATCGATGGGCAGGCGATTGCCTTGTTCAGCATCGCCGGGGAATATTTCGCCATCGCCGATGTCTGTTCGCATGATGATGGTCCCGTGGCCGAGGGAGAGCTTGATTCCTATGAGATCGTTTGCCCGCGGCACGGGGCGCATTTTGATGTACGAACGGGTAAGGCGCTGACGCTCCCCGCTGTGGTTGATATCCCCGCTTACCCGGTGAGGGTGGAGGAGGGCGAGGTTTTAATCGGGCTGCCGGTGGGAGGGTAGAGGTACACGGTAGTTCATTTTATTAACCTGTAGAGATGCCCTGGTCTTTACGCTGATCGCCGGTCTAAAAATCACAAGAAGTCAATGGGTGTGCATTGTGTTTGTTCCTACGCGGGAGGGTTTGTCTGGATTTATAGAGTCAGGAAGCTCTGTTTCCGGATGCAGGCGCAGCCTGCGCCTTGAAGTCTGCAAGTAGGAACGAATAGGTAGACCACTGCAGATGTGATGATATTTTTCTTCCCCCTAAATCCCCCAAAGGGGGACTGTGGGGGACTCCACTCCCCCACACCCCCCGGATCAAACATCTAGCTCTCAACTCAAACAAACCATGCAAATCCGAGAAGGATACAATATCCCGTTCACAGTAAACAGGAAATAGGTTATCATATCTGTTTGTGCGCTGTGACCGCGAAATTGGTGGACGCGGCGCGCTACTTATGCAGTCATCCTAAACGAAAGAGGACTATCAACATGTCAGATAAATGGGTTTACCTATTCGATGATGTCGACCAGGCAGAGAAGAAGGCTGGTTCGTGGGATGGTGTGCGCGCTCTCCTTGGGGGAAAAGGCGCCAATCTTGCGGATATGACCCGCATTGGCGTGCCGGTCCCACCGGGATTTACCGTAACGACTGAGGCCTGCAATGCCTTTCTCGCGCATGATGAGACTCTCCCAGATGGGCTGTGGGATCAGGTTCTGGAGGCGATTAAGGCGGTCGAGAAGAAAAGCGGCAAGGTCTTTGGCGATACGAAGAATCCGCTCCTGGTGTCCTCTCGCTCGGGGGCGAAATTCTCCATGCCGGGGATGATGGATACAGTCCTGAACCTGGGAATGAACGACAACTCGGTGGAGGGGATGATCGAACTTACGGGCGATGCACGCTTCGTTTATGACTCCTACCGGCGGCTGGTCCAGATGTTTGGCTCGGTCGTTTTGGGGATAACGGATACAGCTTTTGAGGATCCGATGGATGAATACAAGGAGGAGAGGGGCCTCAAGCTGGATACGGAGCTCGAAGCCGAGGATTGGAAGACGGTCACCGAGATGTTTAAAAAGGTGATCAAAAAACATAAGGGTTTTGAGTTTCCGCAGGACCCCTACGAGCAGCTCCGTCTTTCTATTGAGGCTGTTTTTGGGTCATGGTTCGGGAAGCGGGCTGTGGATTACCGCAATGCTGCAGGGATCAGCCACGATCTCGGCACCGGCGTGAATATCATGACGATGGTATTCGGGAATATGGGTGATGATTCCGGAACCGGCGTCGCATTCACACGCGATCCTGCAACGGGCGAGAGAAAGATCTACGGCGATTACCTGCTCAACGCGCAGGGCGAGGATGTTGTTGCTGGTATTCGCAACACGAAGCCGATTGCCGATCTGGAGAAAGATCTGCCCGATGCTTATGCGACTTTTGTGGATATATGTGGAAAGCTAGAAGAACACTATAAAGAGATGCAGGACGTCGAGTTCACCATCGAGCGCGGTAAGTTCTGGATGCTTCAGACAAGGGATGGGAAGCGCACTGCAAATGCAGCCATGCGGATCGCGATTGATTTTGTTGATGAGGGCATGATAAGCAAGGAAGAAGCTGTGCTTCGGGTTACACCAGACCAGGTCGACGCGCTACTGCATCCTCAGTACGATCATCAAGCACTTCAGAGCGCCCGTGAGCATGGCAAATGCTTCGCGAGCGGAGTGAATGCTTCACCGGGGGCGGCGGTTGGGCGCGTGTATTTCGACGCTGATACTGCGGAATCCAAAGCGAAAGAGGAAGGGCAGGACGTAATCATGGTGCGACCCTTCACCAAACCAGACGACGTTCACGGCATGTTGGCTTCGAAAGGCATCCTCACGAGTGAGGGCGGCGCCACCAGCCACGCGGCTGTTGTTGCCCGTCAATTTGGCATCCCCTGCATTGTCGGTGCGTCTGAGATCAAGCTTAATCTTGAGAAACGCAACTTTACAGCGAACGACATTACGGTTGAGGAGGGGGATTGGATTTCCGTCGACGGAACGACTGGCGATGTTTTCCTGGGGCAGATCCTGACGACGATGCCGTCCTTCGATGAACAGGAAGAGCTGCTCACGCTGCTCGCATGGGCAGATGAAATCGCCGCCAGAGATGATGTGCGCGAGGGACCGAAGGGATTCCCAACAACCGGTCTGCAGGTTTGGGCAAACGCCGATTATCCAGCAGACGCCCGACGAGCGCGCGATTATGGCGCACAAGGTATCGGCCTTTGTCGCACCGAGCACATGTTCTTCGAACAGGAGCGATTGCCGATCGTGCAGCGCATGATCCTGGCGGATAGTTCGGATGTGCGCACAAAAGCGCTTGACGAGCTCCTGCCGTTCCAGCGCGAAGATTTTGATGGTCTTTTCGAGGCGATGACTGGCCTGCCGGTGATCATCCGTCTCATAGACCCACCTCTGCATGAATTCCTGCCCGAGCTGGTAGGACTGGTTGAAGAAATTGCCACGATGCGGGCGAAGGGTGAGACCGAGGGTTTGAAGAAGAAGGAAGAACTGCTTGTCAGCGTGCAAAGTCTGCATGAATCGAATCCGATGATGGGTCTGCGCGGCGTGCGCTTGAGCATCGTCATGCCCGAGATTGTCGAGATGCAGGTGCGGGCGATCTTCGAGGCTGCGGCGGATGTTAAACTGAGAGGCTTCGAGCCGCATCCGGAAGTGATGATCCCGCTCACGGGGCATATCAACGAATTAACCGCAATTCAACCACGGCTGGAGGAAATCGCCAGTAAAGTCATGGATGAGAAGGGGGTCGAGTTCGATTATAAGTTCGGCACGATGATTGAGATACCGCGAGCTGCTCTAACTGCAGAGGAGATCGCCGGTGTGGCAGAGTTCTTCTCTTTTGGCACGAACGACTTGACGCAGATGACCTTCGGATACAGTCGCGATGACGCCGAGCGGAACTTCCTGCTAACGTACGTCGAGCAGGGCATCCTACCGGTGAATCCCTTCCAGAGCATCGATGGCGATGGCGTCGGGCGGCTGATGGAGATGTGCACGGCGGAGGGACGCAAGGCGCGCCCGGAGCTGGAGGTGGGAATTTGCGGGGAGCACGGCGGCGATCCGGATTCGATTAAACTGTGCCACAAATACGGTTTGAACTACGTGAGCTGCTCGCCGTTCCGCGTGCCGGTTGCCCGCTTAGCTGCGGCTCATGCGGCAATGGGGGAGTAGAACATCGTTAAGGCTTAGGAGTATAGAAGACAAGGGCGCATCTCATTGATGCGCCCTTGTTGTACGCCCGGCATGGGCGATAGCTTGGAGGTGAAAGTCCTCTGCGGACGTT
>CAYLOO010000092.1:0-10583 GCA_964385355.1 uncultured Anaerolineaceae bacterium
TAGATCTTCAATGCTGAATACAACTGCGCCGGCGCGAGAAATCTGGTCTTGAATGCTCTCCCAGTTCTTGAGCCAAACCTTCCCAGAAGGCCCCCAGCGACGGAGCCAGCCCTGGGGTGTCAGGCAGACTAATGCCTGAGGGAAGATGTCGAGGATGGAGTTGTCAACCTCATTTGCGATTGGTGCAATATGAACGATAGGGGCGTCTCGCCAAGTATCGGGTATGTCAGTTCTTGTTAGCGATGCGGCTGTGGCCCGAATCGATTGAAGCCGTCCCTCGGCTAAGTATTCGTTTGAGAAGATCGTTGAATCCTGCGAAGGGACCATGTGAATCGAGACCTCAGAAAGCGGATGGAGGTCGAGGTCAGGGCTGGCTGATGTGACGATAGCTGCTCTCTTGCCGAGGGCGTGGGCTGTTAGACTCGAATAGGCAGCCGTACCCCCGAGAACAGGGCCATCTGGCGTGAGATCTTTCGAAACATGTCCGATGATGAGGTAATCGACCGATCGTTCCGAAGCATACATGTAGAGGATTATAAACGACTGCTGTGACCGGACAACTGAATGCGCTGCTTATCGGGGGACGATCGTGATTTTTCGTTGATCCCTCTCGCCGACGCTTACGGTATCCACATCAGGATTTTCTCGCAGTTCAATGTGGACAAGTCGGCGCTCGTAAGCCGGCATCGGTTCGAGCGACATCGTTTGCGAAGTTTCAATTGCCTGCTTTGCCATTTGCTGAGCGAGGCGGCGAATCTGAAGTTCACGTCGAGCGCGGTAACCTTCGATATCAATTAGCACCGCGACTGGGCGTTTAAGTTCCTTACCTACGATTAGGCGTGTGATGTACTGCAGAGCCGTGAGCGTCTCGCCGCGGCGACCGATGAGAATGCTGAGATCGTCCCCATGGATATCCAGGAAGAGAGGACGGATCTTGCCCGGGGCGTCGGCCTCCCCCCAGCGTGCTTTAATGCGCGCCTCGATGCCCATTCGTTGAAGAAGCTCGCTTACAGTATCGTGGGTGATCTGAAGCGCTTCTTCGTCGCTGCCATCTACGGCTGATTGAATTTCGTCAACTTGTCGGACGGTTTCCTCGCGCTTAATTTCCGTTCCGCCGGTATCAGAGGATGATTTAACGGTCATACGAACCCGCGCCTGTCGAACACCAAAGCCGAGCAGCCCTTTTGTGCCCTCATCTAATACTTCCACATCAAACGCATCAGGTGGCAAGCCCCACTCTTTGGCACCCTTGAGTATGGCTTCTTCAATTGATGGTGCTATCGCTTCGATGCTCGTTCTCGTCTCATTCATCTCGCAACCTTCCAAATTAGGAGTGACCTTGTAATCATATCAGATTGATGCAGCCTATGATGCGGGGCGCTCCCGAATTCTTCGCATGATATATCCCTGGAGGATCCCGAGAAGATTAGATACGAAGAAGTACAACGCAAGACCGGATGCCAGAGAGTAGGCAAAGTAACCCAGCAGGAGAGGCATATACAATCCCATCATCTTCGTCATGGTCTGGCTTTGAGCATCGGGGGATGCTGGAGTGGTTAGCTTGGTTTGCAGATAGGTGGTGATAACCACGAGGATCGTCAATACAGGGATTGCAAAGGGCAGAAAGTCCAGTACAAGCCGTTCCGGTTGACCCAAATTCATCCATAGGAATTGGCTATTCACTGGAATGAGACTTGCGGAGGTGAATGGATATAGGAGCTTGGAGAGATCAAATAATTGCACCGGCGTGGCTGCAAGGGTTCGGATCACGGCCTGGTAGAGACCGATGATAATCGGGAATTGGATGATCAACCCCACGCAACCGCTCATCGGGTTGTAGCCCACGTCTTTGAACAGTTTCATCTGCTCTTCAGAGAGTTTCTGCTTGTCCTTCTTATACTTCTCTTGCATCTTCTTGTAGCGGTCGGAGCCTTGGATCTCCTGCATCACCATCGTGCTGCGCATCTGTTGGATTGTGAGCGGTAAGGTAATGAGCCTCACCAGCGCGGTGAAGATGATAATCGCCCAACCGAAGTTCTGCCCGAGTAGGCTATAGATGAAAAGCAGTGAGTTGATCATCGGTTCAAGAATTATTGTGTTCCACATACAAGATCACCTTTGTCTTTTACTTAGGTTCGATAATGCATCGGGCAGCGCCCGTGCTCGGGTCTACGCTAAAAACCACGCATTCGCTTTCCATCGCTGGAACAAGCAGACCATACTCTGTGGGGATCGAATCAGTAAGAAGCTTCCCCGCCATGTCAGCGCTGCTTGGCCATACTGGATCGCCGTTTTCCGCCAGGAATGCAGTCACCTCGCCCGTTTCACTTATGAAATAGACTCTGTCCTCCAGGATTGTAGGAGAAGCGGCGGAACTGCCGGGTAATTCCTTTCGCCATAATTCTTTTCCGGAAGCGATTTCTATTGCGTAGGCTGTTCCTGACACATCTGCGAAGAAGGCCACGCTGTCCAGGATTGCGGGGGAACCCCAGATCGCGCCATCTGCTTTGAATTGCCAGACGACCTCTCCGTGGCTGTTATTGAGGGCGAACAATATCCCCTCAAAAGTTCCAGCGAAGACAAGATCTTCAGTGAGCGACGGGGAGTCGGAAATAGTAGAACTCAGATTTGCTTGCCAGATCTCACGCCCCGTTTCAAGATCCAAGGCGTAGATGTGGTGGTCCAACGAAGCTAGGTAGATTCGGTCATCTTGAATAACTGGCGAGGACCAAAGCGCATGCTGCGCCTCGAATGGCTTGTCCCATACTGGGTCACCGGTTTCAAGATCAAGCGCGTATAGTCGCTCGTCAGCAGAGGGGACGAGAACCATATCATCGATGATTACCGGTCCCCCGATGATGCGATTGGTAGCTTCTTCGAATGACCATAGGACATTTACAAAGGAGTCGTTCAGCGTCAGCGCATAGACTTTGTTGTTATAACCCCCGATGACGACGGTGCCATCCGGTCCGATAGCCGGAGGGGCATAGAATGCGATCTTGGCATCTGCCTCTGGCGGATAACTCCAGACTTCACGTCCGCTCGTGAGATCGACTGCGCGTACGTATTCGTTGTAAGCCAAATAGGCAACATCCTCGTTAACCGTTAATCCCGGCCAGCTGGAGGCAGCCATGATACTACGACCAGTGCAGCCCACTAACAGGAGGGCAGAAAGGCCCAGTATTATTGGCAGAAAAAATTTCTTCGATGGAAAGAATGCTTTACTCATAATTCTCCTAAGGAACGGGATCATATCCGCCGGGATGAAAAGGCTGGCAGCGTAGGATACGCCATACCGCCAGCGAGCCGCCTTTAATGATGCCGTATTTAATAATCGCCTGATAACCATAGTGCGAACAGGTCGGTTCGAAACGGCAGGAACCCGATGGTAGCCCTGGAGAGATCACTGCTTGGTAGAGCCGGATGAGTGCAAGAAAAGGTAGGCGGGGAAGGTTTTCCAACGTTATAGGAATATCCCTCAGTCTTGGTTCTAGATCTTGAATGTGATCACTCATACTTTGCCCGTTATTTTCCGAACAATCCTGCACGTTGAATAAGATTTGTAATTGCTGCCTGGATCTCGCTCCAAGAACTTTCAAAAATCATGGAGCGTGCAATTATCACGATATCCCAGCCAGGTTCAATTGTAGTCAAGTGCCCTCGAATCGCCTCGCGCAGGAGGCGTTTTGCCCGGTTTCTTCGCACTGCAGAGCCGAGGGCTTTACCAGTTGTGAAGCCAAAGCGTGAGATGGGGCGATTGTTCGCGCTGGCTATCAGAATGGCAAGCGGGTGGGCAAAGGATTTTCCTGTGCGCCGCACCCGCTGAAAGTCGGACGAATTGGTTAGCCGGTATTTTCGGTTCATCCGCTTGGCCGGTCGAAACAGGCCCTCACCTTATTCAGGTGACCGATCAAGCCTTCCAGTTCACTTTTTTGACGTGCTCATTCATCCGGACAGAGAGATGATGACGACCTTTAAGGCGGCGAGCCTTGATGACGGATCGACCGCCCTTTGTTTTCATCCGGGATCGAAATCCATGCACTCGAAGTCTGCGACGTATCTTCGGTTGATATGTGCGTTTCGGCATTCAAATTTCCTCTGTTAATTGGCTACTTCACAAAGTGTGCAACCGGCAGATTATACCGCGCGCCTTGTAGCCGGTCAACGGACAGTCGAAGAAAACCAGAGGGGAAGGATGTATTGGTGGGCGTGAGCTGTCCACTATCTAGAAAAATCCATCCTTCAGGCCGAGGAAGCAGTGGGGATCCCTGGGGATAGGCTGATAACCCGTTTTTGTTACTTATTCATCTTCCTGGCGTTGGATATGTGCTCCTAAACTCTGAAGCTTCTCGTCAATTCGCTCGTAGCCGCGTTCGATTTGGCCAATGTTCCTGATACGAGATGACCCCTCAGCGGTGAGCGCTGCCAGTGTGAGCGCAAGCCCGGCACGAATATCCGGACTTTCAAGCGGCTCTCCGAAAAGCCGGTTGGGTCCTTGGACGATAGAGCGGTGTGGATCACAAAGAATGATGTTTGCTCCCATCGATACGAGTTTGTCAATGAAGAACATCCGTGTCTCATACATCCAATCGTGGAAGAGCACGGTGCCATCACATTGTGTGGCGACCACAATGGCAATGCTCATAAGGTCGGTCGGGAATGCTGGCCATGGCATCACGCTAATTTGGGGGATTTTCTCGCCGATATCGAACTCCACTTTCATCTTCTGATCGGCGGGGACGAAGATGTCTTGCCCATCGGTTTCCCAATCGACGCCAAGCTTATTGAAAACGAGGCGCGCCATGGCTAAATGTTCCGGGGCAGCATCACGGACCGTGATCTCGCCGCCTGTTATTACAGCAGCGCCTATCAAGCTCATAACTTCAAGGTAATCTGGACCGATTGTGTGTTCGCCTCCATGCAGCTTCCCCACGCCGGAGATTGCCAAAGAGTTTGAGCCAATGTTTTCGATGTTCGCTCCCAATTGATTCAGGAATACACAAAGCTCCTGGACATGGGGTTCGGAGGCAGCATTCAATATCATCGATTCGCCCGGAGCGACAACGGCGGCCATGATCGCATTCTCTGTCGCAGTAACGCTGGCTTCGTCAAGGAGGATTTTTGTACCTGATAACCCTTTGGGCGCGCGCATGGAGAGTTCTTTTTCGCCATATTTCACCTCAGCACCCAAACGCTTGAGAGCCATGAGGTGTGTGTCCACGCGACGGCGTCCGATGACGTCGCCGCCTGGCGGCGGCAAATCAACCCCTCCCTTTCGCCCCAGCATAGGTCCGGCAAGTAGTACCGAAGCGCGAATTTGCCTGGCCAAATTCGGGTCGAGATCACAATCTCGAATTTCATCAGCGTGCACGCGCCAAGTGTGGGGTTTAAGGTCATCGATCTTCACGCCCATAGTCTCAAGCAGCTGCCTCATCACATGTACATCACCGATCTGTGGGATGTTGTGCAAGACTACGGGTTCATCGGTGAGAAGGCACGCGGCCAGCAGCGGCAGCGCGGCGTTCTTGTTGCCAGAGGGTGTGACTTCCCCTTTAAGTGGATATCCACCTTCAATGAGAAATGCGGGCATGTTTCATCCTTTTAACTTGAAGATAATCTCGTCGCCCGGGGTGAGGTTGAGTGTCTTCGCTGCGTTACCGCCATTTATCGCGATTTCAAGCAAACTTGAACTCCCAATATAGGCCAGCGCCTCGCCCTTCGCGGCGTCCCCGAAAGTTCGACCCAATGGTACTACATTCCCCTGCGGGAGAATCACCTCGTAATCTTGGACGATGAGTGGACGCGCCGAGAACGATGGGATCCAGGGCTTGAGGGAAAGGTCAGCGTCCGTATTGTCGAACCTGCCAATGCTCGTAATCAGGTTGCCAAAAAGGTCGCTGTGCATGATCTCGCCCTGGATGGATCCCGCTCCCAAATCCTCTAGAAGCGGATCGGGTATGTGAACGAGCTCTTGAGTTAGCGGACCGAATTCCTCAAGCGGAATATCTTGTGCCAGGTAGGCTGCCGCAGGGGCGAAGACGTCTCTCCCGTGAAAGGTATGACTGATTGTTTGCAGCTGATAATGAGGGTTCCTTAATTCCGCCGCTTTGTACTTATCGACCGAATAGAGCAAGAAACTGAAGACACCGTTATCAGGACCGACGCAACACAAACCGGGCAGCTTAATTGCTACCGCCCGCCTGGTTGTTCCGACACCGGGGTCAACGACCGTCAGGAGAATGGTTTCCGGCGGGAGGTAGGATCGTACACGCCATGCTTCGAAGGCGGCACGCTGGACATCGCCAGCGGGGATTGCGTGTGTAAGGTCGATGATGCGCGCAGCCGGAGAGATGCCGGCGATAGCCGCCTTCATCATCCCTAGGTAAGTGTCATCTATGCCGAAGTCCGTGATGATTGCTATGTGTTTGGTCAAGATTCTTCCCTTGTGGAGCGATTCTAGCGGATATAAAAATGCAGGTCAACCAAGCAGAAATTTACATCGGGCAGGTGCTGTCAAGTGGAAAAAGCGCAAGTTGAGAGCGGCGAAAAATAAGGAAAAAATGCCCGCTGTGGTAGAATCATATTTCGTGAAACTATCTGATAATCAGGTTGAACCCAAGACGATTAGTATACTATCCGCATTGTTGATTGGGTTTGATAGAATAGCGGCAAAGCCGCTCCTAATCATACCGTCCGTGCTTTTGGATTTGTTCCTCTGGTTCGGTCCGCATCTGGCGATGGCAGCCCTTCTTCACGCTGCCGCAGCCGGACTGAGTATCCCGGTGGGTAAAGATCCTGTCATGATGGAGCAGCTGGCTTTCTTCCAGGAAACGCTGGGTCTATTTAGTGATAGGTATAACCTTCTTGCGTCGTTCAGCACGCTTCCCGGGGGGATGCCTTTCAATTTTCTGTTCGCCCTACTCACGAGCGTGTCAGTGGGCATACCGAGTTTGGTGGCGGGTCGAATGCCTGTGCTTACCCCACTTGGACCGGTATCACAGTTGGAGATACTCGACCCGATGTTTGTCGTATTAATATGGTTCACTCTGGCGCTGGTGGGTATCGGCGCGGGTGTGATCTTTCATCGATTGGTGGCCAAGCAGGTCGATCCGGAAGCTGAATTTGACCATCTATGGCGGGATTGGATGAAATTGGTCTTTCTGGCACTAGGAGGGTATCTGCTCACGGTAGTTGTCCTAACGATCGGCATGCTCGTTGCCGGGATCGATGGCCTAACTTATATCGCCCTGCCTGTTCTTTTCGTCTCCGGGGTTTACGTAGCATTTACCCCCCACGGCATTATCCGTTACCGCCTGGGAATCTGGAGCGCGGTTAAACAAAGCATCCGCGTAGTTCGGTTTAATTTTTTTGGGTCAACCGGATATCTGATCACTGCATTTCTCATCATGTGGGTATCCACCTATAAGGTCTGGTCTCTGGCGCAAGAAGACTCGTGGATTTTCGCGTTAGCCATAATGGGCCATGCTTTTCTCGCAACAATGTTGATCGCCGGAAGTTATGTGTTCTTTCAAGGGCGAAAGGAATGGCTCGAGTGGCAACTCGCCCGGATCATGAATGTGCTGAATCAGGAAGAACCTAAGCTTACGGACGAATGAGTAAAGCAATTCTTAATACTCGAAGAGAGACGGTAAATCGACTCTGTTGGTTATCAACAGGGAATAGATAAAGGAGAACGCAACGTGGCCAAGCGGTCTCAAAAAAAAGTAAGCAGCTATGCAGCAAAAGATATCCAGGTTCTGGAGGGCTTAGAGGCTGTCCGCCGCCGACCGGGCATGTATGTTGGTGGCACGGATATAAAAGCGCTTCATCACCTGGTATATGAAGTTGTTGACAATTCAATTGACGAGGCACTTGCCGGCGCCTGTGATCGAATCGATATAGTGATCCATCCCGATTGCAGTGTATCGGTCGAGGACAATGGGCGCGGCATCCCTGTCGATAAGCACCCAGAGCAGAAAAAATCCGCCCTCGAAATCGTAATGACCATACTGCATGCCGGCGCCAAGTTTGGCGGGGATGGCTACAAAGTCTCCGGTGGGCTTCACGGCGTTGGCGTCTCGGCTGTAAACGCGCTTTCTGAGTGGTGTGAAGTGGAGGTCAAGAGGGACGGAAAGGTCTACTTCCAGCGCTATGAACGAGGCGCTCCAATGGACCCGGTTAAGGCTATTGGAAAAGTCTCGAAAAATGAGACAGGCACGAAAACCACATTCATGTTTGATCGGACGATCTTCGTAGGGGATTTCGAGTATCGATATGAGAGTCTTATCCAACGTTTCAGAGAGATGGCGTTTGTCACTCGGGGTGTCGCCATCCATCTGCTCGATGAGCGCGATGGCCGAGAGATAACCTTCTTCTTCGAGGGCGGGATCAAGTCCTTCGTTGCGTATCTAAATCACAACAGGGATGTCCTCCACCCCGTAGTTCATGTTGAGAAAGAAACAGGTGGAACCGGGATCGAGGTCGCACTTCAATATACAAACGCCTACGCTGAGTCGGTATATTCATTCGCAAACACGATCAACACTGTCGATGGCGGCACCCATCTGACAGGGCTCCGGGCCGCAATCACCCGAACCATTAACGATTATTCGCGCAAGAACAACTTACTGAAGGATACGGACCCCAATTTTAGCGGTGATGATACCCGCGAGGGGCTTACGGCGATTGTCAGCATCAAGCATCGCGATCCCCAGTTTGAAAGTCAGACCAAGGTAAAGCTAATGAACGCGGAGGTCCAGACCCAAGTCCAGCAGGTGTTGGGTGAGGCTTTCAATGAATTCCTGGAAGAAAATCCCAGGGCGGCAAAGGCGGTCGTGCAGAAATGCCTGACTTCTGCAAGGGCGAGAGATGCAGCGAAGAAAGCGCGTGATCTGGTTATCCGTAAGAGTGTACTGGAGAGCATGACGCTTCCGGGGAAACTGGCGGATTGCTCTGAACGAGATCCGAATAAGTGTGAGCTCTATATTGTGGAGGGCAATTCTGCGGGTGGTACTGCGAAGCAGGGTCGTGATCGACATTTCCAAGCCATCCTACCGCTTCGGGGCAAGATCCTGAACACAGAGCGAGCCAGGTTGGATAAGATCCTCTCCAACAATGAGGTCAAGGCGATGATCTCTGCCTTGGGAACCGGCATCGGAGAGACTTTTGATGTCGAGGGCTTGCGATATGGGCGGATCATTATTATGACCGATGCGGACGTGGACGGCAGCCACATCCGCACACTGCTCTTGACATTCTTCTTCCGCTATATGCCTCAGTTGATTGACGAGGGGCATCTATTCGTCGCTCAGCCGCCTCTTTATCGTATCAGTTACAAGAAGAAGATCCATTATGCTTATACCGAAGCTGAAAGGGATCAGGTTATCAAGGGGTTGGGTGTCGACGGAGATCGCGTTTCACTCTCGCGCTACAAGGGCTTGGGTGAAATGAACCCGGAGCAACTTTGGGACACAACGATGGATCCCGCCAATCGGATCTTGCTCCAGGTTACAATCGAAGATGCAGCAGCGGCAGACCGGACGTTTGATATGCTTATGGGCGCCGCCGTGCCGCCGCGACGCCGATTTATCCAAACACATGCGAAGGAAGTCCGCAATTTGGATGTTTGAACCCTGGAAGTCGAGATAATAAAAGGGGCTCCGAAGAATTGTCGGAGCCCCTTTCGTGTTCTCGATGTTTCTAGAGGAGTTGAGCAGCATTCAAGAGACCTCTGAATTCCCCTCCCCATCGCTATTGTAGAAAGGATTCTTGCCTGAAGTATGGTCGGTTGTGTCAATGACTTTTTTCACCTGAGGCAGGGCTTCTTGAATCGCAACCTCTACCCCATCCTTAAGCGTCACATCGACAAGCCCACAGCCCTGACAACCACCGCCGAAGGCGATATATGCGGTGTCGTCCTTATAGTCAAGCAAAGCCACAAAACCCCCGTGTGAAGCCAGGCCAGGATTGATCTTGGTGTCCAATAGCTCTTGAACTGCCTGCGCGTCTGAGTCCTTCCAAACAGGATTGGGGTTGTCGATAAGAAAGCCTCGCTGGAAATCGTCTTCTTTATAGTCCAGCGTGGAGCCCTTAATATTTGGTGCGGTCTCAAGATCGACCAGGACTTTAAAGCCTTCAAACTGGATTGCTTCATCATCGGTAGATTGATCTTCCTCCGGCACAAACCTCACCGCGTATTGGAAACCTCCTGGTCCGCGGCCTGCGATCTGCATCCGCAAGGACAGTCCTGATTTACTCTCCTCCCGTAATAAATCCTTGATTACCTTCTCGGCATTTTCTGTAATCTCAATCATGAAACCCTCCTAATGCCGGCGATTATACCGTAAAGCGTTAAGGCTTTTGGAAAAAAGGGGTGTTGGTTTGTATGGGGTCAGGAGGCTCTGCTTCCGGTCGCAAGCGCAGCCTGCGCTTTGATGTCCGTGCGTTAAATCTCCCGCAGGCTGTGTTTTTGTTAACGAACTGCAACATATCCTCAAGTAATCGTGTAGTAATGTATAGGCATGGAAAATCCCTCCGATCGGAGTCTTGTGCTCCGCACGAAGCGTGGTGAGCTGGAGGCATAT